>JAWOFK010000026.1:0-4467 GCA_046497565.1 Dehalococcoidia bacterium
AGTGCCTGAGCCCACGGGACGAACCAAGCAGTTGCTCGATGCCGCCAATATCAAGTTGCCTGCAGTGCTACCATTGAGAGGAGTGCATGTAGCCACCAGGAAAAAGCTCGTTTCTCAACGGCGTTAGCCTCAATTCTCAAGGGGCACTCCGTTCAAGCGAAAATAGCCTCAATTTGGAAGATCTGTTACACCGGAAAGACCATCAGGGAAGGGGAAGGAAGTCTGATGGCGCTGTGGAAAGCGATGGCCATCAGAAGCAGGGCCAGAAAATAGCATGCAGACAATCGAGTTTGGCAGAATTATAGACCCGCTGCCCATCTATACCATGTGGCTGCGGGAGATAAAGAGGTTTTTCAGGATAAGGATGAGGATTGTCGGCTCATTGCTGATGCCTCTTCTTTTTCTTGTGTTCATGGGCCTGCCCATGAGCTTCATGCCGGTCCGGGAGATACCGGGCATGCCGCCCGGTATAGACTTTCTCGACTACCTGGCCCCGGGGATTGTGGGCATGACCCTGCTCTTCTCGGCAACCATGGCCGGGGCTTCGGTTATCTGGGACAAGGAATTCGGCTTTCTCAAGGAAGTCATGGTAGCTCCTGTTAACCGGTTTTCCGTCATATTGGGCAGAAGCCTGGGCGGCATAACCGTGGCCACAATGCAGGCCCTGATTATAGTGGGAGTGGCCGTGGCCCTGGGAGTCAAACTGGCCAGCGTGTCGGGCTTCTTCCTGGCCATAGTGGTGATGGTTCTTACCTGCGCCGCCTTTACCGGACTTGGCCTCATTCTGGGCACCAGACTGACTGATACCGCAAGCTTCATGGCTATAATCCCCTTGATGACACTTCCCATATTCTTCCTCTCGGGCGCCTTTTTCCCCATGGCAGCCATGCCGTCCTGGGTCAGATATATCATGCACGTTAATCCTCTTACCTACGGGGTGGACGGCCTGAGGGGCACCCTCATCGGCGTCGCCGCCTTTCCGCTCTGGCTCAACTTCGTCGTCCTTCTCGTCCTGTCGCTGGTCCTGGCCACTCTGGGCGCCTACTTCTTCTCCAGGATGGAAGCCGACTAAGCAGAATCCGTGATTCTGCTAAATCCCAAATGACAAAGCCCAAATGCCCAATGTGAAATCAAAGGTCAAACAGCAAGAATCAAAATGACACAGCAAAAATTAGAAATAGCAAGCTCAGAACACCCGGAATCTTAACTTTGAACTTTGATTTGTAACTTTGACTTTTTATGTTTAAGTTTTGATTTCGTTTCGTCGGGACGAAGCAATCTCACCCCCTCACCTTCTTGACCAGAAAGGCCACGTTCTTGCCGAAGTTCCAGGCTGTCGTGAGCCCTTCTTCGTCCTGTTCCACTTCGCCTTTCTCCCGGCCGATGGCAACATTCCAGTACGAAGAACCGGGGATAAAGAACCCCAGTATCTGAAACCAGTAGGTAAGTTGAGCAATTGTGAAGTTCTTGCCGGCACGCCGTGCCACCGCCAGTGGCCCGCCAACTTTGCCGCGGAAGGCATCGCCATTCCAGCGCGAGATGTAGCCGGTACGCTCCATAAGTGCCTTGATCAGCGCCGTAGCCGAGCCATAATACACCGGTGAGGCCAGGATTATGCCGTCGGCCTCCTTCATTCTGAGGTACAGCGGAAACAGGTCATCCTCGATAGGGCAAGTCTCCTGCTCCTTGCACACCATACATGCATTGCACGGTTTTATGTCCAGGCCGGCTAACCGGATAAGTTCGGTATCCACCCCTTCTTCAGAAATTGCCTTAAGCGTATGAGCGGTTAACAGTTCTGTGTTACCGTTTTTCCTCGGGCTGCCCACTATTCCTATTACTTTCACTGCGCGACTCCTTACTGTATTTGAACATTATAAACCATTCTGCCGAGCATGAGAAGGAGCACAGTCGCGAAATCCATTTCGCGTGAACTCGTTTGACTACCATACCGCTAAGGCAGTATTATGCGTGAAGTTGCCGACTGGATGGACTACCCACCACGAATAGCCAACGCCGATGCCGCCCGGTATATCGAGGCCGATGTCTATCTTTAAACGCCTGAACATCCACAGCGCCCCGGCCCTGGCCGGTATCGTGGGACCCGTTGTGGTGGTGGTCGGCGACCTGGCGGCGTCCCTATCTACCCCCGGCTACAGCATGGTCAGGGATACAATCAGCAGTCTGGCCCTGACTCCCATCGGCTGGCTACAGTCGATCTGTTTTCTGGCTATGGGCTTACTGGAGGTGTTCTTTGTCGCCGGGCTCTACTTCAACATTCGCAGAGCACGGGGCTTCCATGCCGGTATCGGACTTCTTGCTCTCTGCGGCTTCGGGCTGATGCTGATCGGGGCTTTCCAGATGGACCCCGCCGGTGCTCCACGTACCGTCGAAGGAACAATCCACACGGTCGCATCCCTCGGCAGTGGCCTGTTATTCGCTATCGCTATTCTGTTGCTCGCGCCCAGCCTCAAGAGCGACCCCAACTGGAAAAGCATTTTCGTCTATACAGTCGTGGCCGGTGTTTTGGCTCTGCTTCTGATGGCGGGGGTAGTCGTGGTCGGCCAAACAGGCTGGTTTGGCTTGTATGAGCGCATTATAGTGGCCAACGTGATAGTGTGGGTGGAAGTAGCAGCAGTCCGGCTTCTACGCCTGTCGCTGAGACAGATGTAGTGCGACTCTTCAGCCTCGCGTCCTGTCATTGCGAGCGCCGACTATCCTCCCCTGTCATTGCGAGCGCCCACTATCCTCCCTTGTCATTGCGAGCGCCGACAAGTCGGCGCGTGGCAATCTCGGTGGGGTTGCCTGAGTGCTGACCGCCGATGGCTGATCGCTCGTCTGCCGCATTCGGATTCAGGATTTGGTAGGGGCGGAATCTACCTCCGGCCCATTATTTCTTCCCACAGGTTTGACTGGCCGTTCAATTCCGTCAGGAATCGGTCGACTTCTTCGCGCTTGAATCTGCGGTCGCCACGCGAGTTAATGCGGTATGCCCTTATTTTGCCCTCGTTACTCCAGCTAACCGCACAATCACCCGAAAGTATCAGTTTTCTTAGAAAAAAGTCATGGGAAATAGGGACATGTCTGCTTGCAGCCAACCGCGCGCAGCCCCACGTGGCCTCCCACCCCCCCTCCCCGGACATCCCCCAACGTGGACGGAATAGTTGTAACAAAATGGGCGCAGTTTCGTTACATTATTGAGGACAGACTGGCGGGCCGGTTAGCCTCCTGTCCTGTCATTGCGAATCCCGACCTGTCGGGATGTGGCAATCTCGGGGGATTGGCTGAATGGTGATAGCCGAAAGCTGACTGCTGATCGCTGACCGCTATAAGAAAGAAGTCCAGATTGGTAAGAAAAATTAAGTTAATGATATTGACTTTCGCCTATAGCTAGATTATCCTTGATGTAGGTCTCCCGAGAACAATTGAGTTATGGCCGGAGGTGAGAGTGGGACAGTCGACGAAACCTGGTAGCAGGCAAGTGGAGGTGTAAGCAGGGATAGACCGAGAGTTCCAGTATCGTGTCGTGCGTGAGGGGACGGCGAGGCCGGACCTGTAAGTGGTCGCTTGGGTCCGGCGGAGTCAATAGCGAAACCGACCTGACGAAGGTCGGTTGTTTGTTTGAGGATTGGCATGAAAGTTCTGTTTGTGAAACTGCCGGAGGAGATATCCAGGTATATTCCCCTGGTTCTGAAGGTTAGATGGCCCGATGCGAGCCTGTTGCGCACCGATGAAGCAGACGAGGCCTTGCAGCTGGTGCATAGTGACCATTTTGACCTGGCCCTGCTTCATCTTCCCGGGCGCAGCGAAGTGTCGTCACCTGAAGACTGCTTTGACCTCATAAGCCAGATTCGGGCCTTCTCTGATCTACCTCTCATTGTTATCAGCGAAAGCGATGATGTCACGGACAGGATAAAGGCTCTGGAGATAGGTGCCGATGACTGGATACCGCCATATTTCAGCCCCATGGAGTTTATTGCCAAGGTCAATGCCATCCTCCGCCGCTGCGCCCCCCACAAGCCCGGTCTCTCCTTTTTCCTGGACGGCAAGCTGTCCATAGATTACGCCACCCGCCAGGTATGCATCTCGGGCAGGCCGGTAAAGCTAACCCCCATTCAATACAGGATATTCTCTTATCTGGCCCAGAACGAAGGCCGGGTCTGCACCGCCTCCGAGTTGCTCCGCTATGTCTGGGGGCCGAACTCCGGTGATGATAAAGAGCTGCTTAAGCTCAACGTCTACCGCTTGAGGTCCAGGATCGAGAGGGACCCCTCCAACGGATCTTCCAGCCGGAATCACGTTCAAACAGCCTCAGGTTATCTCGAGAAAGTGCACACTAATAATTATGGGGAATAACCCTTGACAAATCTCCTGTAATGTATTATAGTGTGGACACGATGTATATCGATACAGGCTACTCCACTCAGCGAGGTAAGCGGTATTATCGTCACCTACTCCGAGAGTCGT
>JAWOFK010000097.1:0-7931 GCA_046497565.1 Dehalococcoidia bacterium
TCGACCACATCGGCGGTCTCGCCGCTCTGGGAAACGGCGATGACCGCGGTGTTTTTGTCCACGGAGTCGGCAAAATAGCCGAATTCAGAGGCCATGACGACATCGCAGAACTTCTTACCCACCCGGGAGAAGAGGTAGCGGCCGACCAGGGCAGCATAGCGGGAGGTGCCGCAGGCGGTGATGATAACCTGTCTTGCCCTCAGGATATCGAGGGCAATCCTGGTGAATTTCTTCCCGTCCTGGTGGACCGTTTGGCCGAGCACCTGAGCCTGCTCCATTATCTCCTTGAGCATGAAATGCTGGCAGCTCTCCTTGTCGGTCCTGGCCCAGCTATGGTCGAGTTTCCTGGCTTGCTTGACCAGCTTGTTGCCCCGGGCATCGAAGAATTCAATCTTTGCCGGTGTCAGCACCACCACCTCATTATCCTCCAGCCCCATCACCTGGTCGGTGTATTGAGCGAAGGCCAGGGCGTCGCTGCTGGCGTAATAGTCAGAAGTGTCGATGCCCACAACCAGGGGATTATTCTTCCTTGTGCCTGTGATTTTGTCGGGGTCATCGAGGCATGCGGCCAGGAAAGCGTACGACCCCTCCAATTTGGGAGCTATGTTTAGCACAGCCTGTTCCAGGGAATGCCCGTTCTTGAGCTCATCTTCGAGGAGGTGAGGGATGACCTCGGTATCGGTTTCCGAGCCGAACCGGTGCCCCGCCCTGGTGAGTTCCTTGCGGAGCTGCTGGCTGTTCTCGATAATGCCGTTGTGGACTACAGCTAGCCTGCCGGCGCAATCGGAATGAGGATGGGCGTTGAACTGGGTTACACCGCCATGGGTTGCCGAGCGGGTGTGCCCGATGGCGATATGGCCGGGAATGTCTGCCAGCTTGTGTTTGTGGACGACTTCGTCAATCTTGCCGGCGTCCTTCCTTATGACAAGTTCTCCGTCGCACAGGGAAGCTATGCCTGCCGAGTCATAGCCCCGATATTCCAGGCATTTCAGGGCCTCGAGAACGACGGGGACTGCCGGCTTCCTGCCACAATAGCCAATAATGCCGCCCATCTTTAACCTTCCATTACGCTCAGACCGACCGGGAACTCCACAGACTCTATAACCTCTCCAGTAGCTCTTTTCTTTTGTCTTCGTCGAGTCTTGTTTTGTTTTCCCTTATCTGGTATCGGGGCTCAAGCAAAGCTATCTTATGTGCTTCCAGGTCCTGCCGCAAACATATATGGGGTCCCACGAAAGAATCAGGACCCACCCGGACACCGGGCACGAGGCTGGCATTTATTCCGATGCGGCAACCTCGACCTATAATTGCCCCCAGCTTATCATAGCCGGTATCCAGGAAGCTGTCGCCAATTTTTATCCGGATATTCCCTTCGTCGAGGCGGAAGTTGGCCAGCACAGTACCGGCACCCAGAGAGCAATCGTCGTCTATGATGGAATCGCCGACATAATTGGAGTGGAACCAGCAATTATCGCCGATGTAGGAATGCTTTACCTCGGTGGAATAGCCGACAACGGACTTGGCCCCAATGTGGCTGTGGTCTCGCACCAGGACATTGTTGCCGATGATGGAGTTTGGCCCGACATAGGCGGGACCTCGGATCACAGCGTTTTCCAGTACCCTGACGTTATCGCTCAGGATGACTTTTCCCTCGATGGTTGCTTTCTCGGAGATGCGGGCTGAAGGGGCTATGTAAGACTGAGCATTGTCCAGGAAATATTCCATTACTTTGAAGATATGCCAGGGGTATTTTATCGGCGCCCAGAAACCATCGTAGGGAACCACCTTGATCTTGTGTCCCGCCTTCACCATGTCGTCCAGGGCGCATTCATAGACGTCGTCCCTGGTGGTCTGCACCGTTTTAATATGGCGCAGGAGTTCTTGCGGGTCATTGTGGCAGTGAATCAGGATGTTCACCATGTTGCTGGGTTCCTCACCGGGATCGGGCTTTTCCACGATGTGTAGTAGTTCGTTTTGGGCATTGACCTCGAGGTAGCCTCCGGGGAAGTATTTCTCCACCTGATAACCCACCATGTAAGAAGAGGCGGTAGCTCTCTCAGCTTCGGCGATGATCTTGATGCACGCGGAGCTTGAGAAGACATCATTGGGATTTATTATCAGGAGCTGCCCGTGCAGAAATGGTTGAGCGCTTTTCAGGGCGTCGGCGATGCCCAGCGGCTCCTTTTGCAGAGCAAGGTCTACTGTTATGCCGGGAAACCTTTTCGTTATTTGCTCTATCTTGCCTATGTTCTCCGGATTCCCGATGATTACAAACTGAGTCAAGCCTGCCGCGTGGGCCGTCTCTATTTGATGTTCCAGCAATGGCCTGCCCAGAAAATCGAGGAGGAATTTGTCTTCGGCGATGGGAAACATCCTCTTGCCGCTGCCGCCGCAGAGAAATACCGCTTTCATGTGCTCACCTCCACCAGACTCTGAACGAGCTCTGTGCCTTTGACAATGAGCTCGTTGGTCTGTGACTGGGATGTCGATTCAGAGATTACCCGGATAATGGGCTCGGTGCCACTGGCCCTGATAAGCATCCAGGAGTCAGGAAACTCCAGCCTCAGGCCGTCAAGGCCATTTACCTCATGGGGACCAAAGAGGTGAGCCTTTTCCTTTGCCCGCGCCATGACCGACTCCTTAAGTTCATTGGGGCAGGGAATCTTTGCCTTTTCGAAGTATAGTCTGGGAATACCCTGGAAGAATTGTCTGATTTGGCCGGCATCGCCTAATTGACTTAACAGGAACAGGGAGGCGAAAATGCTATCGGGGTAATAGCCCGCCTCAGGGATGATATAGACGCCTACCTCTTCCACCCCCAGGGCGGCGTCGAGCTCCTGTGCTAGATAAGCGACGGCGACGTCACCTACTCTGCCTCTCACTACCTCCGCACCCAGGTCCTTCACCGCCAGGTCAAGAAGAGTTCCCGCCTCCACCGTGGTGGCCACCTTTTTCCTTCCTGTTTTCTTGATGACCAGCCTCGAGATGAAGGCGATACACTCGTTGAAGCCGAGGAAACCGTCTTTATCGCAGAAGACAACGCGGTCGGCGTCGCCATCAAAGCATACGGCTAGGTCAGCATTATGTTGTCTCAGGAATGCAATTGTGCCTTGCAGGGTGTCTGCCTTGGGCTCGGGATTTCTGCCCGGGAAAAAGCCGTCGGGCTCATCATTTACAGGTATTACATCGAGGCCCATCTGGACGAAGATGTCGCTGGCAAACCCGGAGGCCGCGCCATTGCCAGGGTCGACAACAACTCTTAGCTGGTTGTTGAATCCCGGCGCAGAAGGCTTGTCTTTGGGAAACCTGACGCCATCCCTCGGGCTGCCGCCCACATTTGACTGCTGATTGAGTCCCAGCGCAGAAAACCGGTCTTTGAGAAAGGAAAGGTATCGCTCTTTCATACCATGCCCCTGCTCCAGACCTCCTCTCTTTCCCTGACGGAATTGTTTTTCGAAAAAAACTCTTTCTATCTCCCCCTCCTCCGCCTGGCTGTATCCCAGCGAGTTCCCGGTGAAGAGTTTGATGCCATTGAACTCGGGGGGATTATGAGAGGCCGTGACCATGATTCCCGCAGCGAAGCCCAGGTCCCGGGTGAGCAATGCCAGGGCCGGGGTAGGCAAGATGCCGAGATCAACCACGTTTATGCTGGAAGAAAGCAAGCCTGAGCTGACCGCTTCCTTAATCATCTCCCTGGTTGTTCTGGTGTCGGTAGCGATACAAACCGTGGATGATTGAGGGAGAGTAGTGCCTATGGCTAAGGCAACCTGGCGGCAGAAGTCAGGCGATAGATCCTCGTTGACTACGCCGCGGATTCCGCTGGTGCCGAATAGTTTCCTTGTCTGCATTTTCTGCCTTAAGCTGAGTTAAGAAAATAGCACAGAATCAGGCGCTTGGCAACAAGAACGTGCCGTAGTCCCGACAGCATTGGGATGTGTTAAACTATGCTTCGCAGTCATAAGCGCCGCTCTCCTGGAAGCATATGATGACAAGGGAAATAGCCTGGGTCTTGCTGGCCACCGTTTCGCCCATTAGTGAATTAAGGGGTGGGATTCCATTAGGCATATTGAAGTATGAGCTAGACCCCTTGCTTATTTTCTGCATAGCGGTCATTGCCAACGCTTTGCTATTCTTCCCCATCTTCTTTGCTCTGCGCCTTTTCTACGTTAAGCTCCTGTCCCGAATCCCCTTTTTCGACAGGTATCTGGCCAATTTAAGAAAACGAGGTGAGCCCAAAGTAGAGAGATATGGCTTCTGGGGATTATTCTCGTTTGTGGCTGTGCCCCTGCCTATCACCGGAGCATACACGGGGACTATTTTGGCCTGGCTACTGGGTATGGATTGGAAGAGAGCCTTCCCTGCCGTCGGGCTGGGCGTAATTGTGGCTGGTGTCGTAGTGCTCTTAATAACGCGCTTAATACAGTTAGGGATACTCAGCGTCCCATGGATTTTTCCGGGCTGGCTCAATTAAGTCCCAACGACCGATTCAGAAACGGTTCTGGCTGTGGGCGAGGATAACCTCAACCCCAGAAATGGTCGGAAATGGGAAGGCTGGGTATCCTTGTGCACCGATACCCAGCCTCGCGGTGATTCTGCCACCCACACTATTAGCTTTAGCTCTTCCCTATTCTGAACATCTTGGTCCCGCATACGGGACACACACCTTGAGTGGCCGGCCTACGGTTCTTCATGATTATGCTCTTGGTATCTTTCATTTCCCTCTTGGCGCGGCACTTCATACAGTATGCTTGCATCTGTTCACCTCCCTTTTTATACAAGGATAAGCTATCTATTACTCGAATGTCAATAGTTTTCAGCAAATATTCCTCAAATATTGTGGAAAATCTCGTCACTTGTGCCTATTATGTCCAAATTCGACCGCATGTCAAGGCCCCTTGACCAGTTCAATGGTGAACGGGTTGGATTACTTACTCAAATGATTTGATGCAGGAGTTAGATGTGGAGTTGCTGTAGCACCTGTCGCGCCTTCTGGCTTGCTCGAGCGCGGTGGCTGATTTGGTTTTTCATCTCCAAAGGAAGTTCAGCCATTGTCTTGCCTAGCTCAGGAAGGTAAAAAACAGGGTCATAGCCAAAACCATTTTCTCCTTTAGCCTCAAAGGCGATCATGCCATGACACTCGCCACGGCATATCTCTGAATGACCCCCCGGACTAGCGATAACAATAACGCACTTGAAATGGGCCGTTCGCCTCTCCCAGGGGACGCCGTTGAGTCTAGCTAAGAGAAGGCTCACCCGCTCTGCATCGGTAGCCGCTTCACCAGCAAAGCGGGCTGATTGCACACCCGGCTCTCCGTTAAGGGCGTCCACCTCCAGCCCCGAGTCGTCAGCAAGAGTTGCGAGCTGGCTTAATTCGGCGTAACCAATGGCTTTTAATCGAGCGTTTTGCTCGTAGCTGTTCCCCGACTCAGTGACGACTTCTGTTATTCCTTGTTCGGTCAGCGTGCTTATTTGATAACCAACACCATCCAGCAGGAATCGGTATTCCTTGATTTTCCCTGGATTGGAGCTAGCTAAGAGAAGCTCAGGCATTTATACCCTTTGGGCAAATCAGAGGTCCTGGAATCTCGGCGCCAGCTTCTTCGCCACTTCAGGCATAGTGGTATATTCCATTTCCTCGAGCGGCAGGCGATGGGGTTCGAACGGACCCATTCGGCGGAGGAAATCCGCCATAATGTTTGCCTGATGACGAGCCTCATCAAAAGCGGGGTCATCGAAGAGGTCACGAGGCCCAACGAGCTTGCCATTTGCTATCTGGAAACCGGCGGCTACCACTCTTGGTGGACCATCAAAGCGGCAGGGATTGCTTTCCCGGATAGCTACCGGCATCAATGGGCCGTTGTGGGAGCCTCTCATCCAGCCCTCTACTATTTGAGGAGATGCGAAGGGTTCCAGTATTTCACCCACGGCGGGAAACTTTCCCTGGGAGCGAACGATGCAAACCGGGTCGTCCTTGCCTACGTATCTGCCTGCCATGAGAGATAATCTCTCAGTAGAAGAAACAGCAGCGATTTCACCACTATCCTTATGGTATACCGCTTTGACGGCGTAGCGGCCTGGTGCGCCAAGGAAAACCAGCATGTCGTAGATTTCCTCAGGAGCGCTGAACCTGATTTTCTTGCTCTCTTTGACATCGTGGATCTCAAAGGTGAAGCCAGAGTGCATATTGGAGGCGATAACCAGGCCGATGGTGTTGAAGGGGTCAGCGAATATTTTGTATAGCGGCAGATTCCAGGCGCCAGACGCCGTCTTATCTGCCATAAATATGATTATCGTTTCAGCCTGGCGCTCGGAGAATTGAATCTCAGCTGTACCTGGTCCCATCCCCTTGACATTACCGGAGAAAGCATCGGCCAGCAGGTCCTGTCCTGCGCCATGCAGCTTCAAGCGCTTAGCTACATTGGTGCATTCCAGAAAGGTATCCCAGGCCAACTTGTGGATTTGAGCACTGTCTTCGCCCTGCTGGTGGGTCATTATCAACTGAAGGTCATCGCCACAAACTGTAACGTGATAGTCTATAAGCAACCCCTGGCCTTGGGCATGCTCCAGCTCTTCCTTAGCCTTTTCTATTACATCCGGGTGACTAGAAGAATGTCCGACATAGCCACCGACGTCTGCTTTGATAACGCTTAAAGTTATTTCCATCGCTGCTCCCGTGGTAGTCTAGCAAGAAAGCAGGCAAATATCAAACGGGCGAATTGACTTATAATTTTTGTTACCGAAGATGGTATAGTTGCCTCAGAATAAGTGTTACCGAGAGAAGGAGGCATCATGACTAGCATAAGCATAAAGGAATACACTGAGGCAGTACGGTGGCGGTATCTTCGATCTTCAAGGGCAGTCAAGGGTAAGATCCTGGACGAGTTTACCGAAGTGACAGGGTATCACCGCAAAGCTGCAATTCGCCTGCTGCATCAGGTAAACAAGCCGCGAGTTAAGAGGAGGCAGGGACGTCCACGCAAGTACAGCTCAGCCGTGGTTGACGCACTGAAAGTTGCCTGGGAAGCTACCGACCGCCTGTGCTCGAAACGTCTGCATCCCTTTTTACCGGAGTTAATCAGGATTTTGCGTAGACACGGTGAAGCCGTCATACCGGCTGAGATCGAAGCTGAACTATGTCAAATGAGCCCGGCTACCATTGACCGCTTACTAAAGCCCTGGCGCCGGCTGGGAGGACGCCGCCCTTTCAGCACTACCAAACCGGGCAGCCTGCTTAAAAGCTCTATCCCGATCCGCACCTTTGCTGACTGGGAAGAGAACCGTCCTGGTTTTGTCGAGGCTGACCTGGTACCCCACTGTGGAGAGAGTACCGAGGGTTTCTACTTGAATAGCCTCTCTACGGTGGATGTGGCTACTGGCTGGTCCGAGTGCAGGTGCGTATGGGGAAAAGGCCAGGAAAGGGTGGGTGGTGCAGTACACCACGTACGCAGGCGCTTACCTTTTCCCCTCCTGGGGCTTGACTCAGACAACGGCGGCGAATTCATTAACCGGCACCTTTTCGCCTACTGTCAGCGCGAAGAAATCACCTTTACACGCTCCCGTTCCTATAAAAAGAACGACAGCTGTCATGTGGAGCAGAAAAACTGGTCGGTTGTAAGACGACTCATTGGCTACGACCGCTATAACTCCAGAGAAGCCTTAGAGGTACTGAATCGTGTTTACGACCTGGTTCGTCTCTATGTCAACTTCTTCCAACCGGTGATGAAGCTGGTGAAGAAAACCAGGCATGGAGCCAAAGTGCACAAGGTTTATGATACGGCACGCACACCCTATCAGCGATTACTCGAATTCGGAGTGCTCACAGAGACAAAGCAGCAGGAACTGGCAGCAACCTACCATGGCGTGAACCCGGTCCTGTTACTCAAGCAAATCAACGAGAACCTTGAGTGTTTGTGGAAACTGGCAGTACTCCC
>JAWOFK010000003.1:0-8542 GCA_046497565.1 Dehalococcoidia bacterium
CCCACATCCCTCTGGTCAAACCCGGTGCCCCAAGCTAGCAGCTCGATTCACATTCCCCATGGCATTCTGAGGAGTCCCGATGAAACCGGGACGATGAACAATCCCTGGGATTCTTCGCTTCGCTCAGAATGACAAAGTAGTGGCTCAGAATGAAAAAACAGTGCTATTAACCGGCCTCAACCTAACTTGCTTGACACTGAGATGGGGAAAACCTACAATATCCATGGCGCCGAGGTAGCTCAGGTGGTAGAGCAGCGGACTGAAAATCCGCGTGTCAGCGGTTCGACTCCGCTCCTCGGCACCATGGAAATGACGCTTTCAAGCAACTTGAGAAGACGGCAAGAGCAAAGCTCGGGCATCATGTTAACAATGTGGTACTTGGACGAGTCGAGCAGGTCTCGACCAACGCGGTCGTTAAGAATACTTTGAGGCCGAAGTGGCGGAATGGTAGACGCGGCAGTCTCAAAAACTGTTGGGGGGCAACCCCCGTGTCGGTTCGAGTCCGACCTTCGGCACCACGGATTGAAAGAAGGTTAACCGGGCTTCCCTGAAGCTCGAGAGGTCCTGTAACTTTTAGTGCCGGGTTGTGTAGCGGTAGCACAGAGGACTTTGGATCCTTTAGCCCAGGTTCGAATCCTGGCCCGGCAGCCAACTGCAAGGAGACAAGATAGAGGCCTAGCCGTAAGAGCCGGTTAAAAATACACCTCATCCTATTGTTAGCCAGGGTGTGGCCTTCCAGGGCAAAGAGTGATGGAAACAGTTAAGCACGTGACTATATATACTGATGGTGCATGCATTGGCAATCCTGGCCCCGGCGGGTACGCAGCAATAATCCTCTATCAGGGTGAGAGAAAAGAGCTATCAGGTGGCTATCGCAGAACCACCAATAACCGTATGGAAATAATGGCTGCGATTGTCGGATTAGGGGCGCTAAGAGAGAGGTGCCAGGTGACCTTGTACAGTGATTCCGAGTACTTGGTCAAGGCGATGTCGAGGGGATGGGCTCAGAGGTGGCGAGCAAATGGATGGAAGCGCAATAAACGAGAAAAGGCGTTGAATCCCGACCTCTGGGAGAGGCTGTTGCAACTATGCGAGCGCCATGAGGTGCACCTCAGATGGATTAAGGGGCATGCAGAAAACGCTGAAAACATCCGCTGCGACGAGTTGGCCATGCAAGCTGCCCAGCAACCGAATTTGCCTGTCGATGAGGGTTATATCTCGCACAGTGCGACAGGGGAGACAGCAGGGTACGCCAAACAATAGATTCACAGTGATAATTGAGCAAGATGAGGCTGGCCCTGAGGCAGAGACTTACAGAAAGGCAGCTTGAGTAAAATCCCGAAAGATGCGAAAATCAGTGTTGGCAAATTTGAGCACTTGCGCTAGCGCATTCGTTCCCCGGTAGCTCAATGGTAGAGTGGGCGGCTGTTAACCGCTTGGTTGCAGGTTCGAGTCCTGCCCGGGGAGCCAGCTTGTTCCTTCGGAACTTGAGAACTACAGAACACCCGATTCCCTTGACAGCGGCGGGTGTGATATAGTACAAGTTAGAGTCCAGGGAAAACTGAATTATTAGACGCGTGCTGACAATGTCAGGCAACCAATACTTTGTCACAAATGGTAAATCAACCGGGATTATCCCGGGCAGCATAATTCAAGTAAGGACTTAAGGAGTTAGCGCCAGAAAGGAAGCAAGAAAATGAGTGAGAACGAAACCTTTAAGCAGTTAAGAGGGTTAATCGTGGAGCTGCTGGAGGTTGATGAATCAGAAGTTGTCCCGGAAGCATCGTTTGCTGATGACTTCAATGCTGATAGTCTGGACATTATTGAATTGATTACCGCGGTGGAAGACACCTTCAAAATCGAAATCCCCGATGAGGATGCAGAGAAACTACAGACCGTTCAGGACGCGCTTGACTACATCGAAGCAAAAATCTAGAAGGTAGCCATTCATGGAATAAGCCTTCATAACCTCTCCACACCTTGTGATGGCGCTGGCAGGTGTTAGGACAGGAGCCTTCGGAGCTTTTGGGGGCCCGAGACTAAGCGTTGAACAAGAATGAGCAGGGCACTTAGAAGAAGAGTAGTAATCACTGGATTTGGCGCCGTTACCCCTTTAGCCATTGGTGTTGAAGAATCCTGGCAGGCGCTGTGCCAGGGCAAATCAGGTGTAGCCAGAATCACCAAGTTCGACCCTTCCAGTCTTAAGGCCCAGATTGCCGCGGAGATCAAGGGCTTTAACCCCGAAGATTTCCTGGAGAGGAAGAAAGTCAGGAGGACCGACCCCTTCACCCAATATACGCTGGTGGCTGCGCGCATGGCAGTGGATGATGCCGGATTGGCTATAAATCAAAGTAATGCGAGTAGGGCTGGAGTGGTGCTGGGCTCCTGCGCTGGCGGCATGACAACGTATGATAAGAACCTTCTTGCCCTTCACGAGGAGGGGCCGGAGAAGGTCTCCCCTTTCTTCATCCCCTCATTTATCGCCAACATGGCAGCAGGAGAGGTTGCCATGGCTGTTGGCGCGAGGGGACCGAGCAAATGTGTGGTTACTGCCTGTGCCAGTGCCAGTCATTGTATTGGTGATGCCTTCAGACTTATTCAATATGACGAAGCAGATATTATGATTACTGGAGGGGGCGACGCCATCATTATTCCCGTGGCCATTGCCGGATTCGATAAGATGAGAGCCCTGTCCCGTAGGAATGACGAGCCCGAGAAGGCGAGCCGCCCCTTTGACAAAGACCGCGATGGCTTTGTAACAGGAGAGGGCGCTGGAGTTGTCATTTTGGAGGAAATGGAGTCAGCTATACGAAGAGGGGCTAGAATCTATGCCGAGCTTATCGGCTACGGCTCCAACATCGATGGCCTTCACGTAACCGAGCCTGACTGGCAAAATCAAGCACGGTGTCTGACGCTGGCCTTGACTGACGCCAGTATTTCCCCAAGCGACGTTGATTACGTTAACGCCCATGGAACATCTACTGTTCTCAACGATGCATCTGAGACCAAAGCTATAAAGGCAGCCCTGGGGGAACACAGCAAGAAGGTGTTCATAAGCTCCAACAAGTCTATGATCGGTCATTTGTTAGGGGCAGCCGGTGCGGTAGAAGCTATTTTCACTGTTCTTACCATCCGGGATGGTATTATACCGCCTACCATAAATTACGATACTCCGGACCCTGAATGCGACCTGGATTATGTCCCCAATACAGCCAGGAAGTCACAGGTGAACGTAGCCCTTTCCAATTCATTTGGCTTTGGTGGAGCCAACGCCGCCCTTGTCTTCAAGAAGTTCGCAGAATAATTTGATACAATAGTTGGCCCTGGGGCTGTAGCTTAGTCGGGAGAGCGCCTGCTTTGCAAGCAGGAGGTCAGGGGTTCGAATCCCCTCAGCTCCACCAAGGGTAACCATAGGCAGAACTCCAACAGACTCTCCCTTCGCTTCGTCTGGCGGCACAGGCACAGTGTAATGTACACTGGCGCTTCCCCCATTGATCTCAATCCTCTTGATGAATGAGCGGAGGAAAGCCTTGCTCTCGGCGACACGAGCCTCATCCAGGAGGCGTTTGAGGTCTTCGGCATAGGCCTTTACCATTCGCGCATCTAGGTACTTGGCCTTGCCTGTGCCTTGTTTAAGCTGCAATTGAAGTCTCGCCATGGTTAGCTCCTCCTGCCGCGACCTCAGATCCTTAATCCTGGGAGCCAGGTCATCGATGCTCAGCTTGTTAGTCTCGAGCACATCATACAGCTTTGACAGCCTTGCTTGTACGTCGTTGAGCTCAGCAGTAGTGGCATCCAACTTCTCCTTCAGAATGTCGTTTCCGGAGTCGAGTTCCTGGTTAACCAGCCCGACCAGCTCTTGTAGCGAATCCTGGTTCAACACCCGCTCCTTAACCTGCTCGATGACCAGTCTTTCGAACTTATCCTTCGGCAATGCTCTGGCATCACAGGTGTCCTTGCCTTTCTTGAAGCTTCCATTACACGTATAGTAGTAGTACTGATGGGACTTCGCGCTTCGGCCTACCATGGCGTGTCCGCAGGAACAGAACAGAAGACCGCTCAGAAGGTAGTGACTGGGCAGGGTACGGGGATGAATCTCCCTTGGCCTTCTGGAAGCCATCTTCTCCTGTACCAGCGCAAATGTAGCTGGGTCGATGATGGCGGGCCAGGCACTCTCCACCCGCACCGGAGGATCGCCGCTACGAATGGCCGGATGACCAGGCCTGCCAGCCCAGAGCAGGGTACCGCAGTAGGCCTCATTAGTCAGGATCTTATGGACAGTGGTCTTTCCCCACCGTTTTCCGTTTCGGGTGCGGAAACCTTCTGAATTCAAGGCTTTAGCGATTTCCTTGGTGCCTATATCTTGCATTGCCATGCTGAACATTCTGCGGACCACCTTTACAGCCACAGAATCGTCCGGATCGGGCTCTAGCTTATGTCTGGTCTTGGCACCGTCCTGTATAGGAACCTTATGGAAGCCGTAAGGAGGTCGGCTGCCGTTAAAGAACCCGCGCTGCGCGTTCTCTCTCATGCCCCTCTTGATATCCTGGCCGAGACTGGCGCTGTAGAACTCATCAATTGATTCGATGACTCCTTCAAGCAATTGACCGGAGGGGCTGTCATCCAGCGGTTCATGCATGGAGATGACCTTGATACCTTTGCTCTTAAGCAAAGCTTTGTATGTGATGGAGTCAACCCTGCTCCTGGCAAATCGATTCAGCTTCCAGACCAGCACTGCGTCAAACGGTGGGGGCTTGGTCTTGGCCAGAGCAATCATCTCCCGAAAAGCGGGCCTGGACGCAGTGCGGCCGCTTTCCGCCTCATCCACGAATTCCTTCAGAATCTGACACCCCTGCTTTGCTGCGTACTCTCTCAGGGCCCTGAGCTGGGCCGAAATCGACAGGTCGACATCCTGAGCCTCCGACGATACTCTGGCGTAAATTACGACCCTCATGACGCTTCTCCTTACTCACATTCCGAGATGACGACAGACCTTGCACTGGCCTGGGACAAGCCCGGACAGCCGGATCTCTTCAATCGCTTGCTTCGCCCGGAACGTTGATTCCTCCAATTCTTGATAGGTAGTTGCGACCTGCCTAATCTCAGGCAGTGACCTCATCTTCTGAAAAGCACGCAGCAGCTTCTCTCTACATTCATCTGCTCTTTCTGGAACCTCTGCCAGAATCAGATTGAGATACTTGACATAACCGATGCCTGCATCGACAACAATGTCATCCTGCCAGGCGTCGTTCTTATAGTCGCCGAAGGCGAGACGAAGAGTCATTCTGTAGAACAGGTCACCGGTGGTATATGAACAGAGATATGGAGGCAGGACGCTGCTAGCTGATTCTAGGCTATAGCCGGTCTCTTGCTCAAGGATGTCCGCCACCTTGTGTTGCAGTGTAACCCTTGCTAGTCGGTGAGAACGATGCGCCCGCTCCCGCCGCGCCAGGATCCTCCACAACTTATCATTTTTCAGGTGCTGCTTCAGCATATGATCGACCTTCTCGCCCCGAATATCAGAACTCCCCGGACGCTTGCCAACTCGATCTTGCTGCGTATCCTCGATGTCGATGCTTCTTTCACTGAACACTGACTCCCCCTCATCATGCCAGGAGAGTACCGCCCAGTCCCATGGTGGTAGCTGCAATGAATCGGAGAGATCCCCGAGCCTGCCCAGTAGTGTTTCGTGGTGCTTCGACATGGCATCCTTCAGAAGCTCGATCCTAGCAACCCGCGCATCGCGCTCGCGACGTGCTTCATCAATTCCCTTCTTGACTGTTCGAACATCGCAACCTGCATCGCCAGCTATTGAGATCTCGGGTTTGCCGCCTTCGTACTCCTGCAACCACTTGGTCTTATCGATGCTCGAAAAATTTCTTGCCATTTTCCGTTTTACCTCTTGACAACTATTCAGATGCCATATCTGCTTACTACAAGTGTATTATAAGGCATATCTCTGCAATTGTCAAGATGCAAATTGTCAAAATAGGGAAATATGTCATTTGATATACTGACTATATATGCCAATGGATGTGCCAACGAACTGTGGCCCAAGACAGGGTCTACAAATTCTTGCGAGGATTATCGCGAAGGCGTACCTCGCCGATATACAAGCTAAGCATATGGCAGTAGCCAAATCGCGAAGAAAGGCCAAGAAGAATGAAGGCATACGTCGAACCAAGCGAAGTCACTCTGATGGAGAAGGCAGCCACCAATCTTAGGGACAGGCTACTGATTCGCCTGTTATTCCATCTTGGCTGCCGTGTTAGCGAGGCGCTGGCTCTGTCGATCGAAGACATTGACTTCAACCATGGCACGATTACCATCCAACATCTTAAGGCCAGCCTAAAGCTGTCCTGCACCGGGTGCAAACAAAGACTCGGCCGAAGCCATACGTTTTGCGCCAAGTGCGGGATCAAGGTTGAGAAGGCCCAGGTTGAGCAGCAGGAACGTCGTCGCCAGAGGGTGCTGCCAGTTGATGTCGATACATTGAGGCTGCTTGAGGAATATGTCCGGCGTGGCGGACCAGTTCTTCGACATGGCAAGAATCTAATCTTCGGTATAAACCGACATCGCGCATGGCAGGTCATCAAAGAGACTGCCGAGAGAGCGGGATTATCGAGGTTGACCAATCCCGAGACAGGCAGGATGCATTATGTGTCACCTCACAGATTACGCGACGCCTTCTCCGTACGTGCGGTTAAGATGGACGACTCGGGAGATGGACTCAGGTTGTTACAGGAACACTTAGGGCATGCCAGCTTCAACACTACGGCCAGATACAGAAAAATCTCAGGGGACGAACACAAGGAATGGTACCAGAAGCTGTGGGAGAGGGAATAGTCTGACTGCATTGCCTCAGCTAAAGGAGATGGATAGTTATTGAACCACTAAAGCCAGCTAGAGGTGGTTTTCTCCGTCCTTTCGGGTGCGGCTGGTTCATCCGAGAATTTCTCTCAGGTAACAGCCCTAACGGCTCACCAACAATCGACCCAAGTATTGGTGCACCTCAAGCCGACGTCTTTTACTACTACAAAACGGCTCTGAGAGAGGCCACCGCTGTTGACAGGGCCACGAGAACGGAGGAGAAGAGGGCTAAGCGTGAGGGACGACGAATCGAGCCTGACAACATTGAAAGACTTGCCAAAATGTACCTAAGCCGTATGCCGTACAAGGCTCAGGGCTGCCGCTACCACTCTTTTGTGGTCTACTTCTCGACTCTTCAGCGGCTGGGCTGGGTAGAGCCCACCGGCGAGGAGGAACCGTCATCTTTTCAAGATAATTATCCTCCCGGACCTCCGCGGAAGTATTTTCGCTTAACGACAGCAGGCAAGGCGGCTGGCGACACTGCCTGGTCGAATCCGCAGCTTGCTCTCTACGGATGAGGATAACGAATGACGCTTGAGGAAAGGTATGCTAACGACCCGTGGCTCCTGGAGCTCTATAAGGAAAAACTGCTTGAGCCGGGATGGGCTGGTGAATTGGATAGTGTTGAACTGGAGTACATAAAGTCCCATCTCAAGCAATCCCCGTCGCTGAGACGACGCTGGGGGTTCCGTCCGTCGGCCAAGAGATTCCCGGAGAGCCGCATACGGGCTGTAGCTATGGATGGCGTTTCAGCAAACAATAGGTGAGTTTTGGCTTCAGTTGCCAGACAGCAGAAACCATTCCAGTATGAAAAGACTCAGCCTAACAAGACGTTCTTCGGGTCAGATACAAAAACTGGCTTGTAAAATCGCCTGAGGCCATTCTGAGCGCCATCCCAGCCCGCTCCAAGGCAATATTCCCGCTTGTTGTACACCCACATGTATCTGTCCCAGAGCAGTGTGCTGTGAAAGACTCTGAGCATAGCTATAGCTATGGATGGTTTTTTGCCGAGGCAGAAGTGAGTTTTAGCTTCAGCTGCCAAGCGTCAAAGGACATGCCAGAAGGATTTACACCCTCGATGGCAGCAACCTCTTTCAGTCAGCTACGAAACCTGGCTCTTAAAGTCGTCTGAGGCCATTCCAGGCAGTATCTCAGCCCTCTTGCAAGCATCCTTCCCTGGCCAACATATTCATATCTATCTGTTCCAAAAACGCTGTGTCCAAAGAGGTCATGAAAATATAGGTTCATTTTGAAGTTCAACAAAATATCCTTTTGTTCAACAATGAAATCATAGCCTTGTACCTTAACAACTGAATATTGCTCGATAGCCTGGTCGCTCCTGATTTAGATATAAGTTGGGGGTGAACAAATGGTAAAAGTAGAGAATCACAAGCTGGCTAAAGTATTAGCTGGCGGGCCAGGTAAGTTTAGCGATGACGATGAATTCATCGAATTGACTAAACGAATTGGCCTCGAAGTTGAACAACTAGGAGTAAATGCAAAACATGCGCTGAACATAGCGTATATCTTCAGCCGTAAAGTACCAGCAAACGAGCGCCAGGATGTATTTCAGGATATTGTTCTGGCCATCCTGGAGATCGGAACAGAGGACGAAGCATTCGCCTATGCCATTGGACGGCAAGACTGGCGAGATTGGTACAGAAAATTCAAG
>JAWOFK010000090.1:0-11116 GCA_046497565.1 Dehalococcoidia bacterium
AGTGCCTGAGCCCACGGGACGAACCAAGCAGTTGCTCGATGCCGCCAATATCAAGTTGCCTGCAGTGCTACCATTGAGAGGAGTGCATGTAGCCACCAGGAAAAAGCTCGTTTCTCAACGGCGTTAGCCTCAATTCTCAAGGGGCACTCCGTTCAAGCGAAAATAGCCTCAATTTGGAAGATCTGTTGTAAAATCCTATGAACGAATCGGCACTTATGCCGACCCCGAAGACAATAAGATTGATATTCTAATCGTCTACCTTCAAAAAGACACCGCTCTGGAGCGTGCCCGTACCACGCAGAGGAATTTTGTTGCCAGATACCTCAAGGAACGTGGCGAGAAGGAAGCTGGACTGGTTGCCTTCGTCTCCCCGGATCCCGCAGAGTGGCGATTCTCTCTGGTAAAAATGGAGTATCACTGGGAAGGGGGGACGAAAATCCGAACGGAGTTCACCCCGGCCCGTCGTTGGTCTTTTTTGGTTGGCAAGAACGAGAGTAGCCATACCGCCCAGAGTCAATTGGTTCCCATTCTACAGGATGATGCCCGTGACCCCACAATCAAACAGTTAGAGGATGCGTTCAATATCGAGAAGGTCACTAAAGAGTTCTTCGAGAAATACCGGGACCTTTTCCACGATGTTGACGAAGAACTGAAGAAGATAATCAGTGAGTATGAGACGGTAAGAGAGGATTTTGCCGCCAATGGTATAGATACCGTCAATTTCGCCAAGAAGCTGCTGGGACAGGTCGTGTTCCTCTATTTCCTCCAGAAGAAGGGCTGGCTCGGTGTGCCTGAAGATGGGAGATGGGGCGATGGCGATCGGCGCTTCTTACGCACCCTGTTCCACAGGGCAGCTGATAAGGGCGATAACTTCTTTAATGATTATCTGGAATATCTGTTCTATGATGCTCTGGCCAAGGAAGAGCGGGGAACGGTTGATCCAGCGTATTACCCGCGCTTCTACTGCAAGATTCCTTTCCTCAATGGTGGCCTTTTTGACCCCCTTAACAACTACGACTGGGTTGATACGGATATCCTTCTGGATAACGCACTCTTCTCCAATACCGAGAAAACAAAGGAAGGTGACATCGGCACCGGCATCCTGGATGTCTTCGACCGCTACAACTTCACCGTCAAGGAAGATGAGCCTTTAGAAAAGGATGTCGCCGTTGACCCGGAGATGCTGGGCAAGGTCTTTGAGAACCTGCTCGAGGTCAAAGACCGTAAGTCCAGGGGCACCTACTATACGCCTCGTGAAATCGTCCATTACATGTGCCAGGAAAGCCTGATTAACTACCTGGACACCGCTATTAACACTGGCGAGGTGCCCCTGGTGGCAACACCGCCACCCCAGGGCAAGTTTTTTGGCAAACCCGACCCTGAACAGGCCGCTCTGAAAATACCGGGCCATCGAGGGATTGTCCCCCACCAGGATATTGAAGCGCTTGTCCGCAGAGGAGAACTGGCCGTTGAGCATGACGCACGTGTGGAAAACACGGGAAGAGAAACACGAGACTACTCCTACAAACTGCCGCAGGCCGTCCGCTGGAATGCCGGGCTGATAGATGAGAAGCTCGCTGGCATCAGGGTCTGCGACCCCGCTATCGGCTCCGGTGCCTTCCCGGTGGGCTTGATGACAGACATTGTCCGTGCCAGAAATACGCTCACCACCTACCTGCCGGACAAAGAGGGCCGGACAAACTACAACTTCAAGCGCCACGCCATCCAGAACTGCCTTTACGGTGTCGATATCGACCCCGGTGCCGTGGAGATTGCCAAGCTCCGCCTCTGGCTCTCCCTGGTGGTGGATGAGGAAGACATCAAACAGATTCAACCTCTACCTAACCTTGACTACAAGATTGTCTGCGGCAACTCACTCTTGGGATATCCCTATATGCCTAGCTGGACTAAAGAGATAGAGGAATCAAAGCAAAGAGTTTTTGGAGAAACCAACGCCAAGATGAAGCAGCAGTTAAAGAATCAGATAGATTCACAACTCAAGGACTTTTTAGCTAATTCACAAAGATCATTAGGTTATATGGTCGATTTTGACTTTAAGATCTTCTTTTCTGAGGTTTTTGATGAAAAAGGCGGCTTTGATGTGGCGATTGCCAATCCGCCGTATATACGGCAAGAAGCCATTAAGGATCAGAAACCTGCCTTACAAAAGCAAAGCTATGAGGTATACAATTCCACATCGGACCTTTATACCTATTTCTATGAGCGGAGTTACCAAATTCTAAGCCCCGGTGGCCATTTGTGTTTCATTAGTAGTAACAAATGGATGCGAGCAAAATATGGTGAAAAATTACGCACGTTCTTCAAAGATCGAACCACAATAAAACAAATTATTGACTTCGATGGCTATAAAGTCTTTGACGCTACAGTGGACACCAATGTCCTTCTCTTTCAAAAAAGTAAGCCTACCGACAATACCATAAATGTCCTTAACATCCGATCTGATTTCGACAAAGATATTGACATAACCAACTACTTTCGAAGCCATAAGCTTCTAATAAAACAATCAGTTCTGGACACTCGATGCTTCGCGTTTGGAGATGAAACGGTAATCACCCTTAAAGCAAAAATGGAAAAAATTGGCACACCGCTTAAAGATTGGGATTTCAGGATTTACCGTGGTGTCATAACAGGCTTCAACGAAGCCTTTATCATGGACAATGAGACGAAAGAAAACCTCTGTCGCCAAGACTCTAGGAGCATCGAGGTTTTTAAGCCAGTATTGAGAGGCAGGGATATAAGGAGACATAAATATGAATGGGCAGGGCTCTGGCTTATTAAGATAGAGTCAGGTTGGACGGACAGAAATAGGGGCAAAGAAGACCCTGAGGGGTTTTTCAATGAGTCTTATCCAGCAATTTATAGGTATTTGAAAGACATCGGTGATAAGGTTGAACGCGGCGAGATTAAGGCAAAAGGCAAGGGGCTGTTTCATCGTGATGACCAAGGCCACTATTGGTGGGAGCTGCGGGATTGCGATTATTATGATGAGTTTGAGAAGGAAAAGCTGATATACAGGGATGTCGGAGATAGATTATCTTTTGCTTACGAACATGGAGAGTTCTATGGAAATAATACCCTTTACTTTGTGAACACCGGCAGTAAATTCTTGCTTGCTGTGTTGAATTCGTCGCTATTGAACTTTTACTACGCAGGGATTGCATCCCAGTTAGGTGATGCTGCCAGTAGGGGATTTGCTATATTCATTGAGCAACTCCCCGTCCCCAGAATCCCCGGAAACCAGCAGCAGCCTTTTATCAATCTCGTTGACCAGATTCTCGCCATCATCAAAGACAAGGATTACCTTTCTAACCCCGCCAAACAAGCCGAAGTCAAGGAACTGGAGCGCCAGATTGACCAGATGGTCTATCAGCTCTACGACCTCACACAGGAAGAAATTGCCGTTGTGGAGGGAAGCAGTGGAAGGTGAATTCAACAGATACAAAATACAAATTGTTGATTCAGTCTGCCGTTGCACAGAAGTCAATGGTCAACAGGCTGCGCATTTCATAGCGCCGGATACACAATCTGGAATACAGAAGCTCTATGTCGTTAAGGATGGCGAAGACATATGCTATGTTGGTATTACGTCTCAGCCTATGAGTTCCAGACTTCGAATCGGGTTTATTGATGATGGTCACTATGGCTATCATGGCTACAAGTGGAAGGATAAGCTTAGACGCGCAGAACTGTTGGCATGGACCTTCCCGGACATGGCAAGAAACCGTGTCGAAGCGATTGAAGCTGAACTGGTCTACTATATTCGGAAGAGAACAGGTAACTGGCCCAGATACCAGATGGAAATCCATTTTCACGAAGCCTCAGAAGAGGAACGTCGCATTGCCAGGCTGATACTCGACCAGTGCCTGAAATAGCTGACTAGCGGGATGGGAACGCAAAGTGCTGTATTCTGCTAATCTCAACGATCACACCTTTCGTCATGTTGTTACTTTGGGGAAGCAACAATGGCATTCCTGCAAAAACAAAAACGAGGCATGTAGTACCCTTTCCCAAAGCTAAATTGTGTATCACGTTGGCCGAAAAGCTGGTTCTTGCAGTGCCGCCAACAATATCTTCAAGAGCTGTCAATATTATCTATCGACCCCAAATTCGGGCATATAATTTTCCAAAATATATGTGTCATAATATCCGTATTAATAAAGAAAAAGGAGTAATATGACAGACGAGACGGATCTCAGCCAAGAAAAGAGCTGGTTCTGTGAACAGCGCGCTGAAACGGTGGTAAATAATCTCCAAAGGAAGAATATATACGCCCAATATGTTTCGACCCGACGAGAGGCACTGACCACTTTGCTAGAGATGATTCCGCTGGGAGCCACGGTCGCTCGAGGAGATTCAATCACAATAGACCAAATAGGGATTATTCCGGAGCTGAGAAAGCGTAAACAAAATAGGGTCATTTACCCACTTGAGAGAGATGCCACCGGCTCGCTTATCGTTCCTGAACTAGAACAAAGGAAGAGAGTAGCGATAGAGGCTTTCTCCGCTGATATATTCTTAGTCGGCACAAATGCTGTCACTTTTGATGGGACACTAGTCAACACTGATGGCTGGGGAAACAGGGTTTCGGCCATGATATTCGGACCAGAAAAGGTGATTATTGTTGCCGGAGTCAATAAAATTGTGAAAGATGTAAAGGAAGCTCTGGAACGCATCCACAATGTCGCCGCACCGATGAACGCCAAGCGGCATTATGTGAAACACTATAGACCAGAATTTGGCGACCTACCCTGTGTGAAAACAGGTAACTGTGTTAACTGCAACCATGATTGGAGAATCTGCCGTTACACTGTGATTATTGAAGGTACTTTGATCCGGGACAGGGGGCGGATAAATGTGGTGATAGTTGGTGAGGAGCTAGGTATCTAGGTCTAAGCCAAGGTGTCCTGACGGGAATCACTGTGGTTATCCGCAATGGTCTTAAATGATCTCAGGATTGGAAGACTAATCATTGCGGATTTTCCAGGGACAGCACCCTTGCCTATAGTGTATCGCGCCATTTCGGTATTCATAGGTTGTGCTGAACAAGAAGCCAGAATGTGTCAACCTGCGTTCTAGAAACACGACCAGTCTCGCAGTTGCTTCTTAGGTTCTGGCTGTGGATGTGGCAAGGGCTAAGACATAAGCTCTTTCCATTTCCCGTATGTCTCAGGGGCAATTTGCTTGCGCTTCGGATCGAAGCTACGGTGCTTCGCATCATCAAGTAGTTCGTGAAATTGTTCCAGCAAGTGCTCAGGATCCTTTGTAGCTTTCGCTATCGTAATTCCCTTTTGTGCCGCAAGCGTAGCCAGTTCACGAAAACCCAACATACAGTAAGTGATGGCCAGCGAATTGTAGGTCCAGACATCCCAGGGGTCCCGCTGAACTATCTCGGTAAATATTTCTAGCCCTTTCTCGTAATTGCCCGCCTCGATATAAAGCTCGCCGAGGTCACGCTCGTTGACCGTAGCGTTCATGCCATCGCAGTATTCTTGGTCTTCCTGTATAGCAAGTTGATGATAGAAGATAGCTTGCTCATAATCTCCCTGGTTACGTAGTTCATTGACAACGTCAGAGTAGACGTCACCGTACCAGATCATGACGTTATGCTCCGATGAGCGGCAGACTCGCTTCAGCGCCTCAAGCGATAAATCACTGTGTCCCATACTCTCCAGGCGCTCGGCAACGACAACCAGTTCCCAGTCATCGAGCACGTCTAAGTTGAGCGCCAATATTTGCCTGTCACTTAACCGAAGAAGAGCTTTCTCTTTTTTTACCTCGCGCGACATGGCGTCAAACTCAGCCTCGCTCATATCTGGAGGTCGTGAAGCCCTTTTAGATAATGCCTTAACACTGTCAGTCATGCTTTGGTACTTGAACATCATCTCGTGCCTCCTGCGTCTTTTGGTAGTTTGCCATGCCATGGTTGCCAGCTGCACAACAGCCAAATTGTCTTAAACAAGCGCAATGCGCGGATATCTTCTTCTATAATAAGCGCCTTTAAATCGCCTTAGCAAGTAATCAACATGGGATTCGTCATGGCTACCTCGAATGAGGAAGGCAGCCTCAATGGACTCAGAGCCATGTTCCCGGGCCAGTCTCCTTACAAATTTCGGGCTAACTAAATTGGACCAGATGAAGGATCTGATGCCTTTCTCCTCTTCTTTATTTAAGCCTGTCCCTTTCTTCTTAAATCCGCTTACGATATTGCTAAAGCCAGTCATAATCTCTGTGCCCTCATCTGGGTTATAATATACGGCCACTCCGTTTTCGCTCTCAAGAAGGTCACGAGGAAAGGGTATATCAGGCTGTGGTCCCTTTAGTTTGTGCTCTTCAATTGCCCTGACAATTATCTCCTTCGGCTTAGACTCCCATTGGAGGCGAATCTCTTTTTGGCGATCAGCGGCCATGGCAAGACCATTGGGATAAATGACAAGGTCATTGCCATGATAGTTGATGAATCCCTGGTACTGAAGAGCATTCGCTTGCTTTGCTTTTTCAGCCAGTTCGCTACAATAGCGGTAAGCTATCTCTGGATACTTTCGGCCAAAGGTATCCTTGAGTTCCTTTAGAGCCTCCTCTGTAACGTTATCTAATGCGTATTGTGTGCCTGACCAATACCACTCTCCATTCCAGGGTATCAACGCGCCAAAGACGATTCTCCCAACCTCAAACTGGTTCTTGTCAGCCGAAATTCTCACTGTATATGGCTTATCGTTGATAACGTTCACGGCTTCCAAAATCTGGCCTTTGTTCGTTAGTATCCGGTAGTACGCTTGGTGCCTTTCACACCAACCGCGCAGGACTAATCGCTGTTCTTCAGATATATCCAGCATGGAAGCCAGGATATCAACAACGCCAAGTCCTGACCATCCAGTCGTTTTTTCGCAAACAAAGTCGTCAATTATAGGAATTTCAGGTTTTCCGCCGTGGTCCTCCACGTAGTTTCGGAAGCTATTCCGAAAAAGATACGAATGAGTGCCTAGCCAAATGAGTTTTCTTTTCACATCCCAGCCGAATCTGTTTGGTTGGGACAAGAATTTCTTCACGCTTGAGCCTCTTGGGATTTTGGCAAAGCGCCTTTTTAAGAAATCAGAGACTGTTTCCGCTAGTTGTTTCAAGTCACGATGGGTGGGAGAAAGGAGGAGTTGTGGAGTCACTTCGGAGTATAGTACCCATAGCAGATGCTGAACGCGGTGTTCATTTATGGACTCCTCTCCCATAGCCTCTGTGGGTTTAAGGACAAATGGGAGCGGAGTACCAAAAAATTCGGTATTATACCGTTCAATGCTATTCCAGATGCCAATGTTGTTGTGGACGTCCTCAGCAAATTCAACCAATATGCCCGCTAAATCTTCTAGTCCACTACGTGGAAGACACAGAGTATCGTACTCAAGCGATTGTTGAGTTTTTGCAAGCACTCGCTCAAGTTCGTCGGCCAAGCGTGGAAGAGATTTATCTCCCTTGCCAGTGTAGCCTGGCGGCCTATGCGGTTGGAAACTCACTTTGGATTAGCCTACTCAGCGAATTATAGCACCAGGGTTACTACTAACGAAATGGCCCTCATGATCAATGGCTTAACTTTTCATCGTTTGGTGTAATCCTGCCAAACCTCGTTCACGCTTCGCGAATGTCCAGTATCCTGTCAACACGGAAGACTCTCTCTTCATTCCGCTTAAGGCAGAAGGCACGCACGCCGATATAGCTTTTGCCACGGTATTCCATTTCTCCAACTGCCTCGGGCTTGATAACCCTTCTTGATTTCTCGTCGTTGGGTTTCAAATAGACTATTTCCAGGGCGGCCTCATTTTCGATAGTTCTCTTGAGCACTTCGACCTTATCGTCAACGGGACAGGATTGTTCCGCTTTTTTGTATTGATACCTGGTTAAGAAATCCACCACTTTATAGTCCATCCAGATATGTTTCTTCAGAATGGGCTTTTTAAGGACAATGCCACCCAGCGTCGTGCATCGGCTCAATGCTACATAAGTTTGCCCATGGGCAAATGCCCCTCTTCCGATATCAATGATTACCTTGTCGAATGTCTTCCCCTGGCTCTTGTGGATAGTTACCGCCCAGGCAAGCATCAGCGGATATTGCCTGAACCTCCCAATGACCTCCGACTTCAACTGCCCGTCCGCAACGATAAACCTGAAGATCTCCCAGGTATAAGGTGTGATTTCTACTATGTCTCCATCAGTCAACTCGGCGATAATGATATGGTCACCGCGCCTGTTCTGGATTATCTCAATCACCTTCCCAATGCTACCGTTAACCCAGCGCCCCTCAGCATCGTTGTTCAGCATCATAATCTGCGCCCCCACCTTGACCTGAAGCTTTATTGGCGTCGGGAGATATTCCTCACTGAACTCTCCCTCGGTCGTCCCTATCAGGTCATAAAGGGGACTATTTAGCCATGCCAGTCGCCTGGTGTTGATTTCATCGGCAAGTTTGTTGGTCGTAGTCAGATACACGTAGAAGTCATGCGGTGGCGGTTCAAATTGGGGCAAGCACCTCTGGTTGAGAAGCTCCAGTGCCTCCTCGGTAACCGACCTGTTTCGGATTACGTTTAACAGCCCGATAAACTGTTCATCGTGCTGTCGGTAGACCTTATCCAGTTCCACGAACTCCATATCGAAGGAGTTAAACACTCTTGCGCTGTAGAAGTAAGGCGTCTCGTAAAGCGACCTGAAAACTGCGTTCTCGCTCCCGGTAATGACTGGCGGCAACTGATAGAGGTCACCGACAAAAATCATCTGGATGCCACCGAAAGGCTTGCCAGATCGTGGCCCGTTCATTCGCAGGAAGCTGTCCACGCAGTCCAGCAAATCGGCCCTGACCATGGAAATCTCGTCAATTACAATGGCATCCAGGTTCTTATAGATGTTCCTAGTCTGGTCACCAGAGCGAACTTTCTTGACCTGGTCAATGGTTACGCCTGGCTTGAACCTGAAGAAGGAATGGATGGTCTGGCCTTTGACATTGAGGGCGGCAACACCAGTCGGAGCTAGCACCGCCACCTTCTTCTTCGTGGTGCGCTGGAAATACTCCAGTAGTGTAGATTTACCTGTGCCCGCCCGACCTGTGACGAAAATATTCCTACTGGTGTGCTCCATAATATCGAGAGCGAGTTTGAACTGGTCGTTCAGCTCTACTGTCGCTTGTCTATGTCGTGTCTGTTGCATTCATTTAGCTTCCGAAATAAATTTCCACACGGATGGGCATTTCTTTAGCTGAGCGCTGAATCTCACCTAAGGAGCGCAAGAAGTCCGCCTCCAGGTCACCTTCGTATGGCCCCGTACGTGAAAAGCGTTTATGTTCAGCCATGCACATTCGCAAGGAAGCCATCGGGTTGCTCATCGAGTCCGGGTATTCCCTGAGCAAATTGGCAAGACAACTTCGTAATTGACCGTTCGGCTCTATTCCGCCCGGGAGGTTGTAGAGTTTGAGGTAGAAGTGCATGAGAAAGGAAACTTGCTCACTGGAAAGGTAATTAGGCGGATGCATATGAAACCAACCGTAGCCGTAACGATACAGGCCGTAGCTGCACTTTGAGTGGCAGATTCCAACTAATCCAGCCTTATCCGTTGAGAAAACAACACACGGGTTTCCGCCCTGTATCGGTCGTTTGCAGACAAAGCACTGGTGCCTCCAGGTTATCGTCTCCATTCCTACCTAATTATACCCGCTATATTACCTGCACAAAAATCGGCGGTAGGAGCACGATAGAAGAATCACGCTGGTTTGGTAAAGCTGCTCAAAAAGTCAATTTCGTTTGACCGGACCACATTAAACATTTCATCGATTTGTGACCTGGTAGTCAGCCAGGTCGCGCATTGCCGGATTCTCATCTTTCAGCGCAAGCCTTTCGTGAGCTTTTGCCATCGAACCTCATTACTTCGGTTTATATACTCCCGGAAACTGGCAAAGAGGGAATCAACGCTATTTTCCCAACGAGATTGCTTCGGCTGACGAAGTCAGTCTCGCAATGACAAAAGGGGCGATTGTGGAGGCTGTTCCGAAGCGGAAGTGAGGAATACTGAGGCCTGAACTCAAAAACTGTAGGGCACACCATAACCTCCCGCTCATTCTCCTTCAGGTTGACGCCGTTTCCTCACCGCCTACCGGTAGAGAACGCAGGCGAATCCGCGTATCCTCAAGCACCACGATGCTGCCCTCCTTTAAGCTTTTCTGGAGGCTTGCCAGATTGGCTGAGAGAAAAGCCACCTGATTATCAGGGCGCCTTGACGACCGGCGAAACAGAACTACAGAGGGCTTTGACTCCTGGCGCAAAGCTAGCAATGTACCGAAATCAGTGTCTGCCGAAATGAGAATACGCCCCTCGTCACGAGCCCGTTCCAAAACTTCGCTGTCAGTTGCAGTCTGCATATCATAGTCCCGGACATGAACGGCATCGTGACCGGCTTCACGCAGTCCAGCAGCAACTAGCGGCGACAGGGCATTATCCACCGGAAACTTCATGGCGCTACTACCGGTAGCTCCCGCTCCTTGACCGCTTCGGCAGCATAGCGCAAAGCTTCACGGATATCTTCTTTTTTCAGGTCCGGGTAGGTTTGAAGGATTTCAGCTTCGCTCATCCCTTCAGCCACCATGCCCACAATAGTGGCCACGGGAATGCGCAGCCCCCTGACACAGGGGACACCACCCATCTGTTCGGGGTTTACAGTAATCCGCTCAAATTTCATCTGGTACTGTCAAGTGGATTGTGTGAAATTCCCTTCAATTAAATTACGAATGGAACGAAGGTTGTAGCGCACTTTCCCTACAGGGTTCGACCTCCAGTGTACTTCCATTTTTATACTGATAAAGGCCAGCGGAGCATAGCAGGCATTCTCCCCGGCCACGATTTCCATCGGTTTGGTCCGCCGCTTGAATTCCTTATTCAAACAGATCTTCCAAATTGAGGCTATTTTCGCTTGAACGGAGTGCCCCTTGAGAATTGAGGCTAACGCCGTTGAGAAACGAGCTTTTTCCTGGTGGCTACATGCACTCCTCTCAATGGTAGCACTGCAGGCAACTTGATATTGGCGGCATCGAGCAACTGCTTGGTTCGTCCCGTGGGCTCAGGCACTTTTT
>JAWOFK010000092.1:0-64987 GCA_046497565.1 Dehalococcoidia bacterium
TTGACGCTGGCTTTTGACTCCATGAAGGAAACGGTGGAAGCCATGAAAGCTGCCGGCTTACGAGACAAGGTAAAAGTCATGATCGGCGGCGGGCAAATCAGCGAGGAGGTAAGGAAGTACACCGGCGCTGATGCCTATGGGCTGGATGCGATGGCCGGAGTAGCCCTGGCCAAGAAATGGGCAGGGGCAAAATGATAATCCCTCAGCGGAGAATTTGAAGGAGGCAGTAGAATGGAAAAGAAATGGGCAGAGATGTCATCGGATGAGAAGCAGGAGGCAATGTTTCAAAGGTGGATGTCGCCAAAAGACCTTCAGGGGAATGACATTAAATTCCAGAGCCCTCAAGCTGAGAGGGCTTACAGGGAGAGAGTAATCAGGACAGAAGCCGCTATTCAAATGAAGGAATTGCCGGATAGGGTGCCGGTCTTCTTACTGCCCAGCTTTTTCCCTGTTTACCATGCTGGAGTGACCCCCCAGGATGTCATGTATGACTATGACAAACTTAACATGGCATTCAAGAAATTCCTGCTTGACTTCGAGCCAGACGTCAACATAGGCAACGTCGGTCCTGGTCCGGGAAAGCTGTTTGAAATTGTTGACTACAAGTTATACTCATGGCCTGGTCACGGGGTTTCGCCTCGGAGTTCTTATCAGTGCAATGAAGGCGAATATATGAAGGCAGATGAATATGATGCCCTTATCCAGGACCCATCGAATTTCTTCAGTAGTACATATCTACCTCGCGTATTCGGGGCCTTGGATGGCTTCAAGATGCTGCCCAATCTTACCGGTATACTCGAAATATTTGGGGTCGCCTTTAATTTCATACCCTTTGGCTTGCCCCCCGTTCAAGCAACCTATAAGGCTCTTTTTGAGGCGGGCGCTGAAGCATTGAAATGGGTAGGGGCTGTCGGCGCCTTCAGTGGTGAGGCAATTGGATTAGGATTTCCGGCTGCATTCGGCGGGTTTACCAAGGCGCCTTTTGATGTGATCGGCGATACCCTCAGAGGAACCAAGGGGGTAATGCTGGACATGTACCGTCAACCGGGAAAGCTCCTCGAAGCCATGGACAGACTAACCCCAATCATGATTAAAATGGGCGTCGGCGCAGCACAGATGAACGGACATCCGCTGATATTCATACCTTTGCATAAAGGCGCCGATGGTTTCCTCTCCGATGAGCAGTTCAAGAAATTCTACTGGCCCACCTTTCGAAAAGTCATGATGGGCTTAATCGATGAGGGAGTTGTACCATTGCCTGCGGCCGAAGGGCGCTGGACCACGCGGCTCGAGGTCTTGAAGGACATACCTAAGGGTAAGACGCTCTGGATGATTGACCAGAGCGACATGGCCAAAACCAAGAAAACACTGGGTACCGTTGCCTGCCTCGCCGGCAACGTGCCATCTGACCTGTTGCTGCTGGGTACAACCCAGCAGGTGAAGGACTGTGTAAAAAACCTTATCGACTCTGCTGGCAAAGGCGGCGGTTATATCATGTGCAATGGAGCATTCTTCGACGAGGCGAAGGCGGAAAACGTCAAAACCATGGTTGACTTCGCCAAGGAATACGGCGTATATAAATAGACGTAAAACGGGCGAGGTGGTAGCATGAGACCAAGAGGAAAGGCTGTGCTGTGCCTTTAATCCGTGATGTTCCCCTGGGCTTGAAAATCGGGGAGGTGCTGCGGCGGCAGGGGTTCAGGAGGAATTCCAAAATCAGGCCGGAGATAAAGACTTTGATCGGGGAACTGCTCGCCGGCGTCAGTAATGCCCAGCTCTTGGAATCAGCTGTTGCTTATGAAATATATACGATGGCTGAGATAAGCCGGCGGCAGTTATCGCCAAAGGGTGACACTGCGGTTGGCGGGTCGTTATTGCCTTCGCTTTTTCCTGCGGCTGAAGAGCTGGCCCTGGCCGTTTGTACTATCGGTCCCGGACTGGAAGAACGGGCGGCAGACTACTTCAAGCAGGGGGAGCCGTTGCGGGGTATCCTGCTGGACGGCATTGGCAGCGCCGCCGTGGACTCGCTGACCGAGGAAGCTTGCAAGTTGATAGCGGACGAAGCGTCATCCCGCGGCTACGAGGCGGGCAGCCCTATCAGCCCGGGTATGCCTGGTTTGCCAATTACAGAGCAGTGGCAGTTGTTCGAGATGGTGCCGGCACAGGAAATTGGCGTGAGCCTGACCGCGGGAGGAATAATGGTCCCTCGCAAATCAGTTTCCATGGCCGTCGGCATCGGACCGCAGATGGCAAAGTGGACGCGAACTGAAGTCTGTGCCCGCTGCCACCTCAAGAAGACCTGTCCTCACCGACTACGTGACTGATAGTAATTAGAAAGATAATGACTGCTTCTACCATTGATTTTGAGCCGGTAGGTCGAAGAGGGGAGTGTGAAAAAAGTGAGTCTCTTCTGGCTTGTGCTCGCCGGCTCGGTGTAGGCATCAGCAGCATATGCGGGGGCAAGGGAACGTGCCACGCATGCAAGATACAGGTTCTGAGTGGTACTGTCTCCAAGCCAACGCCCAGCGAACGTGACGCATTTACCTCTCAGGAACTGAAGAAGGGATGGCGGCTGGCCTGCCAGACTTATCCCGCCGGCGATGTCAGAGTGATGGTGCCCGCTGAGACAATGACCACATCCCAGCGAATTCAGGTGGAGGGGCTGGAGACAAAAGTTCGCCTAGAGCCAGCCGTTCAAGCTCGCCGCTTGGTACTGGCAGCTCCCTCCCTGTCGGCGCCACAGGCCGATGCCGACCGCTTGCTTCAGAAGCTAAACCGGCGACGTAGGCTACGCTGCCTGAGGGTTGATATTGACGTATTGCGCACGCTTTCTGACCGGCTGCGGTCTTGGGACTGGAAGTGCCAGGCTATGGCCCGCCATGACGAGGTGATAGTCCTCCTTCCTACCTCAAGCCGCCGGTTGGGGTTAGCCATAGACCTGGGCACCACCAAGATTGCTGGCTATCTGGTTGACCTCGGCGACGGTCGGACTCTGGTGGCCAAAGGGGTAATGAACCCCCAGATTAGCTATGGAGAGGACATCGTTAGCCGTATCAACGGGGTGGCGAAGTCACCGGAGAGGGGCCCGCAGTTGCAGAAGCTGGCGGTTGACGCCATCAATGAGCTGTGCGCTGACTTGTGTGCTGAGGTCGGCGTTAACACCGAGGAGATTGTTGAGGCAGTGGTCGTAGGCAATACCGCCATGCACCACCTGTTCCTCAATCTGCCGGTGAAACAGCTTGCCCGCTCTCCTTTTGTGCCTGCCGTCAGCCAGGCCGTAGAGGCTAAGGCTCGCGACCTGGGCCTGGATATCGCTCCCGGAGCCTACGTGCACCTGCTGCCCAACATCGCAGGTTTTGTTGGTGCTGACCATGTGGCGATGTTGCTGGCAACGGAAGTCAGGCAGGCCGAAGGACCGGTAGTGGCTCTGGACATCGGGACTAATACCGAGATTTCCCTGGTAAACAACGGAGAGATGGCCACCGTTTCCTGTGCCTCCGGTCCGGCGTTCGAAGGCGGTCATATCAAATATGGTATGCGGGCTGCCGCGGGCGCTATTGAACGCTTGCGAATAGCCGGCGATAGCATCCAGTACCAGACTATTGACGAAGCACCGCCCGTTGGCATTTGCGGGTCGGGCATACTTGACGCCCTGGCCCAGCTTTATCTGGCCGGAATCATTGACGAGGGCGGGAGGATAATGGACAAGCGACCTCGCGTCCGTGCCTACAAGAGACAGCGTGAGGTCGTATTGGTGGGCAAGGAGGAACGAGGCGGGCAGCCAGCTATCACTATCACCGGGCACGATGTGAGAGAGTTGCAGCTGGCTAAGGCGGCTATTCGTAGCGGCATCCAGGTGCTTCTGCAAGAAAGCGGCTGCGCCGAAGACGATGTCAAGCAGGTCGTCATCGCCGGAGCTTTTGGTACTTACATCGATCTAGCCAGTGCGGTGACGATCGGCATGTTGCCACCATTGCCCCTGAACCGCTTCCGCCAGGCAGGAAACGCTGCTGGCATGGGAGCCAAGCTGGCTCTGATTTCCCTCAAGCAACGAACTGAGGCTCAGGTTATTGCCGCAGAAGCCAAATATATTGAACTGGCCAGTGTTCCCAGCTTTGGGCCGACTTTCATTCAGGCAAGCTACCTGGGGCGATATCGAATCATAAACGGCAGAAGGGAGAAACTGACTGATGGAGACTAGAGTATCGAGTGCCAAGAAAGAAGTAGTCATTGCTGAAAACCAGCCCACGGTGCTCATCGGCGAGCGCATCAATCCTGCGGGTAAGAAAAGACTGGCCGAGGCCCTGAAAGCGGACGACCTGGAGATTGTTCGCAGCGAAGCCCTGGCTCAGGTGCAAGCCGGAGCGGATATTCTGGACATTAACGTGGGTGCGTTCGGCGTCGACGAGGTATCCATGCTCCCCTGGGCGGTTCGGGCAGTGATGGAGGCGGTAGATGTACCTCTATGCATTGACAGTAATAACCCGGCAGCACTGGAAGCAGCAATAAGAATCTACAAGGGCAAACCGCTCATCAATTCGGTTACCGGCGAAAAAGATTCCTTAACCAGGGTACTGCCTCTGGTCAAGGAATATGAGGCGGCAGTCGTCGGCCTGGTACAGGACGACGAGGGCATCCCCAAGGACGCGAAACGGAGGGTAAGCATTGCGCATAAGATAGTGGACCGTGCCGAGGCAGCCGGAATCGACCCGGAGAACATTGTCATTGATTGCCTGGCTTTCGCCGTGGGAGCTGAAACCAGCTCGGGATTGGCAGTCATGGAAGCCATCCGGGCGATTAAGGCTGAATTGGGAGTGAACATGACACTGGGAGCCAGCAATGTCTCGTTTGGCTTGCCCGACCGTGACCTGCTGAATAATGCCTTCGTGGCCATGGCTATTGCGGCTGGTATCACCTGCCTCATCACGGATGCAGCAAAGGTCAGGCCAACCGCTGTGGCCGCCGACCTCGTCCTTGGTCGCGATAAGTATGCCCGACGCTATATCGAAGCTTATCGGCAGCGCCAGAAGAAGTAAAAACAGTAAGAAGAAGTAGGTTACAGGAAGGAGAAGATGTCAACGAAGAATATATTGAGCGAGCTAAGTCGATATGAGATTGGGACCTTCGCCCATATTATACATAGACATGCCCTCCTACAGCCAGACCGGGAAGCTTTCGTGTACGGGCCCGAGAGGATAACCTTTTCCGAGTTCAATGCCAGAGCAAACAGTTTAGTACATGCCTTGCAGTCAATGGGCGTTAAGAAGGGAGATGTAACTGGCATCTTATCCTGGAATTGCCTTGAGTATCTGGATGTCTACGGGGCAACGATGAAGGGAGGGTTCATTGCGTCGCCCTTTAACCCCAGGTTGAGAGAAAATGAGCTTGAGTACGTAATCAATTATTCGGAAGCCAACAGCCTCTTCGTGGGGCCGGAGTTAATGGAGATGGCCAATCAACTGCGACCGCGCCTGCCCAAGATCAAGAACTTCATTTCTCTTGAGGCCTCGGCTCCCGATATGTTGTGGCACCGTGACCTGCTGGCTAGCTATTCCCGGGAAGAGCCTGATGTGCAGGTAGACGAGGACGACCCGGTGGCCATCATTTATACCAGCGGCACTACCGGTGTGCCCCGTGGTGCCCTGTATACTCACCGTCGCTTGATGGAAGACTCCAGGACTCTGGCTATAGATATGGGTCTGCAACCCGGGCATAAACGCATTCAGATAACGCCTCTGTTCCATATGGCTGGGAATACCCATTTCCGGAGCACCCTGTACATCGGGGGATGCAATGTAATCCTGAAATTTTTTGACGCCGCGGCCACGCTACAACTTATCCAGGATGAGCGGGCCACCCATATGGACTGCGTGCCAACCCACCTGGTGGCGATGCTTAACCTGCCTGACGTCAACGAGTATGACATCAGTTCCATGGATCTCCTCTGGTATGGAGGCTCACCCATGCCTTTGGAGGTACTGAAGAAAGGGATAAAGGTTTTTGGTCCCATTATTGCCCAGGGGTACGGGCAGACTGAAAGTGGTCCGGCCATCTCTCATCTGTCAAAAGAGGACCATAATGTCCTGGATAGACCTCAGAAGGAACAGAGAAAACTCACGTCGACGGGCAGGCCGGATATCGGGGTGCAGGTCAGAATTGTGGATGACAAAGGCGACGATGTCGGGCTTGGTGAAGTGGGCGAGATAACAGTACGGAGTAAGCACATCATGGCTGAATACTGGCACAGGCCGGAGGAAACCAGGGAAACCATCGTTAATGGGTGGCTTCATACCGGGGATATGGGCTACTACGATGAGGAGGGTTATATCTACATTGCGGACCGGAAGAAGGACATGATTATTTCTGGTGGGGAAAATGTCTATCCCAGGGAGGTGGAAGAGATTCTCTACCGCCATCCCGCGGTCCTGGAGGCGGCTGTCATCGGTATCCCTGACCCGTACTGGGTAGAAAAGGTGCACGCTGTGGTTGCCACAAAGAAGGGAGCAAGCACCACCGCTGATGAGCTTGTCGCCTTCTGCAAAAAGCACATAGCGGGTTATAAGGTACCAAAGAGCGTTGATTTTACGGACTCTCTGCCCAAGAACGTTGCTGGTAAGATTCTGAAGAAGGAGTTGAGGGCAAAGTACTGGAAAGGATGAGCCATATCGGGCGCTATGGTGGATAGCCCCGCAGGCACGGCCCATCTTTGGTAATATGCGCGTATTGACATCTCCTTGAAGACAAGCTATGATTTAGCCCCGTGGTTCTTGCCTGTCAGAGAAAATCCCGGAGCAATGTCAGCTCTTCGATATGCTACCAATAACCAACTAAGGAGGCAATATGGGTGTACCAGTTAGAGAAGAAGTAATCAAGTCCAACTGTCGAGGCTGTCATGGTGGGTGCGGTGTTCTCGTTCACGTGAGAGACGGCATCATTACTAAGATTGAAGGTGACCCTGACTTTCCGACCAACCACGGCAGCATGTGCAGCAAGGGTCTCGCTTTCCACCAACTCGTGTATCATCCGGACAGGGTCAAGTATCCGCTCAAGCGAGTTGGCAAGAAAGGAGAAGGGAGGTGGGAGAGAATTTCGTGGGATGAAGCTTTCGAGACCATTGTCGCTAAACTTAAACAGGTAATAGAAGAGAATGGTGCAGAATCCATAGTACTGGCACAGGGCACCTCGAGGGAAGGCGAGTCCTTCCTGGCACGGTTTGGCAATCTGCTGGGTACGCCCAATGTTATGGCTGCCGGGCATTTCTGCTACCTGACCAGAGTTGGTGCCAGTATAGTCACCTGCGGTAATCTTCCCATAAGCGATTATGATGGTGATCCCAAGTGTGTGGTGGTGTGGGGAAACAACGTGCTCTGGACTAATCCCGATGAGTATACCGGCGAGAATCTGTGCCGGGTATTGGCACAAGGGGCGAAGCTGATAGTGGTTGATCCCAGATTGACCTACCTGTCGAGCCGGGCGGATGTCTGGCTCCAGCTCAGGCCGGGAACAGACGGTGCTCTGGCCTTCGGCATGCTGAATGTAATAATCAGTGAAGAGCTGTACGATAAGGAGTTCGTGGAGAAGTATTGCCACGGCTGGGACCAGTTTGTGGAGAGGGTTAAGGAATATCCTGTGGAGAAGGTGGCGGAGATTACCTGGGTGCCGGCCGAGAAGATAAGAGAAGCGGCGAGGCTATTCGCCAAGACGAGGCCGGCCAGCATTCAGTGGGGAATATCTATTGAGCAGACCATCAACTGCATTGACAATGACCGTCTTCTGATTGACCTGGTGGCAATCACCGGTAACCTGGACGTGAAAGGTGGAAGTGCCTTCTTCGTGCCGCCCAAGGGGCAAACGATAAGCCAGTTTACCTTTCACAAAGAGCTCTCTCCAGAGCAGAGCGCCAAGTATGTGGCGGGTGAGGCTCATAAGCTCTGTCACATGATAGGGTTGGTGCCGGAGAACTATGTTTATAATGCCGTTCTTACCGGGAAACCTTACCCCGTCAGGGCGATTCTTCTGCAGGCTTCTAACCCGGTTGTCACCCGGCCTAATGCCAGGATGGTCTATAAGGCATTGAGCCAGGTCCAATTCCTGTCGGTGGCTGATTTCTTCCTCACGCCGACTGCGGAACTGGCGGATATCTTTTTGCCGGCGGCTACCTGGCTGGAGGCGGACTACACGGGTGGATTCTTCTTCCGTCATGGATACCTGTTCCCCAGGCGAAAGATCGTGCAGATTGGCGAATGCAAGTCCGATTTTGAGATATGGAACGAACTGGGGAGAAGGATGGGACAGAAACAGTGGTCTGAGAACTACATAGGTGACCTCGACCAGATATTAGCTCCCGGTGGACTTACCTGGGCCGATGTCAGGGACAAACCCTACCTGAGAGGAGAGGTGAAATATAGAAAGTACCTGGATAAGGGTTTCTCCACTCCCACCGGCAAGGTTGAGCTTTACTGCACTACCTTTGAGAAGTGGGGCTACGACCCGCTACCGACATACAAGGAAGTGCCGGAGAGCCCGGTAAGCAATCCGAAGGTGGCCAAGGACTATCCGTATATCCTGATAACTGGTGTCAGGTCACCTGTCTTCTTCCATTCTGAGCACCGCATGATTCCCTGGCTTCGTGAGTGTCATCCTGACCCCATTATTGAAATGCATCCCAATACAGCGAAAAAACATGGCATCAAGGAGGGTGATTGGGTGTATATCGAAAGCCCCAGGGGAAGAATCAAACAGCGGGTCAATATTACACCCGGAATTAACCCTCAGGTGGTATGCATCCAGCACGGGTGGTGGTTCCCCGAAATAAAGACAGCGGACCACGGCTGGGAGCAGTCCAACAGCAATATCCTGACCGATAATGATCCCAAGACCCTTGATATAGCTTTCGGTGCCAGCAACCTGAGGACCTTGATGTGCAAAATATATCCTGTGAAGCAAGAGGAGGCAAGATAATGATCAGAGAATACAAACGTGTAACCTATGCTGAGAATTGTATGGGTTGCTTCGCCTGTGAAGTCGCCTGCAAACAGGAGCACAATTTTCCGTTAGGACCAAGGTGGATAAGGGTCTTTCCAGATATAAGGGAGACGGGTGATAGATTGTGGTTTACTTACCTGGTTACGGAGTGCCATCGCGCGGCTACCCCGCCATGTACTGCTGCCTGTCCGGGTGGGCTAGACGTCTGGAGGTATGTGCAGCTTGCCGCAGTTGGCAGGTTCGAGGAAGCACTGGAAGTAGTAAGGGAAACCACGCCTTTTGCTGGAGTCCTTGGTTATGTCTGCACCCGACCATGTGAGGGAGAGTGTGAACGTGGTCATATCGATATGCCAGTGGCTATCCGTTCCATAAAAGCGTTTCTGGCCGACTGTGAGACGAAAGCAGGTCGGAAAAAGGCAACGCCGTTGGAAAAGACGAAGAACGATAAGGTGGCTATAATTGGGGCAGGGCCGGCAGGGCTTTCCTGTGCTTATGACCTGGTAAGACAGGGTTACCCGGTTACCGTGTTCGAGGCTGACTCGGGTGCTGGTGGGCTCATGCGCTGGAGTATCCCCGAGTTCAGATTGCCCGGGAACATAGTGGACAACGAAATAAGCTACATTGAAGAGCTGGGGGTGGAGGTCAAGGTAAACACCCCGGTGAAAAGTCTCAATGAAATCTTCGATCAAGGGTATAAAGCCATTTTTCTGGGCATAGGTGCCGGTACCAGTCAAAGAATGGACATTCCTGGTGAGGATAGCCCGGGAGTGTTGTACGCTCTTGACTTCCTGAGGCAAGTCAACTCCGGAGTCAAGGTCGCCTTGGGAAGCAGAGTAGCAGTTATTGGCGGTGGCAATGCAGCAGTCGACGCAGCTCGAGTAGCCCACCGTCTTGGTGTTGAAGAGGTAATGCTTGTTTACCGCCGGACCCGCGCTGAGATGCCGGCTACCCCCAGTGAAGTTGAAGACATGGAACGTGAAGGAGTTAAGGTTCAGTTCCTGGCGACACCGGTCAGAGTACTATCTGATGAGAAGGGTGTGAAAGGAATTGCATGTATTCGTATGGAGATGGGTGCTGCTGATGACAGCGGTCGCCGGCGCCCTGTGCCCGTCGAAGGCTCGGAATTCACCATAGATGTTGACAATGTGATCATAGCTATTGGTCAGGCACTGGACAAGGCCACGCTGTCTGAAGGTCTGGCCTATACGAACCGGGGGACTCTTGCTGTGGACCCGATTACTTTGCAGACGAACATTGAAGGTGTATTTGCTGGAGGAGATGTGGTATCCGGCCCCAGTGATATCATCGGTGCCGTTGGTGCAGGCGGGGAAGCAGCTATTTCCATTGACCGTTATCTCAGCGGTGCAGACATGAAGGAGGACAGGACAATAAGCTTCAGACTGATCAACGGCCCGCCCCTGGCGAAAAGCAGCAAGCAGGGCATCGTAGCCGTTCTGGATGAAAAGGTGGCCATGGCTGAAGCCAGACGTTGCTTGAATTGCGGTACGTGCGTGGAGGGGCTTGATCATGGAAAGCAGCCTGCCTGTGTCAGTGCCTGCCCTGCTCATGCCCTCTACTATCGTGATATGTGGGAGCTTACTCCGAAAACAGGTATGTATAAGCTGTAGGGTGTGGTGTAATATCGGCAATGCCATCAAGCGGACCTCTACCTGGCCCGGCGCCCGTGATTGAAGGCTATTTCGTCTGCCTTTTCGGTATTGGATACCAGGAGGTTAACGGCTATTATGGAGGTCTGCCTACTTGCCTGGATGTATTCTTTGAATAATTGATTCTTTGTGTTACAATGCTTGGGCGCCAGTGACAGCAGGTACCCTGAGGGTTTAAATGAGTCGCCTGCCGAGGCTTGAGCCGAACCTGTGTCAGCTGGCACAGGAATTTTTTTGTTATAGACTTCCTCTCCCGTGACAGGAAGGCATTTAAAGAGAGGGCAAATATGTTAAGAGAAAAGAAGATGCAGATAGTAAGCGACCTGGCCGACAATCTGTCGCGAAGCGCTATCATCATCGCTACTAACTACCAGGGTCTGCTTGCTAAACAAATGACCGAGTTGCGCAGTACTCTAGCAAAAGCAGATATCGAGTACCAGGTGGTCAAGAACACTCTGGTCTATCGTGCCGCTGACCAGGCAGGTAAGCCGCAACTGATGAACATAATCGAAGGCCCTGTGGCCCTGGCCTTCGGCTACGATGACGTAGCTAATACAGCCAGAGTCCTTAACCAGTATATCAAATCCGCGGTATCGCCTTTACAAATTAGAGGAGGGCTGTTGGGAGACCGCGTTCTACTTCCGGATGAAGTGGTAAGCCTGGCCAATTTGCCGGCAAGAGACGTGCTCATCTCCAGACTGATCGGGCAATTACAGGCCCCTGTACAAGGCTTACATAATGCTCTTAGTTCTCCCTTACAGGGGCTATTATGCGTGTTGCAAAACAGAGCTCAAGCTACTAACCAATAACAAAGGAGGAAATCATGCCACCAGAGGAATCAGAGAAGGAAGTTAAGCAAACAGGGGTAAAGAAGGCTTCAAGGGCAAAGAAAGAAGTTAAAGAAGGGGAGGCGAAGGGAGCTTCACAGACAAAGAAAGAGGCCAAGAGTTTGACCAAGGAGGAAATCATCGCTGCCATCAAGAATATGACAGTATTGGACCTGGCTGATCTGGTCAAGACCCTGGAGAATGAATTCGGGGTCAGTGCTGCTCCTGTAGCGGCAGCGGCGCCGGCGGCTGCGGCTGGTCCTGGCGAGTCGGCGGAAGCTCCCGCGGGGGAAGAACAGACGGAGTTCAGCGTCACCTTGAAGAACTTTGGCGAGAAGAAAATCGAAGTTATTAAGGCAGTGCGTGAGGTAACTACTCTCGGACTGAAGCAAGCGAAGGACTTGGTAGAAGCTGCCCCGCAGTTAGTCAAAGAGGGCGTTCCCAAGGAACAAGCCGAAACGATAAAGCAGAAATTGGAAGCCGCTGGAGCCACTGTAGAGATTAAGTAAGGTCGTCTTAGAATCCTCCGAACTTCCGAGGAGGGGGTAGTAACATGACGTCGGTCACTTACCAGGCTATACTGGGGATGGGAGGATTCTTCGTCCTTCTGGGCATTATTTTTGTGGTCTGGAACAAGAAGGAGAAGCAAAGATACTACAATTCTATTCTGCTAACTCGAAGGGATATTAAAGAGTCTCTAACTCATGATCCAGACCGTCCCTGGCTGCACGCCTGGCAGATAGGAGGCAGGATTTCCCTTATCATCGGTATTTTGCTGCTGATCATAGGGGGAGTTCTTTGGCTCACTGCGTAGTAGGCGTCTCCTCACCCAGTCTATCAGTGACCTCTTTCAGTGATACCTTGCCAACGGACAAGACCATTTTGAGCGCATCATCAATTGATATATTGGTTCGAATAACGTCGCTCTCCTTTACTATCTCCAGATAGCCAGATGTTGGATTGGGAGACGTCGGTATAAACACGTTGAGCAGCTTTTCACCGGACTCGGTGCGCGACTCACTCGTTACAAACCCTATAACTCGCATACCCTTCTTGGGGAATTCTACTAGCACCACCTGGAGGAATCTAGTTTCACCGGGAGTGGTGAAGCTCACCATGATTTGCTTGATACTGGTATATAGATATCTAAACAATGGCACTTTTGCCAGTAAAGACTCTACATAACTAACCAGTCTCTTTCCAACAACGCTGGTCGCTATAACTCCGGTCACGTAGATCAATACTAATGTAAAAGCGAAGCCCAGGCCAGGAATCGCGCGACCAAATAGCGACTCGGCTACAGGCTGCAGAATGCCATCGATATATAGAAAAAGCCAGCGCAGTATCAATACGGCGGCAGCAATCGGCACAATAACGAGAACCCCCGCGATGAACTGCGTTCTCAGCTTCTTACTTACCCCGCTCCGGGATATCCTTCTGTCATGCTTCATTGCCCTCGCCTCCTTGGAAATACATTCTCAGCGACAATGATACTAAAAGTATCCTCGTGAAGGAAAGGATTCCTTGATGCCTCAAGACCTAGGGCTGCCGCGTTGTACCCCTTGCCTGACGTGTGTACCGGGCAGGTCTTGTGCTCAAATTATTTCCTTGTGCCGGTACTGCAGGGCTTCGGCCATATGGTGTGTCTTGATGATGTCGCTGTTGTCCAGGTCGGCGATGGTGCGGGAAAGCTTGAGGATGCGGTGAAAGGCACGGCCGGTAAGATGAAGCTGCTTCATGGCGGCGCGAAGCAGACTCTGGCCTGCCGGTTCCACCGTGCAGAATTCCTTCACCTCCTTGGGTGTCATATCGGCATTGCACTTCAGCTTCGTTCCCCGAAAACGCTCAACCTGTATTTCATGTGCTGCCCTGACTCTGGCCCTGACCTTATCCGCACCTTCCACGGGCTTATCGTCAGTGAGCTTTTCATAATCAATATGGGGAACATCAACAAAGATGTCAATGCGGTCCAGTAATGGTCCGCTTATTCTCTTATGATAGCGAGAGATTTCCGCGGCCGAGCATTTGCATTCCTTAAACGGGTCACCATAATAACCACAGGGGCAGGGGTTCATAGCTGCCACCATCATGAAGCTGGCAGGGAATGTAACGCTGCCGTGGACTCGACTGACGGTAACTGTTCTGTCCTCCATTGGCTGGCGCAGCGATTCCAGTGTGACGTGCCCAAACTCAGGAAATTCATCCAGAAAGAGCACCCCATGGTGCCCCAGGCTTATCTCCCCGGGTCGCGGCCACTGCCCCCCTCCCACCAGGCCGGCATGAGAAATGGTGTAGTGAGGCGAGCGGAAAGGACGCTTTACAATAATAGGAGTGTCTTGCGGCAACAATCCGCTGACGCTGTAAATCTTGGTGACCTCTATAGCTTCCTCCATGGTCAACAGGGGCAGTATCGATGGCAAGGAGCGAGCCAGCATGGTCTTGCCGCTCCCCGGTGGGCCACACATGAGGATGTTGTGTCTTCCGGATGCCGCTATCTCCAAAGCCCTCTTGGCATGCTCTTGGCCCTTGATATAGAGGAGGTCGAAGTCATAACTGGGGCGGAATTCCTGCTCCCAATCTACCTTGTCCTGGTACTCAGGGATGCTGGCTCCGCCTTGAAGGTGAGCAACCAGTTGGGCCAATGATTCGGCAGGGAATATATGTACATCATCTATTAAGGAAGCCTCTTTGGCATCATCCCAGGGCACGAACACCGTAGACAGACCTTTGACTTTGGCTAAAGCTACCATAGGCAATACCCCGTGGGTATGGCGCAGCTTGCCGTCCAAAGAGAGTTCCCCTAGAAAGATACTGCGAGAGAGGTCAGCGTTTAGCTGCTCTGAGCTAATCAGTATCCCTATGGCTATGGATAAGTCGTAAGCAGGGCCTTCCTTCTTCAGGTCTGCCGGAGCCAGGTTGACGGTAATCCGTCTGTTAGGGAACTTGTAGTGGGAATTTCTTATTGCTGACCTTACTCTTTCTCTTGCTTCTTGGACTGCCTTGTCCGGCAGTCCAACGATGGTGAAAGAAGGCAAGCCTGGCGATATATCCACCTCGACTTCCACTACGGCACCCTCCAGCCCGACCACAGCAGCACTTTTTACCTTGGCTAGCATCTTGATAAAACCCTTTCGTCTAATTAAGGTTCAGCCTCTCTCCCTCAGAGCGTCCTCAATTCTCTTGATCAGCTCCCCATTCTCTTCCTCAGATAGCATAAGGTTGCTTTCCAACCTGTTAATATAATCGTCGATTTCGGGAAAGCGAGACCTTGTCTGGGCCAGTTTTTCACTTTGCTCTCGAATCTCCTGGTCCAGGTCGGCGAAGTCAATTTTCAGGTCCAATCTTTCATTTAAGAAGCTCAACACTTTCTTTTGAGCCTGGGCATCCTCGACTGTTGTAAGGTAAAAAGGTATCGGCACCCACAGGCTTGCCCCGGGAATATTCCTCGCTTTAGCTATCCACAAGAGAAAGGAGTTCAAGGTTGGCCTTTCGCCCGGCGGGGTTTGATAATTCATGTCTGTGACCAGGTCATATTGGCTCAAGGCCTCTTTAGTTTCCCGTGAGTTAGCTACGGAAAACAACTGGCGGGGAGTAGTGTGAGCGCTGAAGCCAACCATGGCCCCGATGGTATATAGCTCTCTCACCTGACAATTATGCTCAGCCACATCCAGAACCGAGTTCAGAAATTTGTACCATTCGGCTCCGGGAGAGTCACTCTGGAAGATTACCAGTTCATGTTCCGGGCAGGCATAGAACTTGCTTTCGGGAAATCGGGCCACATCACCTTTTATGGCAACTCCACCCAGGGGGAAAAAGTACTGCGCATCAACCTCGGCAAACTCCTGCCCTTTTAGCTTACGATTTAAGTAGTCAGCGACTTTTCCTCCCAGATTTCCCGCGTCTTCCCTCCAACCCAGCACTAATGAGGATGGGCCGAGTCCTGGTTCTTTATAGACCTTTACAGGGTGTCCCTGACTCAATCTCCGCCACCTCGCTTCTTGAAGAACTTCTCAACATCCTCCATGATCCTTTTCTCTTCTTCTTCAGTGATTGGTCCCGGCTGAGTTGGTTCGGCGTAGGTCACATGTTTCAGCCTGTCCAGCTGCCCCCTTATTTCTGAAGGGATTTGTTGATAGAATTCTTCGATTCCTCGTGCTACTTTTTGGTCCAGTTGATCCAGTTTGTCCAGGTTGACCTCGATTTTGAGACTATGGCTGAGAACCTCCAGTACCGACTTTGAGGCTTTGGGGTAGGACAGCGGCAATCCTTGAAGATATACCGGTATCTCGCCCATCAAGCAAACAGCCTCAAAACCCCTCTTCCTGGCCACACCCAGTAGAAGACCGTTCAGGCCGGTGATGTTTCCCTGTCCACCTCTTCCTTCGACGTCGGACATGAGTACGGTGTTGTCGTATTCTTCTATTTCCCGGATTAAACTTTCGCTATTGGGCACGGCCCAAACTCTCGGCTTCATTGTATGGTGGGTCAAAGCCACGGCTGCTCCTGACGTATAAATTCTGCCACATTTGAATTTCTCGGCTATATCAAGGACAAGGTTAGCCATGTGATAGGCCTTCTTCCCCTCGGCATAGGCCCTACCTCCTTCGGCAGGCTGTTCTTCGCCAACAAAGAATATCAAGTCATTCCCCGGCATTGTTTTGAAATAGAACTTATTAGCGGGGAAATCCAGGCTTTCTAACACCCCCTTGCGAATCACGACCCGTTTGGGATAGAAGAAATCCCAGGGCTCAATTTCTCCGAACTCCTCTGCTCCCAATATCCCTCTCAAAGTGTCAACAGCGATTATGCCGATATTTCCTATTCCCGGCCAACTCGCTATCAATATCGGGTTCTCAAGCTGTGGCTCCTGATGAAGTCTGATTCCCATCACTCTCCCCAAATGCGTCTTTATTATATACTATACTATATATGCCGTCCCTTTTCTTGCCAGGGGTAGAATCGTTTATGGGTATTTTACCAAACAGCTTGGAAAACGGAAGGGGGTAGGCAATGACAAATTGGGAGAAAGACCTTCCGCCACTGGCCAGAGGAAGGTTGGCCAGAATTGGCCACTTGACCCAGGAAGAGAAAGAGAAGATGATAGATTCTGAGAAGGTGCATTCTCTGCTCTCGGAGTTCTATCAAGGAAAGGTTGACTCTGAAGGCCTGTGGAAGAGGTTAAAAAAAGAAGGCAAGCCATCAAGGACAAAGCACCGTGCTCGTTCAACTGACCGTGGATGAGGCGATAAAAGAGCTTCCTCAGTGGCAAGATTTTCTTTCCAAGCAGGAAAGGAGATACAGTCAAGAGTTTGCCGAAGTGATGGGAAATTGAAAAGAGAGTTAAAATGAAGGGCTGTATGCCTATAGCCACGACAACCGATTAGGGAAATGCTCCGCCATCTATGGTGATAGCTTGTCCCGTGATATAGCCGGCTCTTTCACTGGCCAGAAAAGCTACCAGTTCAGCCACATCCTCGGGCTGACCTAAGCGCTGCAAGGGAATCATAGCCAGTATGCTCTCTTTTCTTTCTGGAGGCAACCTGTCCGTCATTTCGGTAACAATAAAACCCGGGGCCACGGCATTGACAGTTATGTTACGGGAACCCATCTCCCGGGCTATGCTCTTGGTGAAAGCAATAATCCCCCCTTTAGAAGCGGCATAGTTGCTTTGTCCTGCATTTCCTACTCTACCGACGACAGAGGAGATGCTTACGACGCGTCCCCATTGCTGCCTCATCATGTGCTTGACGGCAAACTTAGTGCACAGGTAAGCTCCACGCAGATTGGTTTCGATTACGGCATCCCAGGCATCGTCGGACATCCTCAGGAGAAGGGTATCCCTGTTAATGCCGGCATTGTTCACCAGAATATCGACCCTGCCCCATTTATCAGTCACCTGGTCCACCATGGCCTTGACCGCCTCACTATCCCGGACATCAGCTTCAACGGCCGCAGCCTCCCCACCTGTGCGGATTATGCTCTCCACTACTTCATCGGCATCAGCCTTATTGGCGGCTTCAATCGCCACATAGTTAACTGCCACTTTGGAACCAAGACTGGCAAGCTTGAAGGCAATGGCTCTGCCTATGCCGCGGGAGGCGCCAGTTACCAGAGATACCTTTCCTTCTAATTCCATTAGTGGCTTGAATTGACACGCCTGAGTACCAGGCAGCAGTTTTCGCCACCCAGGCCAAAGCTATTCGTCATACATACGTTGACTTGAGTCGGGCGGGCTACATTGGGGACGTAGTCCAGGTCACAATCAGGGTCAGGTGTCTGGTAATTTATGGTTGGGTGTATGACCCCTTTGTTCATGACCAACAGACAGGCAATGGTCTCAGCAACGCCGGCGGCAGTAACGAGATGCCCGATCATGGACTTGGTAGAGCTTATGGGGATTTTGTAAGCGTGTTCTCCGAAGACCATTTTTATGGCCTTGGTCTCACAGGCATCATTCAGCTTGGTGCTGGTGCCGTGAGCATTGATATAGTCAACCTCCTCAACCCTCACCCTGGCATTTTGCAGAGCAGTGCGCATGGCATAAGCCTCTGAATCAGGGGCCGGCGCGGTGGAATCGTGGGCGTCAAACGACCAGCCCACGCCAGCGATTTCAGCCAGGATGTATGCGCCCCGCCTCCTGGCATGTTCATAGCTCTCCAGAACAAGTAAACCGGTGCCCTCACCATAGACGAAACCATTGCGATTGAGGTCAAAGGGGCGACAGGCTTTGGACGGGTCGGGTTCCCGGGAAAGGGCTCCCATTACATCTAATCCAGCCAGGCTAACTGGCTCCAGGCTAGCGTCGGCAGCTCCGGCCACCATCACATCAGCGTATCCTAAGCGAATGAAATTGGTCGCTGCCCCTATGGCGTCAGCGCCACTGGCACAAAGGCTATTCACAGCGCTGTTAGGACCTTTCGCTCCTAGCATCATTCCTATCTGCATGGATGCTGCGCTGGGAGTTGACTTGGTGATGAAGAGCGGGTCGGCTCTCCTGGGACCAATTCTTTGGTACAGTTCCCATCCCCTAACAACGTAGCCCTGCTCTGTCATGGTAGAAATAGCAACGCCCACTCGCTCTGGATTCTCCTGAGCCATATCCAGGCTAGCTGACTGTACTGCTTCTTTGGCAGCGGCAATGGCAAACTGAATAGTTCTGGAAGTCCGGTCAACCACCTTCAAGTCCATGTGCTTCGTGGGATCAAAGCCCTTCACCTCGGCATTCACCTTCACCCGAAAGTTGCTGGCATCAAAGCGCGTAATAGGAGTGAAGGCCGGCTTTCCGGCGGCTAATCCCTGCCAGAACTCCTCCACATTCAAGCCCAAAGGATTAATAGTGCCCATGCCGGTAACTACAACCCTCGGTATATCTATCGTGCCCCAGGAATTAGAATTGTTTGAGTTCTTAGGAACTCCAGCCATGTTCATGAATCTCCTTTGCCAGCAAGGGTGAAGGGCCCTACACAGGTGCCCCCATCCACAATGATGGTTTGTCCTCTTATCATAAAGGCCTCTTCACTGCACAAGAAGGCTACTATATTAGCAACATCTTCGGGAGTCACCATTCTTCCCGCTGGCGTTGTTTGTTGACTCTCCTTAACCAGTCCCTCTTTGAAATAGAACTTGAGAGCTTCTGTCTCCACAGCAGAAGCAGCCACAGTATTAACACAAATACCCTGGGGTGCCAGCTCTATTGCCAGGTAACGAGTCAAGGCTTCCAGGGCAGCTTTGGAGACTCCAACAATGGTATAGTTGGGCAGAACAAATTGCGAGCCCAGGCTAGAGATGCTGACCACCTTACCGCCTCTCCCATTCATTAGTTTGACCGCCCTCTGGGTACAGAGTAAGAAAGCTCTGGCGTTAATGTCCATGGTCCATTCCCAGGCCTTAACGTCCAGGTCCATTATCGGGCGGCCTACGCCTGAAGCAGCATTATTGACAAGAATGTCCAGGCGTCCAAATTTACTGCCAATCGTGTCGAACATTTCATCGATTTTTGCGGGATCCCCCACATTAGCTCGGATAATTTCAGCTTTCACCCCCAGGGCCTCAATATCCTTAGCTGTTTGTTGTGCGGCATCGCGATGGCGAAAAAAATTGACGACGATATCGGCACCATGGGAAGCAAGTTTTAGAGCAATCGCCTTACCAATGTCTCGCCCGCCGCCGGTGACTAAAGCCAGCTTCCCTTCAAGGGACATGTTTACACCATCTCCTTTTGTCCTACTCTGCTTTCCACGTAGGAGACAAAATCGCCGAAGTTCTGAAACTTCTGGGCGTCTTCGTCAGGAATTTCGATCTCAAAGCGCTCTTCCACAGCCACCAACGCCTGCACTATATCCAGTGAGTCTGCTTTGATGTCTTTGAATGTGCTTTCCCGGGTGATAATGGTCGGGTCGACACGTGTAATCGTGGCCACGATTTCTCTTACCTGCTCTTCAACAGTCATAATTTACCCCCTTGGTTAAATTTTGCTAATTCCGACTTCAAGCTTTCGATGATGTCGGTTTCTACCGCTTTTTTGGCACTTTCTATGGCATTAGCTATATGGGGTGCTCGGCTAGCCCCGTGCGCTATCCTGACAACTCCATCAATGCCCCACAAGATACCGCCACCGTTTTTCTCAGTTGTCCCGGATATCTCATTTGCCGGGAACATTTTGTCAAACAATAGCTTGGCTAAGACATTTAAAGGTGGGTACCTTCTCAACCTTCGTGTTGTCCAATCCCTGGCATAGCCTGCTATGCTCTCATATAACTTCAGAAGTACATTGCCCACATATCCATCACAGACGATGACATTGGCCTTCCCGCTGAGTATATCGTTGCCCTCTATATTGCCAATGAAGTTCAGGCCGCTATCTTTGAGCAGAAGATAAGCTTCACGCACTGTTGAATTACCTTTGCCCTCTTCACTGCCAGTGCTCAGCAAAGCTATCTTAGGGTCAGCAATGTTAAGGAACTTGCGAGCGTAAAGCGAGCCGACGATGGCAAAGTCCAGAAACTGGTGCGGCTTACAATCAACGTTGGCTCCGAGGTCTACCATCACAATATTCGGTGCAAAGGTACCGAGAGAGCCAACAATTGCCGGGCGATATATGCCGTCCAACGTGCCCATGTATTGAATGGCACTTATGGCAGCGGCGGCACTGGATCCGGCGCTAACCAGGGCATCTGCTTCGCCTGATTTTACCATCTTTGCTGCGACGGCTACGGAGCAATCGGGCTTGTGACGGATTACTGCAACAGGCGACTCATTTTCCCTGATAACCTCCCTGGCTCCAGCTACATGGATAGACGAATTGTTGCCAGACCTGTATTTGGCCAGTTCGTTCTCCAGAATGTCTGTGGCGCCAACCAGGAGGATTTCTACATCGCCTTTTTGAGCGGCGAGCACCGCCCCCTTAACTATCTCCTCAGGGGCATAATCACCACCCATGGCATCGACTGCCACCCTTACTCTGCCGTTTTTGACTATATTCCTATTTCTTATCACTTGCGAACTTTGCTGCTGTCTCCCCTGTGACTACTATTTCGCCCTTTTGATTACGGCACTCAAAACTGCAATTTGCATATGATACACCATCTTTGTGTTCAATGGAATTAATTGTGCCGTTGATAGTGAGCGTATCCCCGGGACGTGCTGATTCCTTGAACCTTGCTCGAAGCTTACCCCCGGACAGCCAGTCTCGGCCGAACGCCGAAGTCATCATCTCCGATACGTAAGCCAGGTTAAGCATACCATGGGCAATAGTGCCGCCAAGAGGAGTCCTGGCAGCGAAAGACTCGTCCACGTGGATGGGATTAAAATCACCCGATGCCTCAGCATAGAGGTTGATTTTCTCCTGGGTGATATGCTTTACTACCGGATCGAGAGCCTTTCTTTCTTCAATTGCCGTCATCGTCTCCTTGCTACGCCGGAAATGCTATAGTTGCCTTTCCTGATTGCACCCTTTCTTTGTCCTGGTCAAGAACCTCCAGTTCCAGGATTGCTATGCTCATTTTGCCTCGAGTTATCTTTTGTGCCACTCTAGTGTGACACTCTATGGTGGTGCCGATCGGCACGAGCTTGAAAAACTCCAACTCCTGTGAAGCATGTATAGCGACGGTGTCGGGTGGCAACGAAAGAGCCCCTGTCGTAGCTGCGATGGCACATGCCGTAATGGCCAGGGGAGGAACAAATCCGTCGCCCGCACTATCCACTGCTTCCAGGTATTTGGAAACGAACGAAGCGCCCAGTTCATAGGCGCTTGGTGGGAATTCGAAACCATGAACCAGGTCTTCGTAGTTTACAGTTCTGTCCGGCATTTGACCAGTTCTCGATACATCGGATTACTATGTACCTTAAATTATACACTAGCCCAGATTATTGTCAACACTCCATTCTGAACGCGTCTGTTCTTTTCAGCGTGAAAGGTCCGCGGCATGGAGCTTCTTTGCGTACTGGTGGCCGCAAAACAGAGCAAAGGCTAACGCACAAGCTTGTGAGACAGACTGCATTCGTGCCGGTATGCTGCGCGGTGGGCTCGGCAGGATTCGAACCTGCGACCAACCGGTTATGAGCCGGCCGCTCTGCCACTGAGCTACGAGCCCATTCTTTTGGCCATGAAAGGTTTCATTTTTCATGGCAACCAAGCTTTTGTGGAGCGGGAGACGGGACTCGAACCCGCGACACCCTGCTTGGAAGGCAGGAACTCTACCACTGAGTTACTCCCGCAAAACCAAACCTATTTTACCCCAAATATTGTGGTTGGTAAACAAGGCGCTATGTCATCAGTCATTGACAAAGAGAGCTTTTCTTTATTACACTACGCTTCTGGATATGCATGCTCTAACAAATGAAAGTGGGGGCACTTGGGGTTGGCTTGGGTGCCCTAGTTTTATGTCCGTATAGGAGGTAGAGCTATGGACTTAGTCTGGATATGTGTAATCGTGGGACTCATCGGGGCGGCTGTGGTGGCATACTTTGTGCGCTATGTTCTGCGGCAAGACCAGGGCTCAGAACGGGTCAGGGAGATTTCCGGCGCCATCAAAGAAGGGGGGCTTGCTTTCATTCACAGGGAATATCGCACACTGGCCATTGTGGTAGCCGTAATAGCCATTGTCCTGGCAATTGTCCCGGATTTAGGGTGGAGAGTAGCTGTGGCTTTTATCTTCGGCGCCGTATGTTCAATGGGTGCCGGGTACGCCGGCATGAACATGGCGCTGCGGTCCAATGGCCGGACTTGCGCTGCGGCACAGAAGGGCGTGAACCAGGGGCTGAGAGTCGCTTTCCGGGGCGGGGCAGTTATGGGACTGACGGTGGTGAGCATCGGCCTGATAGGGTTATCTATTCTCTATTTTGCCTGGCATGACCTTCCTGATTTCCGGTTCCTGTTTATCATTCCCGCTTACGGCACGGGTGCTTCACTGGTAGCTCTTTTTGCCAGGGTCGGGGGTGGGATTTTCACTAAAGGAGCGGATGCCGGCTCTGACCTGGTGGGGAAGGTGGAGGCGGGGATACCGGAGGATGACCCCAGGAATGCCGCAGTCATAGCGGATAACGTGGGCGACAATGTCGGCGATGTATGCGGCATGGGTGGTGACCTGTTTGAGTCCTATGTGCAAACCGTTATCGCCACCATGACGCTGACAACGGTCGGCGTCATAGTAGCACCGTGGCTGACAGGAATGCTTTTTCCTACACTTGCGGTGGAGGATGCTCTACGACATGCCTGGTGGCTGCCTATGTTGATCATGGCCGGAGGCATCATTGCTTCCGTGATTGGCTGTTTCCTGGTCAGAATCGGGGAAAAGCTGGAAATGAGTGCCCTCCTGGGCGCTTTACGCCGCGGCACACTCGGGGCCACAATACTGGCGGCAATATTCGGCTTTCTGGTTATTTATTTCCTCGATGCCAGTCTGGGTCTCTTCTGGGCGATGTTTGCCGGCCTCGTAGCCGGTGCCTTGATAGGGGAGAGCACGAATTACTTCACTTCCTATGCCTTCAAGCCGACGCAGGAAATCTCTGAAGCCTCTACTACCGGTGCTGGCGCGACCGTAATTCGAGGCTTTGCCACCGGCCTGATGAGCACATGGCCACCGGTAGTCTTGATAGCCATAGCGATTGTGGTAGCCTTTCAGTTCGGCAGCTTCTACGGTGTGGCCTTAGCTTGCGTTGGCATGTTGTCTACCCTGGGCGTGACGCTGGCTACCGATGCTTACGGGCCTGTAGCCGACAATGCCGGAGGTATCACCACCCAGGCCGGGCTACCGGACGAAGTGCGTGAGAGGACCGATGCCCTTGATTCTCTGGGTAACACCACGGCAGCCACGGGCAAGGGATTTGCCATCGGTGCTGCGGCTATGAATTCATTGGGCCTGATTCTGGCCTACTCTATGGCGGTGGGGATAGTGACAATCTCACAGGGCAGATTAGTATTGCCTGAGGCATTGAGCCTGTTAAGTGTGCCGGTTATCGTGGGTCTGCTTCTGGGCGCTTTGATGCCTCCCGTCTTCTGTGCCATGACCATGAAGGCGGTGGGTGTAACTACGGCGGCGATTATAGATGAAGTCCGCCGCCAGTGGCGCGAGATAAAGGGCCTGATGGAGGGGACAGCCCGGCCCGAATATGGCAAGTGCGTGGATATTGCCACCAGGATAGCGTTGAAGCAAATGCTGCTTCCTTCGATAATGACGATAGTCGCACCTGTCATCGTGGGAATAGTTCTGGGCAGATATGCCCTGGCCGGCTTTCTTATCGGTGCCCTGGTTACCGGTCTCGTTCTGGCTATCACCCTGAACAACGCCGGGGGCGCCTGGGATAATGCCAAGAAGTGGATTGAGTCCGGCAAGTTTGGTGGCAAGGGCTCGGAGGCTCATAAGGCAGGTGTCGTCGGAGACACAGTCGGTGACCCCATGAAGGACACTGCCGGACCATCCTTGAACATAATGCTCAAGCTGATGTCGGTCATCGCACTGATGCTGGCGCCGGTGTTGACGCATTTTACCGGTCTGATTTAATAGCCGAGGTAATTTCTTAACATGGCCACGCCCCGCCATGTCGGGTCGTGGCTATGTTGCTTCGACTCGCTGAACACTCTCGTTAACCCGCTTTTTTGAGAGGCATCCGCTATTGGTGCTAGAATAGGATTTATGCCGGATGTCATATTCATTAAGGGTGCCAGAGAGCACAACCTCAAGAATATAGATGTCGTCATCCCCCGCAATAGACTGGTGGTTATCACCGGGGTTTCCGGCTCAGGCAAAAGCTCTCTGGCCTTCGATACCATATATGCCGAGGGGCAGCGCCGCTACGTAGAGTCTCTGTCGGCCTATGCCCGCCAGTTCCTGGGGCAGATGCAGAAACCGGACGTTGACTACATTGAAGGGTTGAGCCCGGCCATATCCATTGACCAGAAAGGTTCGCCTCATAACCCGAGGTCTATCGTGGGGACGGTGACTGAAATCTACGATTATTTGCGGCTTCTGTTTGCCCGCATCGGACACCCGCACTGCCCCGAATGCGGAAGGGCCGTCTCGCGTCAGACAGTGCAGCAGATTGTCGACGCCGTCCAGGAGATACCCGAAGGCAGCCGCATCATGATTCTGGCACCGCTGGTCAGGGACCGCAAGGGCGAGCATCAGGCGATATTCAAGGACTTGCAGAAGGCCGGCTTTGTCAGGGTTCGAGTTGACGGGCAAATCCATGACCTATCCGAGGAATTGCAGTTGGACAAAAACAAGAAACATACCATAGAGGTGGTAGTCGACAGGCTACAGATAGAGAAAGATGAGAACGCCACCCGGCTGGCTGACTCCATTGAAACGGCCTTGAAACTGGGGTTGGGTGTGGTGTTGGTCAAGGTCATCGACGGCGAGGAGTCGCTTTACTCGGAGCATTTCGCCTGTGTTTATTGCGGCCTGAGCCTGGGGGAGATTGCTCCCAGAACCTTCAGTTTCAACAGCCCTTATGGAGCTTGCCCTGCTTGCACAGGTCTGGGCTGCAACCTGGAGATTGACCCTAACCTGGCCATCCCCGATAAGAGATTGAGCCTGGCCGAAGGAGCTATCCAGCCCTGGGCAAGAAACGGCCAGCTCAAGCCCTGGTACGACAGCATACTGAAATCCCTGAGTCGCCGCTACGGTTTTTCTTTGTCGACGCCAGTCAAGGACCTGAGCGGGGAATCACTGGGTGTGATTCTGTATGGTGATGGGGGTGAACCGGTTCTCGCCACATACGAAGACCGCTATGGCAGAGTGCGCCAGTACTACACAAATTTCGAAGGTGTCATACCACACCTTGAGCGCCGCTACCGGGAGACAGATTCTGATAGTATCAGGGCAGATATTGAGCGCTATATGGCATCTATTCCCTGTCCCGCCTGCCAGGGGAAGAGACTGAAGCCAGAGTCTTTAGCTGTCACCATTATGGGCAAAAATATTATGGATGTCACTGCCCTGCCGGTCACGAGGGCTTTGGACTGGGCGGAACAGTTGGGTGGCGAAATCAGTCCCCGGGAACTGGCCATAGCCAGGCAGATTATCAAGGAGATTCATGCCCGGCTGGGCTTTCTCAGAAACATAGGTCTGGGCTATTTGACTCTGGACCGTCCTTCGTCGACATTGAGCGGTGGTGAGGCTCAGAGAATTCGCCTGGCTACCCAGATTGGCAGCGGGCTTACCGGTGTCCTTTATATCTGTGATGAGCCCACGGTGGGCCTGCACCCTGCCGATGGCTCCCGGCTTATAACCACGCTGAAGCGTCTCAGAGACCTGGATAACACTTTGATCATTGTGGAGCACGATGAGGCTGTGATGAGAGCCGCTGACCACATTATCGACATGGGGCCCGGGGCCGGTAAACAGGGAGGAGAAGTTGTTGCTACAGGGACACTCCAGGATATAATGGACTGTCCTCGGTCAATAACGGGACAGTATCTCAGCAAGACGAGGGAAATTCCCCTGCCGCAGGAACGCCGCCCGGGCTCAGGAAAAGAACTGGTAATCAGAGGTGCCAGAGAGAATAACCTGAAGAACATCGACAGCCATATCCCGCTGGGCAAGTTTGTCTGCATTACCGGCGTTTCCGGCAGTGGCAAGAGTTCCCTCATCAACGAAGTCCTGTATAAAAGGCTGGCCCGGCTCCTCTATCGAGCCAGGGAAAGGCCGGGCGAATGTGATAGTATCGCTGGCACTGAGCACATCGATAAGGTGGTCAACATCGACCAATCACCGATTGGCCGCACTCCGCGCAGCAATGCGGCTACATATACCGGAACATTCACCCCTATTCGAGAACTTTTCGCCACTGTTCCTGAAGCCAGGGTGCGTGGTTATGTTCAGGGGCGTTTCTCCTTCAACATAAAAGGGGGAAGGTGCGAAGCCTGTCAGGGGGCGGGCTACGTTCAGATAGAGATGCAATTCCTGCCCAATGTCACCGTCCCCTGCGAGGTGTGCAAAGGAAAGAGGTACAATCGTGAAGCGCTGGAAATTCAGTTTAAGGGGAAAAACATCGCCGAAATCCTTGGCATGACGGTGGACGAGGCTTTGCTTTTCTTCGACCACTTCCCTAGAGTCAGGAACAAGTTGGAGACCTTGCGGGATGTGGGTTTGGGGTATATTTGCCTGGGGCAGCCGGCGCCGACCCTTTCCGGGGGCGAGGCCCAGCGGGTAAAATTGGCCACCGAGCTATCCCGTCGCTCTACCGGCAGAACTCTTTACATACTGGATGAGCCGACTACCGGCCTGTCTTTCTCAGATATTGCCTGTCTCCTGAAGGTGTTACAGCGCCTGGTGGACTATGGGAATACAGTAGTCGTCATTGAGCACCAACTTGATGTAATCAAGAATGCTGACTGGGTTATTGACCTCGGTCCCGGAGCTGGTGACGATGGCGGCTACCTTGTGGCTGCCGGCACGCCTGAGGAGTTGGCGCAGAACGGTGGCTCTTCCACAGGGCAGTATCTACGTGGTATATTACTGAGGCAGTGGGAGCAGGTAGCGACATGAACCCAAAGCTAGACAGGGAGAAGATTCTCGATTCCATTTACATCAATGTTCAGGATGGGAACACGATCAAGCATATGCTGGCCACCGAGGCAATCATGCGCAGTTTGGCCAGAGAGCTTGGAGAGGACGAGGAAGAGTGGGGGCTTACCGGGCTCGTTCATGATATAGACATAGAACTGGTCAAGGATGATATGAGCAGCCATAGCAGATTGGGCGCCGACATAGCCGAGGAACTGGGAGCCAGTGAGACTATGGTCCATGCCATTTTGTGTCATAACGAAGCTCATGATATTCCCCGGGAAACGAAACTGGATAGGGCACTCTTTTGCGCTGACCTCCTGAGTGAGGTCGTCACCGATGCCAGTCTGGTCCGCCCCGAAAAACTAAGCGGGTTGACCGCCACATCGGTAATGAAGGGTCTCCGCGACAAGAGCTTTGCCGCTGAAGTTGATTGGGAGCAACTGGCTCAGTGCCAGGAAATCGGAATGGAGCTGGAAGAGTTCATCAGCCTGGGAATCGAAGCAATGAAGGGAGTTGCTTCAGAGCTGGACCTGTGACATCTGCTCCAGGCCTTTGACAGCATCAAGGAGACTCTCAAAAGGCTTACAATTCAGATTGTTTTCTCTGCAATGTGCCAGCAGTTCGCCCGTGGCAAAGACATGATGGGCGTATCTTGCCGGGGCGACATCGGAGTCGCCGTTTCCCATGTATATGACCCTGTACCCCAGCTTTAGAAATGACCGGATGTACGCCTCTTTGAAACCGTCCTCCAGTCGCTGGCCATCAGGCCCTATGTACTGGACTCTCATCCCTTCGGGGTGAAAGGAAGTTTGCGCTGCATGCACTTCGATGTCTTCCAGGCCCAGGTCTGCCAGGATGGCATTTATGTAGAAATCCAGGCCATTACTAACGATGACAAACCTGAAGCCTTTTCTCAGGCAGTAATTCACCAGTTCCCGAAACCCGGCCCGCACCTTAACCTTACCTTTCAGGGCCTCGAGTAGCGCAGGTTTATCGGCTTTGACTATAGCAAAAGCCGCGGTGTTGAACTGCCCTACAGATATGCGGTGCTCCTTATACTCTCGCAGTAATCGTCGCCAGTCTCCCTCGGCGAAGGCATCCAGAAGAAAGAAGCTGGCATCTTTTTCGGTGATTGTCCCGTCGAAATCACATTGAACTAAGGTTTGCATTATCTCAATCCAGGCGCGACGGGGCAATGGTCAGAACCCGTCACGTGTAACCACTCCTTCTTACTCTGTGCCAAGGAGCAACAGATTATACCATACCGTTCCAGGCTGCCAAACGCTGGCGGGAAGGCCGTCACCGCACGAGTGCTTGCCTGCCTGGTGTATAGAAGCGAAGCGGTGCCGGGTCCATTGCACTGCCCGATGGGCTGTTGATTCTTCCCTCTGTCCCGGCAGAGTCGAGGTCCCAAGGTCCTGCTTCCTCCTGGCTTGAGTTGTCAGTATCCGTGAAAACTGCTAGATTGATGCTCATGTCTTACCATCGCATAGTGGCTAAATTCGGTACCAGTCTGCTTACCTCGGGCAGCGACCAACTCGATCTGCAAGTTATGTCCAGCCTGGTGGAACAGATAGCACGACTTCACCGCCAGGGAAGGGAGATAGTAATCATCTCTTCCGGGGCTATTGCGTCGGGAAGACAGAAGCTCAAGGGGGTTCCAGAGCGCAGGAATACTCCCTTCAAACAAGTCCTGGCTTCGGTAGGGCAGGGCTACCTGATGCACACCTATGAACAGCTTTTCAGTCAGTATGACATAACCGTAGCCCAGGCATTGCTCACGAAGGAAGACCTCTGTGACCGTAGCGGCTATCTTAACGCTCGTAATACCCTGCTGACGCTACTGGAACTTGACATAATCTGCATTGTCAATGAGAATGACGTTGTCGCCATTGATGAGATTAAGGAGCTGAAGTTCGGGGATAATGATAATCTTTCTGCCCTGGTAGCGAACCTGGTTGACGCTGACCTTCTGGCGGTACTCACCAATATCGGTGGCTTGTACACCGCCGACCCACGCTACAATCCTCAAGCTCAACTCATTCGCCGGGTAGACAGGATTGATGGCGAAATTGAGCGCATGGCTGGCAATGCGGCTGGCCGCCAGGGGACCGGCGGCATGAAGACCAAGATTGAAGCGGCCAGGCTAGCCATCTCTTGTGGGGTCAACGTGGTCATTGCCGATGGGCGGGAACCTGACGTATTGGTGAGGATGAGCCAGGGAGAAGACATAGGTACTCTCTTTCCCACGCAGGTAAACAAGATGGAGAGCAAGAAGCGGTGGATGCTCAGCGGCCTGGCTTCCAAGGGAAAGATTACGGTTGACAGGGGCGCTGTTTCGGCTCTCAGGACGCAGAATAAGAGCTTGCTCCCCGCGGGGGTTATTGGAGCGAATGGAGAATTTCAGCGCGGCGATATTGTGGATATCCTGGGCGAGCAGGGCAAACCCATTGGCTATGGTATTGTCAACTATAGCTCTTCTGATTTAGCTGTCATCGGAGGGAAGCATTCCGATAGAATCACCGGCCTGCTCGGCTACGACCATGGCGACGAGGTAATTCACAGGAATAATATGGTGCTGGTGTGAATAGCGGAAAAATGTGCAAGACAACTGCAAAAGAACGCTGATGGGAGGCAAATGCTCAGGATTTGTATGTGATGCGTCATGGTTTATTGAAAAGGAAAAAAGGGAAATCGGGGTTGAAGACATAATAGTCTTTCAAAGAGCAAGGAAGGAGAACGAACTATGGAACCAGCCGTAAGAGAACTGGAGGAGAAGGGCAGGGCAGCTAAGGCGGCTTCCAGGAAGCTGGCGTTTCTTGCTACGGAGGTCAAGAACAAGGCTTTGCTCAATATTGCTGAAGCTCTTGTCGATAAGCAAGATGAAATCCTGGCTGCCAACAAGATTGACTACGAGGAAGCGAGAGCTTCAGGCATGGACGAAGCCATGCTCGACAGGCTCATGCTGTCGCCATCCCGCCTCGAAGGCATGGCTGAGGATGTAAAGACGGTGGCGGCGCTGGCCGACCCCGTGGGAGAGATGTTTGACATGCGGACTCTGCCCAACGGCTTGCAGATAGGCAAGAAGCGAGTCCCCCTGGGAGTTATCGGGGCAATATACGAGAGCCGCCCCAATGTCACCATAGATATTTCAAGCCTGTGCCTTAAATCGGGCAACGCCGTCATCCTCCGCGGTGGCAGGGAAACCATAAATTCCAACACTGCCCTGGCCAGGGTAGCCGGGGAGGCCTGCGACCAGGCCGGGGTGCCCGAGGGGGCCATACAGCTTGTTGAGTCCACGGAACGGGCTCTGGTCAACCATATGCTCAAGATGAAGGGAATAATCGACCTGATAATCCCGCGCGGCGGCGCCGGCCTGATAAGGCTTATCTCGGACAATGCCGCTATGCCAGTAATTACGGGTGGCATAGGTGTTTGCCATACCTATGTGGACAAGAGTGCCGACCTGAACAAGGCTGTGGCCATCGCCTATAACGCCAAGGTCCAGCGTCCCACCGTGTGCAATGCCCTCGATTGCATCCTGGTCCATAATCAGATTGCTCAAGCTTACCTGCCGGCTATTGCCAGAGAGTGGGCCAGGGTCGGGGTGGAAATGCACTGCGACAAGCGAGCTCTGGCTATCCTCAAGTCCACCCTCACCTCTCACTCTCACTTCAAGGGAGAGGGTTTGGGTGAGGGAATAGTCCCGGCCACAGATGAAGACTGGGGAAAGGAATACCTGTCGCTAAACGCTGCGGTTAAGGTGGTTGACTCGCTGGACGAAGCTTTGGAGCACATTGAGAGGTACGGCTCGGGGCACTCCGAAGCCATCGTCACCGAGGACTACTCAGCGGCGATGCGCTTTCTCAATGAAGTGGACGCAGCCTGTGTCTATGCCAATGCCAGCACCCGTTTCACCGACGGGAGCCAGTTTGGGCTAGGTGCTGAGATAGGTATAAGCACGCAGAAATTTCACGCCCGGGGTCCCATGGCACTGAAAGAGCTAACCAGCTATAAGTGGATCGTCCTGGGCAGCGGACAGGTCCGGCCTTAGCCTCCGTGTCACTGGTGAAGCAAAGAAAGTAACAGTCTTGTGATACAATTATGTTATATTACCGTATGTGAGAGCAAGAATCGTTCAGTTCCATTTGAGGTGATAATAAGTGTCAGTTGTGCTGATTCTGTCCAGCTACCTGCTTGGGTCTATCCCATCTGCTTATATCGCTGGCCGACTGTCTAAGGGGATAGACATCAGGAATTTCGGCGACGGCAACGTGGGGGCGGGCAACGCTTACCGGGTAATAAAGCCTGCCGCCGGTGTGGCTGTTTTCATGGCCGATGCCTCGAAGGGAGCAATAGCAGTCCTGGTAGCGCAAGCCTTTGGTTCGCAACCTGTAGCTCTCCTTGCTGGTTTCGCTGTGGTGGCAGGTCACAATTGGCCTGTCTATATTGGTTTCCGAGGTGGGATAGGACAGTCGACGACCATAGGTATCTTATGTGCCTTATTGCCGCAGGCGATGGGTATTCTGCTGGCGGCCAGCGTCATACCTTTTTTTGTCATGCGCAACCGAATGCTGGCGGGCCTCATCCAGTTTGCGCCCCTGTGGTTTGCAGCCTTACTCCTGGGAGCCCCGGGGTTGTTAGTTGCTTACAGCATTGTACTACCCTGTTTAATGGGTTTTAGGTATCTGCAAACTGCCAAACGTCGCCGCATGATGTTAGCTAGAACACTGGCTCTGACTGATGAGGATGTGCATCAAGGAGCTTAAGCGTTTGTATCTTTGTAGATAGACCGATTAGCACGAGTGGTATAGTCGCAGGAATTCATCTATGGAGAGCCAGATTGCCTTTACCTTCAATGGTTTGTGAGATACTTTGTACCTCCTGACACAGCTGACACGGTAGACCTGCATTAACCCTGTGATGTAACGCAGAGCAAGCTTCATCCTCAGGGTGTTCGACAAGTCAATCACCTGGAATCCCAATCGCTTGGCGGGAGTGTGAAGGACGGTCCACCCGTACACTGCAATGACGCCGCCATATTTGCCATCGGCCACCTGTGCGGCCAGTAGCCTGAAGCCATCCTTGAAGTAACGGGTGAGTCCGTGTGGGAAAACCGCCGTTCGTGACCCCGGGTCTGACTGCCGCTGCTGGTCGAACCAAGCGTTGTTGAAGTGCAACTTTATGACAGGGTCGCCGGGCCTGACTTCACAGCCGTCCGACAGCTTCACGGCCTGGCCCTTGTGACGTCTTAGCTCAACGCAGATTAAGCTGCTGCTTCCCCCGAGGGACTTAACGCCCAGGGCTATCGTGTAAACCTTGTGTATGATTGGTAACAGGGGGCGTACGATAGGCCCTAGTAGAAGCGATATTAGGTGATTTCTGCGGGACTCCTTTCTTTGCACCATTTGGTTATGCCTCATCTACGGACTTAGCTCGCTGCGACGCCAGTCGACCTGGCTGTCAATGGCCTGCGGCCACAGGTATTGACCGGTTTACGTTGGAGACGATGTTCTTCCACTTTCCCATATTACACGAGCGGTCTTCCAGGGTGGTTACCAGCTCGACACGGATAGATGGGCACGTAGCGCCCAGGGCATACAACTTCTGTGCCAGTTGTTCTTTGACGCTACGAGCTATGTCTCCATTCCCTTCCGTGAACACCAGGCGCAGGCAGAGGCCATCGGGTTCATGGACAACCTGGTATTGCCGTATTTCCTCGAAGCTTTCCAGAACGTTCCAGAAGTGGACGGGATGAACGGCGACCTGGTTTCCTGCTAGACCTTCAAGGTAGAGAACATCGTCGTTTCTCCCGTTGATGGCAAGAATACGCCGGAATGGCTGGCCACACGGGCATGGCTCCGGGGCAAGTACCATCATGTCAGATATCTCGTAGCGGATGACGGGCTGAGTGAAGCCAACGAGACTGGTGAACAGGATCTTGTGTCCCAAGCTCCCGTCGGGCACAGGTCGGTTGTCTTCATCCACCACCTCAACGATCCCCAAATCCTCGAAGATATGCATCCCCTGGTCGAGGTTGCACTCCATAGCGCGGAGTCCCTCCTGAGTGCCATAGATGTCAAAGACAGAACTCTGCCACACAGCATGGAGTTGTCTTCTCAATTCCATGGTCAGCGGTTCGCCACCACCGGCGACAATAGAAGGACTGATATGCAGACGCCCTTGAAGCTGTTCCGTCACAAGCAGTCCAAGCATGGATGGAAACCCTCGAAGTATGTAGGGTTGCAGGAGATTCAGCCGCTGGACCAACTCTTCGATAGGAGCGGTAGCCGGTAGCACGTGATAACGGTAAAGGCCTATATCCATGCTCAAGGGGAGGCGATAACTATCGTGCAGAGGGCTGGGAGAACCAATGGTAACGATCTTGGGGCGTTTCTTTGAGAAAGGAAGCACTCCCATCATGCTCGCGATGCGCATGCTGGCCGCCTCCTGGGCACTCCATTCCTTTCGATTGAACACTATCACCGTTTTATGCCCGGAGCTGCCCGCCGTGGTAAGCACACGATACTCGCCCAGGTAATACTCGTCCCCGGAAACGTTGGCCATATGCTCCTGTAGCCGGGCGAGGCGCAAGCGAGGGTCGGTGACGATTTCGTCGAAATGCTCCATGTAGGTCTTCTTGTCCATGATAGGGAAGTCCTGCAAACTATAGGGCGGACTCATCCGGTGCGCGCTGCATAAATCGCGGTAGAAGGGGGACTTGCGGGTTGCCCAGTCAAGAAGCCTGGCTAGCCGGCGCTGCTGTAGTTCTTCAAGCTTGATGCGGGGCCAGAACTCGTGTCTGATCAACGCTTGACGATAAGCGATGGCTCGAGCCAGGTCCTCCAAGCGACGCAGCCTGTCCGGTTTATCCATATATCATTACCCTCGAATTACCTTCGGGAACTCTCATTCCGTTCATTGTCCCCTGGTATTCGTTGCTCCTGTGAACCCGTATCCTCCTAACAAGTACATCGCAATACTAGGTATTGTCCATTATAGACACACCACTAAGGTTTGTCAACCCCATCCAGCTTGTATTACATCGGCTGGGGTGATTGTGAATGGCGCCCACGATTGTCTGTGAGGGGTATTGCGCAGCTACTATGCGACGCTCGGCGTGTCTCTGTCCTCTTCTGGAACTTCCGCGGACCAGTCTTTCTTCTCAGGAGAGCCTGGTAAAGGACTGCCAAAATATACTTTGGTGTGGGGCCAGGGTATTTCTATACCCTCGGCGTCAAAGGCTTTCTTGAGACGAAGCCTCAACTGCCCCATCACCGCCCACTGCTGCATGGGCTTAACGTCCCCGACAATCTTGATATCTATTCCAGAATCGCCCAGCTTGTTAACCCTCAGCACCTGGGGAGGTGTCTTGATTACCTGACGCCAGGTGTCATCCGCGGCGAGTTCCTGTCCCACCCGGTTTATCACGCTTATGGCATGGTCGAGGTCGGCTCCATATGCTACAGGGACATCAAGATTGACCCTGGCAAAGTGCCTGGTAAAGTTGCTGGCTGTCCTGATCTCACCATTGGGTACATGGTGGACTATACCGTCCAGGTCACGGAGCACTGTCTTTCTCAGGTGTATTTCCTCCACCAACCCGGTGATATCGGCAACCCTGGCTACGTCACCGACCCTGTACTGGTTTTCCATTATGATGAAGATGCCGGCGATAAGGTCCCTGATCAGGTACTGGGCGCCGAAGCCGATGGCTATGCCGGCGATGCCGAAGCCGGCCAGGACCGGTGTAATGGGCACTCCCACCACATCCAGGACCATCATTATACCGACTATGACAATGAATACCCGCCCCACCCCCTTGAAGACGTATAGGAGGGTATTCGCCCTTTTCTCCATCCCTTCCTTGCTTTCCTTGTACTTGGTCACATGTACGGCACGGCCTATTATGGGCGGGAGAAATTTGTTGAGGGCAAACCACAGCAGGACCCCCACAACTATTATGACAAGTATGCGGATGCCAGGGTCAATGAACCAGTTGGCTACGTTGGCCCAACTCAATTCCGGCATTTGCTACCTCCACTGCTCGACGCTTTCTGCATTGATTAACTCTGTATTATTCTAAACATAATTGAGCCTGTTGTATAGCTGTACCCTTCGACCGGCTGGAGACTGAATCAGATGCCTTTTCAGCTCTCAATAACCTCTTTGGTGCTGGGGACTCTGTCCAGGATGCGCTCGTCAATACGGGTGGCTGAGTCCAGGGCTCGACCCAGGGCTTTGAACAGGGCTTCAGCTTTGTGATGGTCATTGATGCCGCTAAGTACTCTGGCGTGAAGGTTAATCTTAGCTTCGGAGGCAAAAGAGACCAGGAAATGGCGAACCAGATCGGCATCCATATCACCTATGCTGGCTTCTTCGAAGTCTGCCTCGATTACGCTGTAGACCCTGCCTCCAATATCCACGGCCACCGCTGCCAGAGTTTCATCCATAGGCACGACGGCATGTGCCATTCGAACAATACCTTGCTTTTCTCCCAGGGCCTGGTTCAGAGCCTTGCCCAGCGAAATAGCCACATCCTCGACTACATGGTGCTGGTCGGGACCTGAGGCTGATATTTTCATGTCGAATACCCCGTGTTGAGCCAGCTGGGTAAGTAGATGGTCGAACATTCTCATGCCGGTGGTGATTTCAAATTGTCCGCTGCCGTCGATGTTTAGCTCCACCTTAATAGCTGTCTCGGCAGTCTCACGGCTAACTGTTGCTTTTCTTTCAGCCATGTTTAACCTCCCAATATTTTGTTTCACCCTCACCTTAATCCGCTCCCTCCAAGGGAGAGGAGGATGGTTAGAATTATTTTGCCTCCCCTTCGTCACGAGATTGCTTCCTCTGCGTTTTGCTCAAAGTCGCAATGATAGGTAGTGTCGTAAGTGCTTCGATTAAGGCATCGGTATCCTCGGGTCTACCCACGCTGATTCGCAGGCAATCTCTCAGTCTGGGAGTATCGAAATAACGAACGAAAATGCCCTTCTTTCTTAGCTGTTGCCAGATTTCCCCGGCGGGAGATTGCTTTGTCCCGACGGAACCGGGACTCGCAATGACAGCAGGTGGGTGCTCACGATGAGAGGGAGCGGAAGGCCCACGACGATGGCTTAGCGAGCAAAGAACAAAATTAGCCTGTGAAGGGTAAGGTAATAGCCAATCGAGCTCCTTCAGTTTGCCGAATAATCGCTCACGCTCCATGACTATCTTCGTAACATTAGCACGAAGATAGTCTATATCTGCCAGGGAAGCAAGCACCGCAGCTTGAGCGGCAACACTGGCATTATAGGGCTGCTTAATCTTCATCAGATAGCGGGCAATTTCCAGGGGGAAAATGCCATAGCCTATTCTTAAACCGGCCAGCCCGGCCCATTTGCTGAAGGTCCGCAAAATTATCAGGTTCGGGTGAGCAGGTACCAGGTTGGCCACAGTTATATTGCTGAATTCAAAATAGGCTTCGTCCACGACAACGATTATTCCAGTCCCAACCAGTTCCATGATTTCCTTACCTGTGGTGATGTTGCCTGTGGGATTGTTGGGCGAGGCGACAAATATGACCTTTGTTTTCCTGCTCAATGCCTCCTTTATGCCGGCCATATCAAGAGCAAAGTCTTCGGTCCTGGGCACATCGACTAACCGGCCTCCACAAGTATCGGTGCTAAAGGGGTACATGCCGAATGTCGGTGAACAGTTGATAACCTCGTCTCCCGGCTTGAGGAAGAGCCTCAGTATGAGGTCGATAAGGTCATCGCTGCCCATGCCGCAAACAATGTGTTGACGACTCAGGCCAGTATATTCTTCTAGAGCCTCCCGTAGCTCTCTTTGCTCGGGGTCGGGATAATTATGATAATAGGGATAAGTGGCCAAAGCCTGATACACCCTGGGAGAGCAACCATAAGGATTCTCGTTGCCATCGAGCTTCACTACCTTATCAGGAGAAAACCCGCCTTGTTGGCCCAGAACCTCTGTAGGCTCGATAGGAGTGTAGCTCTTCATGGTCAAGAGTTCAGGCCTGATGAGTTTCTCGATGTTCATAACAGAAAATCCTAAATTCTAAGCTCTAAATCCTAAACAAATCCAAGTATACAAATTGAAATATCAAAACTTGTTTCGAATTTTGATCATCGGTGCTTTGTATTTGTTTAGAGTTTGGGATTTCGCGCTTAGTATTTATCACTGTTTTACTCTTTTACGTTCGTCTATAATTCCTGATTTCTATTGCCCGGGCGTGGGCGTCGAGCCCTTCAGCTTGGGCTATCTCGATGGCAGCCTGGCCCAGTTCTTGCATGGCAGGCTTATCAAGCGCGATGATATTGCTAATTTTGAGGAAGTCGGTCACACCCAGAGGAGAACTGAAACGAGCACTGCCGCCAGTGGGCAATACGTGGCTGGGACCGGCAACGTAATCACCGAGAGCAACAGGCGAATTCTCACCTATGAAGATACAGCCGGCATTGCGAACTTCGGATAATAAAGCCAAGCCGTCCGATGCCATAATGGAGAGGTGCTCCGGAGCAAAAAGGTTGACCAGCTTGATTGCCTGCGTCATGTTGTCGACCAGCACAAGCATCCCCGCCTCAACAGCCGTTTCGGTGATAGAGGTTCGCTTCAGTTTTCTCAGTTGCATCTCAGTTTCTTTGTCTACCCGGTCTGCCAGGTCAGCCGAAGTGGTGATGAGAATTGCCGAAGCCAGAGGGTCATGTTCCGCCTGGGCCAGCAGGTCGGCAGCACAAAGGGCAGGGTTGGCTTTCTCGTCGGCTACGATTATTATCTCGCTGGGACCTTCGAGACCATCGATATCCACTGTGCCATACACCATCTTCTTGGCCAGAGTCACGAAAATGTTCCCCGGACCGCAAATTTTGTCCACTCCGGGTATCGATTCAGTACCATAAGCCAATGCAGCAATAGCCTGAGCGCCGCCAATCCTGAAGATGCGGTTGACCCCGGCGATGTCAGCGGCTACTAACGTGGGCGCAGGAAGCCTGCCATCCTTACCGGGCGGTGAAACCATGATGACTTCCTCAACACCAGCCACTTTGGCCGGTATGGCCATCATCAAAACTGAGGATGGATAGGCAGCGCTGCCGCCGGGGACATACAGCCCCACCCTGACTAAGGGACGGACCTGCCGGCTGAGGTGCTTGTCGATAGGAAATACGCCGGTTTCATGTCCGCAGGCAAGATGGAAGTCCCGTATCCTTCTGGCCGCAAATTCGAGGGCCGAGATGACCTTCTTATCTACTATGTCATAGGCGGCAGCAATTTCCTGTCTATACACTTCCAGGGAATCCAGTCGCACTCCATCCAGTTTTTCAGTGTAATCGAAGAGGGCTTTATCGCCTTTGTCCCGAACCTCACCGATGATACGGTTGACCACTTCTTGAACTGAAAGCTCCTGGCCAAAGGCTTGCTTTATCCGGGTTGCCAGCCCCGGTGGGATAGTGAAATCTTCCCAGAAGTCCTTTCTGGTCAGTAATTGGCTGGCTTCATTGAATCCCTTGACTCTTTTCACGTTTCATCCTCACCTTAACCCTCTCCCATCAAGGAAGAGGGGACAATGGTTATTGCTGACAGCCCTCACGATAGCCCCGCTCGCAACTGCTGTGTGAGGGACTTGATTTTCTCTTTCTTGGGAGGCGCTCCAATTGCATCGGAGTTCGCAATCACACAAGCCGAAGACTGGAAGAGCACATCGATGATGTTCAATTTGTGCTGCTCGATAGTCTTCCCTGTCTGGACATTATCAATGAGTATATCGGCATCCTCGGGCAAGAAAGCCTCGCTCGCCCCCCAGGTTGGAATTAGCTTGTATGGGCTGATGTGATTGTCACGAAGATACTTATCGGCAATATTTGTGTACTCCGAGGCTACCTTTAGAGGAGTTCCGGTTGCATCGAGATTGCCCTGAACAAGCGCCCTCAACTCGTCAACATTGGCCACGGGCATTTTCTGGCTGCCGGCAGCGACGATTTTGACGGTACCAAAGCCGAGAGAAAACAATTTCTTCACCGGACTCGAAGGGAAGCGGCAGAGGTGTTCCCGCAGCCAGTCCTCACCGGTAATGGCTAAGTCAAAATTACTGTTAGCTACCTGGAGAGGCATATCCTGGGGTCTAATTACCTTGATACCAAGCCAGTCCAAATCGGCGCAGGGGCGGCGGTCCAGTGCCTCTTCGGAATACCCCTGAAGGTTTAGTCCGGCTCGCTTCAAAAACTGCGCAGTAGGCGCCTGCTGGTGACCGTCAGGCAAAGCCAGGTTGATTTCCTTTGCCTGCCAAGCAGGGCAAGCAGTTTGTGCTTTCTCAAAGGCATCAAATCTATTTTCTGTCGCTGCCTGCGGCCCGGCGGTAAGCCTGGAGCTGAAGCAGGCTAATATCTGGCTCAAATCCTTGTGCTCGAGGCTCCCTCGATTAGCTATCAGAAAAGCGGTGACAGGGAGCAACTGTGTGAGGGGAAATAAGCCTTGAGCAGCTATATCCGCTGCACTTTCGCCCCAAAGCACCGCCAGGTCAGCATTTTCCGGGGGATAAGCTTCAGCAGCTCCCCACACGGGGAAAATCCTGAATCTTCTCATTCTAATATTCAGGGCAAAAGCCTCAGTTAGATTGGGATACTCACTCACTATACGATAATCGTTTCCCATGGCTGATAACTCATCTAAATTACCTGCCCGCGCTCTAGTACCGGCAACCACATGTATACCGCCTTCGCCGTAGTTCAGACTCGATATTGTCAGCAGGGCACCCGCCGGATATTTCACCAGGTATTCTTGAATCCAATCCAGACCACAAATACCCAGGTCGTAATTCCCAACAGCCACCTGTATGGGAATGTCTTTTTCCTGAAATATTTTGGCCGAAAGATTGGGAAACCTTGCCGAGCGAAGGCGATATTGTCTTCTCTTATCGCCGTAGTCCTCAAGTCCCAGGTCTATTTCAGCAAGCAAGTTAGCTGTGGGCGATAGTAGCCTGCCTTTAGGGAGGGCGAGCTTAACGTAGCCAGCCTGGCAATCTTTCATCCCTCACCTAACACTTTGACAATCTCTGCCATAGAACCGGCATCTCGCTGTCGGTTTCGTATGCAATCAGTGAGTGCAAACAGAGGTGTCTCCTTTCCAGAGACTCGCACGACCCACCTGTGATTGGATTCTTCCTGGCCGGTGAAATCAAGCTCTGCCGGATATCCGGCGTCACGAAGCGATTCCGCCAGAGCAAAGCACGTCCTTGCCATTTCTGGAGTTAAGTCGCTACCTTTAACCAGGATTCCACATTGGCCCCTTTTGTCATTCTCCGGCGGAAGCAATTTCATTACAGGGTCAACATATAGGGCAAATCCGCAGGCGGGGACATCCTCTCCGTTCATAAGGGGCACAAGCTTATCATATCTTCCTCCGCCACCTATTTTTTCCCCGCCAGCCAGGAACTGAAAACAGGTTCCAGTATAATACTCAAACCCCTGTATCGCTGTGACATCAATCTCATAGCTACAACTAAGGTTATCCAATAGCGTAGCAATGTTTATGAAGTCCTCCAGACCGGACTTGAAGTCCTGCGAAGCTCCGGGGAATGAAGCTCTTACATTGTGTAGAAAGCTGCTCGATTTTCCCTTGAGACCAAGGAGCGAAGCTACAAGCCTGTCGACTTGGGGGTTAGCGGATTTTGCTCTGGTCAGCACTTGCCAGTCTCCCTCCAGAATCCGGCTGGTCATCTTAGCTTCCTCACCGGGGCTGAGTTGAAACTCTTTGAGCAATGCCTTTACCAGGCCGGCATGGGACAGTTGCAGCCCAATGTCGCTGAGACCGAGTCTGCGGATAACTTCTTTGGCCAGCAGGATTATCTCCACATCCGGAGCTAATTTGTCAGCACCGAAAAACTCAGCGCCACATTGCCATCGCTCTCTGTTCTCTTTCCCAGTTCCCTCGAAAGCGAAGATATTGGTCACATAGAAAAGCCTGGCTAATTCCTGCTCACCCAAATTATCGATATAAAGTCGGGCCACGGGAATAGTGCCGTCTGGCCTCAAGACGACCCGCTCACCGCTCCAGCCATCCCAATCGAGGAACGAATACACCTTGCTTAACATGCTCGGGGTGAGGGTTCCCGTAGCTGTAAACAAGTGGAGATACTCCAAAGTTGGCGTCCTCACCTCCCGGTAGCCCCAGTTGCCACAACAAGTTCGAAAGACATCTTCAATACGGCGAAAGCGTAACATGTCCTCCGGGAGTAAGTCCTGCATTCCCTTACATTTCTGGTCCTTCATCTTCGCTCTATTTTACACCAAGCTATGCCTAGCTTCAATGATTGTGGAACAATTTGTCACCTGTAAGGGCTTAGTTTATAATTGGCTCGAGGGTAATGCGAACATGGTAAGAATCGGGTTCAGGCTTTTCTTCCTCACCTTGCTTGTGATTTCAGCGGTTGCGGGTTTAGGAGGCAGTATAATTGCCGCCTCCAGCCCTGCTAACGTAGAAATACTTACTGTAGAGGGCGTCATTGTGCCCGTGGTAGCCGAATATGTCGATCGGGGCATCAGGCAGGCGGAAGAGGCGGATGCTACCGTCTGTGTAATCGAACTGAGTACCCCGGGTGGGCTTCTCGAATCGACCAGGGAGATAGTTGAGAGGATGATGAATGCACAGGTGCCCATTGTCGTTTACGTGTCACCGGTCGGTGCCCGGGCTGCCTCAGCGGGAACCTTCATTACTCTGGCCGGTCATATAGCGGCGATGGCGCCGGGTACAACTATCGGCGCTGCTACTCCTGTAGCTGCCGGAGAGATGCCGGAGGACCAGCGGCAGAAGATAGTTGAGGATACGGCCAGCTGGATGAGGAGTATTGCTGAGGAACGGGGCCGCAACGTGGAACAGGCCGAGCTTACAGTGACCGAGGGTAGATCGTTCACCTACGTTGAGGCATTGGAACATAACCTTGTCGACCTGCGAGCTGAGAATCTGGAAGACCTTATTTCCCAGATCAATGGCTGGCAAGTTATAGTCCAGGGCGAGGAACTTACCATAGACACCACTGACTATTTTACAACCAGAAACGAAATGAATGCCGTTGAGAAATTCCTGCAAACCATCAGCGACCCCAACATTGCCTATATCCTCTTTTCTCTGGCCACCGTGGGTTTGATTGTCGAGATTTCCAACCCGGGGCTGGTTTTCCCCGGTGTGTTCGGTGGCATCAGCTTGTTTCTGGCGTTCTACTCTCTGGGTGTCCTTGGTGCCTACTGGGGAGGGCTGGCACTCATTTTGCTTGCCGTTGGGCTTTTTATCGCCGAGTATTTGACCGAGAGTTTTGGATTATTGACTGCCGGGGGTGCGATTGCGCTGGTCATGGGCTCGTTGATATTGTTCAGCGAAAGCCCCGGGATAGCGGTACACAGGGGACTGATTGCCGGGGTTACGACAGGCGCTGTCGCTTTCGCTATCTTCGTGGTTGGCGCCATTATCCGCGGGCAGAGACGACGCAAGGCTACCGGGGCTGAGGGAATGATTGGAAAAGCAGCCATAGCAAAGACACCTCTCGATCCTGCGGGCACAGTTCTTGTTCAGGGAGAATTATGGACGGCAACATTGGAAGACGGCAGAGCAGCACCGGGTGAGGAGGTGTTAATATCCAAAGTGGAAGGATTGAGATTATGGGTGACAAAGAAATCGAAGGAATAGGAAGGTAGTATTCATGGAATTCTTTATGCCCGCTATTGAAATGACCGGCCCAATTATCGTAAGCATAGTAGTGGCCATCGCCCTGGTCGTTTTCATTATCTATGCCATCGTGAAAGGGCAGAAGCGAAAACTATCCACCGGTGTGGAAGAGATGATAGGGAAGGAGGCTGTGGTGCGAACGACCCTCGACCCCAGGGGCACGGTTCTGGCTGAGGGAGAGTTATGGACAGCGATAGCCGAAGGTAGTACAATAGAATCTGGAGAGGAGGTGATAATAACGAAAGTTGACGGATTGAAACTGTGGGTGACGAAAAAATCTAAAGGAAAGGAGAGAGAATAATGTGGGTTATTTATTTTGTTATTGCAATAGTTGTAATAATACTTCTGTCGGCAGCTATCAAAATCGTTCGAGAGTATGAAAGAGGGGGCGTTTTTCGACTGGGTAGATTCGTGGGGATTAGAGGACCGGGGCTGGTCTTGATAATACCTTTCATTGAGAATATGCGGAAGGTTGACCTGCGGGTAATCACCATGGACGTTCCACAGCAAGAGTGTATCACTATGGACAACGTTACTGTCAGAGTTGACGCCGTAATTTACTTTCGGGTGGTTGAGGCCGCAGATGCTATTCTCAGGGTGCTCGACTATATCAAGGCCACCTCTCTGCTCGCCGCTACCACTATGAGAAATGTTGTGGGGCAATCTACGCTGGATGAGTTATTGGCCCAGCGGGACAGGCTTAATGAAAAGATGCAGGTGGTGGTTGATGAAGGCACCAATCCCTGGGGGATAAAGGTGAGCATGGTGGAGGTTAAGGATGTGCAACTGCCGCAAACAATGCAGAGAGCCATGGCAGCCCAAGCTGAGGCCGAGCGAGAGAGGCGAGCCAAGGTGGTGCATGCCGATGGTGAATACCAGGCGGCGGAAAAACTGGCCCAGGCTGCTCAAGTTATCTCCAGTCAGCCGTCAGCTCTACAGCTTCGCTATTTGCAGACATTGTCAGGCATTGCCACAGAGAGAAGTAACATCGTCATATTCCCCTTGCCTATGGATTTAATGCCCATTTTGGGCAAGGTCAGTGGGTCGGAGAAAAGTAAATAGTTTTGTATAAGCTGCGTCCACATCACAATTCTGGGATTGCAGGCCCCGACTTGTCGGGGCCTGCAATCTTGTAAAGTGGCAGGGGATTGCTTCGCTCGCAAGACGATATCAGGCGGGCAGCCATGGCCGGTACGAAATCAAGTAAGAGCAATACCAATGAGCTCAGCCAGATTCTGAATGCCGTTCTGCCTCATGAAACTCTCTATTCCTTCTAATACGTTGAGGCCAGTTTGGGGGCTAGTGAGGCTGGCTGTGCCAATTTGGACAGCGGTGGCTCCAGCCATAATAAACTCCAGGGCATCCGTGGCACAGGCAACGCCGCCACAACCTATCAAGGGAACGCGGGTGACTTGGGCTGCCTCGAATACCATATAAAGAGCTACAGGCTTGATGGCGGGACCAGAAAGCCCGCCTATAATATTCCCCAGGCAAGGCTTGTGCTGGTCTATATCAATTGCCATGCCCTTCAGCGTGTTAATCAGGGATATGGCATCAGCCCCGGCCTCTTCCACGGCTGAAGCGATCTCCTTAATATCGGTTACGTTGGGGCTCAACTTAACGATGACCGGTAAAGTGGTGGCAGATTTGACCGCTGAAGTTGCCCGGGCGGCAAGCTCAGGGTCGACACCAAATTCTATTCCTCCTGCGGAAAGATTGGGGCAACTAATGTTTAGCTCAATGCCACTTATTCCGGCTACGCCTTCTAATCTGCTTGCCACAGCTACATATTCGTCTATGGTTTCCCCGGCAACGTTAACAATAACCGGAACCTGCCAGTTCGCCCACACAGGCGCCTTTTCTCTAATCAGAGCATCAACGCCGATGTTTTCCAGGCCTACGGAATTAAGCAGACCACTGGTGGTTTCCACCAGTCGTGGTTGAACATTGCCATCTCTGGGCATCAGGGTTGTCCCTTTGCAGACAATCGCGCCCAACTTCTGTATGTCAGCAATTTCGCCGTACTCTATACCATAGCCAGCTGTGCCACCGGCTATTATCACAGGGTTGGGGAGGATTAATCCCCGATGGTGCCGGGGAGCCAGTTGAACACAAAGGTCCGGTAAGTTTGCCATTGCTCAAAACTTTACCACTGCTCAGGGCAAAATGAAAGGATCAACCAAGGGGCACGATTCTCACCCTGCCCCAGGCCCCCATCTTGTCGCCTACAATAACAACCACGCCGTGGAGTCCCTCTATACTCTGGGCCTCTTCAATTGCCCTGGGAATATCGTCTGCTGCTTGGACTATATTGCCCAGTGCTGTGGCTGCGGCATCGGCCAAAGCTGCCGAAAATGCAAGGACAATGACGGCATCAGCGCTGCCCAGGCTTAAGGAATGCCCCACCGTTCCCGAAGACGTGCCTACGCCCAATGGTGTTTCTCCGGGCATAATTTCCAGGGCAATTTTTTCCGTAAACGAGGAGTGCCCGGCATATATGCCCACCAGTCTCCTCTCGGATATTTTCAGGAAAATGTCGCCGCCGTTTTCCACAATCACCTCGGGCGAGAAAGCAAGTAAGTCCCTGCCCACCGCTTCAGCGATGGCGCCAGCCACTGCTGCCATGGGACCAACACCCACTAGTTGAGATACTCTGGCCATTTCTTTGACCATGGCCGGGGCTTCAGCTTCGGTACGGTAAGGTTCCAATGTGGTCAAGAAGAGAGGATGACGCTCAATATATGCTTCCAGAGAGCTGCGGTGCTTTAGCACAGAATTGAGGGCTTTATGCTTCAGATTACGACGGGACCGGATGTATAGGTCTGTTTGCGCTACCACTACGTTGAAGGAAACTAAACCGCTGTCCTTAATCCGGTGGCGGTAGAAGCGTGGTGCATACATGGACAGATATAGAATCCCAACCTCGAATTCCTAAATCTGGCGCAAATTCAAAATTCTCGTGTTCTGGTCATTTGTGTCTTGAGTTTGGATATTCTTCAATCAGAAACGCAGTATCATCGCCCGGGGAGGACAAGCCTTGACACAGAGCCCACAGATAACACACTTGTTATGGTCAAAGAGCACTTGCCTGGTTCCTGGCTCAAGAGAGAATGCCTCTGTGGGGCACATGGTGATACAAGCTCCACAATGAGTACACCTGGATTCGTCGCGGACAACATCCTGACTTAAAGACTGGATTTCTACGCCGGTCTCACTGAGGTATCGGATGCCCTTATCGTAGTTTTCCTGCTCGCCGCTGAGCTCCATGACCAGCAATCCTTCCTGTCCTGGTGATACCGAAGCTTTAAGAATATTGAAGGTGAGGCCAAAATCCTTGACCAGGCGGTAGACCACTGGCTGCCCTGTTACGTTGGGTGGGAAGTGAAGCACTATTCTTCTGGAGACAGTCATCTCTACAAAATCCTAAACTCTAATTTCTGAATCCTAAACAAATTCAGAATCCCAAATCCGTATTCCCAAACGCCAAAACCGCTCCTCTTTGTCATTTGAGCTTTGTCATTTGTCATTGTCTAAGAAATTGGCCGTTCCTTAAGTGGCTTAAAGGTTATGCCTGACTCCACTCCGGGCAAAGGAGCCACTGGCTCCGTAAGCAAAAACTCACCCTTTTCTATCCATTTCTTCAAGATATTGGCAATTTCCACCGCCTTGGGATAGCTAGACAGAGAAGCTGTAGGGACATTCCTTCCTTGAACCTTGATACAACCGGTCTTGAGTTCAGCATAGCTAACCTCTCCCAGGATATCTGGCTTCATCTGGGGGTAAGCCTCGGAGTAATCCACGATGGGCGCTGAGATACTGGCATCGCTTACTGTGGTGTAGCGGAGAATTTCCTCGGAAAGTACAGGTATTGGGACACCTATGCCCACGGTCAATGTACAACCGTAGCCGAGCATGCTTGTACCTACCAGCCACTCCGCCTTCATTTGCTTCAAGTCTCCAATCAGGGCCAATGTTCCTGCCCCCCGCCGCGGCACACCATTGTCACCCCTGAGAGCAGCGGGGTTATGCTGGGTGCCATGCCAGGCCACATGACCTGTGCCTCCGCCCAGGAAAATCCTTGTCCCGACACCTATAGTCTTGTAGTAGGGGTCGTTGAAGAGCGGTGAGAGTTGCCCTGCTGTAGAGTAGTTGGCGTTTCCCAAGTTAGGCTTAAGCACCCCCATATAGGTATAGAGTGTCTTCTCGGAGAGGTTCACCGCCACATTATAGTTCTGGTAGGCATTTCTGACATTAAACAAGATTGCCTCATTGATGTCTGTAATCCTTATCAGGGTCTGCAGTGTTCTCCTGGGGTAGCAATCCGTCCCGTAAGCAGCGGCGGTCAGCCTGATGTCCTTCCCCGCTATCAACTCCTCTATGACATGCCCACCGCCGTAGTTAAACTCCCCCGGGTAAAACTTATTCCTGGGGTCGTCGTCGGGAATGGCGGTTGCCCCGAGGAATATATCTACAGCAGCTATCCCGGTGTAGACCGGAATATCGTTGAGATAAACCTTGCCGCCGCCAAGTTTTATCCTTGGACTGGAGTGTCCAATATTGAGAAAGGCACCCGAAGAGCACATTGGACCGAAGGTACCGGTGGTGACTACGTCGATTTCCCGGGCTGCCCTGTCGAGGCCCTTTTCCCTGGCCAGGTTAATCACTTCCTCCGCGGTCACCACCACCGCCTCGCCCCTTCTGATTTTATCGTTAATTTCGGCTATTGTTTTTGCCATCGCAAATTCAAGCTTGCTTCAGCAATTCCATAGCTATCCGGGCGGCCTTTTTGCCCGACAAAAGCATGCCACCGAAAATTGCCCCCATCCTCGGAGAACCGAAAACAGCGTTTGCCGTCATGCCGGTAGCCACTAACCCGGGATAGACTTCCCTGGTGTTGTCCAGGATTTCTGTTTCTCCTTTCTCGGCCCACATCGACTTCTCCCCCATCACCTCGCCTGTCTTCGTTCGCAAACTCGGGCCTATCTTCCTGACCACGATACGGCAGACTTCGGCGTCGTGTCCGGTGGCATCTACAGCCACCTTGCATCTTACAGTCAGAGGGTCCACGTGGAGCTTGGCCGAGGAAGCAGCGCTCCAATTCAAAACGAGCCCGGTTATCCTGTCATCTTCCCGAATCATCACGTCTTCAACGCTGATCAAGTTAAAAACCTTCGCTCCCGCCTTTATAGCTCTCGAGCAGATGCTTGAAATAGCCTCCAGTGAATCAGCGACGTAGTATCCCTTGGCATATGCTTTGGTCGAAACGTCAAATTCATCCAGTATTACTTTGCCCTCTTCCTGAAGGACGATACGGTTGAACATCATCCCCCCGCCAGGCATGCCACCGCCAACGCGAAGCTGTCTTTCAAATACCACCACCTTTATTCCCTCTTTCGCCAGACAGTAAGCAGTGACAAGCCCCGCTGGTCCCGCTCCGGCTATGGCGACATCCGCCTCCAGTGCTTCCATGAAATCTTTCATGTAGCTTTCAACGATGGCACGGGAAATAGTAACTTCATCCATTCTCGGTTGGCCTCCCTTTAGCTATTTGAGTGGTAGTTTTTGAGACGTGGCAGCTAGTATACCCCTATTGGCAAGTAATGTCCAGCCATGCGAGGTAGTCTTCACTGCCGGCCACAATAGGCAAAGCGATTATTTCGGGCACTTCATTGCTGTGCGCCCCTTTTACCATCTCAGCTATCTCGGGAAACAGTGATGCTTTAGTTTTGACAATCATGAGGCTTTCCTGGGCCGAGTCCAGGTGGCCTTCCCACCAGAAAAGCGAGCTCACCCGGGGCACAATATTCACGCAAGCAGCCTTTTTTCGGTTAACCAGCAACTCAGCAATCTTGCGAGCTTCTTCCTCGCTGCTGGTAGTGATAAGGAGCACTATCCTGTCTGTTTCTTTCATCATTTCCCGCCTATCTCGAGCATCTTATCCACCGCGGCTTTGGCCCTGAGACGAATTTCCTCGGGAACCTTCACCTCGGGACTCATCTCTTCCAAAGACCACAGGACTTTCTCCAGCGTAATCAATTTCATGTTGGGACAGACTGCCTGCTCGGAAACGGGGATAAACCTCTTGCCGGGATTCTCTTTTCTAAGTCGGTGTATTATCCCAATCTCTGTGCCCACAATCATCTCCTCAACCTCGTCTCTCCGGGCATATCTGCACATCCCGCCGGTGCTAAGCACCTCGTCAGCAAGGGCGATGACCTCCGGTGTGCACTCCGGATGAACTACCACCTTAGCTTGAGGATACTCCCGCTTCAATCTCCTTATTGTCTCAGGCTTTATCCTGGCATGGGTAGGACAGAAGCCGGGCCAAAGAATCATCTTTTTGCCCGTTCTGGTGGAAACATAATGTCCCAGATACTGGTCGGGGACAAATAATATCTCCTGAGCGTTCAGGCTCTTTACGACCTGGACTGCGTTGGCGGAGGTGCAGCAGATATCTGAATCTGCCTTGACTTCGGCTGAGGAGTTGACGTAGCAGACCACCGCTGCCTGCGGATGTTCCTTCTTCTTCTCCCGTAGGCGTTCAGCCGTAATCATGTCCGCCATGGGACAGCCAGCGTTCATATCAGGTAGCAAGACCACCTTGTCAGGACAGAGGATGGAAGTTGTTTCCGCCATGAAGTGGACTCCGCAGAACACGATTACACTGGCGTCGGTTCTGGCAGCCTTCTGACTCAACTCCAGGGAATCGCCGACGAAGTCAGCTATATCCTGAACCTCACCCAATTGGTAGTTATGGGCAAGAATGACGGCTTTCCTGCTTTCCTTGAGCTTGCCTATTCTGTCTGTTAGTTCTGCGTTTCTATCTTCCATCATGTGCTATCCTCCATGCAGCTGTGTAGACACTCATCCTCTTCCCCCGGACTGAAGCGACCAGAGTAATACCCAGGGTATCAGCAATTCTCACCCCCAGATTAGTCGGCGCAGATATGGATATGATTATGGGAATGCCTCTCTTGGCTACCTTGTGCAATATCTCGGAGGAGATTCTTCCACTGGTTATTATTATCCGGTCATTGGTGGGTATGTCCTCCAGAAGGCACCTGCCAAAGATTTTGTCGATGGCATTATGCCTGCCTACATCTTCGCTAAAAACCAGTATGCTTTTGCTATCACATAAGGCAGCACTGTGAACGCCGTGCGTTGCCAGATAAACGTGGGAGCCGTGTTGAAATCTGTGGACCAGGTCAAGAACTTCCTCAGTTGATATTTCCATTTGGGATTCCACTTTTTGAGTGGCGGCGTCGGCGGGGCTATAGAAAGAAGCTCCTTTTCCGCATCCTGAAGATATGAATCGCTTGAACAAAACGTCCTGACTGAATCCTTTATCCCCGGTTGTTTCCAAGCGGACCATACCCCTTTCATCATCGACCAAGATGTTCCTTATTTCATCCTTATCTTTGAGCAGACCTTCGGAGGAAAGAAAGCCTACAGCCAAGTAGGTCAAATCCGTGGGAGAGCAGAGCAAGGTCACCAGCTCCTGGTCATTCAAGATGATAGTAAGGGGAGATTCTCTGGCAACTACCTCTTCAGTGTTGCTGCCACCTTTATCACTGAGCTTTAATATGGAAAACTTCTCTGTGTCGTTACCCATTTTTTGCTATCTCTATGCGGTCTCCCGCCCTGACAGGCCCACCGCGAACTACCCTGGCAAATATCCCTTCTTTAGGCATGATGCACTTGCCTATCTCTCGATAGATAGCACACCCACTGTGACACTCCTTGCCGATCTGGGTAACCTCAAGAAGAATGTCCTTGCCAATAGATATTTCTGTGCCTACAGGCAGGGAGGCGAGCTCCAGCCCTCGGGTGGTAAGGTTTTCAGCAAAATCTCCGGGACCTACGTCAAAGCCCACTACCCTCATTTTGTTGATGCTTTCCGCGGCCAATAGGCTCACTTGTCGATGGGTACAGCAGTGAGCGTGGGCATCGCCCTCAAGCCCATAATCTTCCTTAAGAAGGCCTTCGTCTATAACTTCCTTCTTAGTGCCTTTTTCTGCACTTCTACAGATTGCAATTACTTCGGCAAGCATCTATATGAACTCCGTCGGCCAAGATCAGCGAACTATCCACCGCCTATTACACTAACAATCAGCGCGATACTGAATAGCTCCTTGTCTTTATGCTCCTCCTGGGAAGCCAGTTGGACGAGTTCCTGGTATGAATTAATCGCTTGGCCCTCAGCTAAAGCAACGGACCACGTTCTATTGCTGGAACTACCGAAGATGGTATCCTTCGCCTGCTCAAAGTCACAGATAGTTTCCCTTCCTGGGCTCTCCAAAGACCACCAGGTCACCTTTAACTTGGGTAATATGGACATTCTGCTGACCCTCTCTTAATATTATTCGCACTGACCACTTTTTTGGGGCCATGTGTAATTTTCTGACTTGCTCTAATTGCCTTGCCCGTGTTACTTGACCTTTTGGGTAGTGTAGACGATAATTATAGCGCCCGGATAGCTAGGCAATCAAGCCCGCAATCCTTCCTTAAGAAGAATCGCTGTTTATGGATGCGCCCGCAGGCGATGGTATAGGTAGAAGAATAATACTCTTTGCCGCCGCAGCAACTTTCCTTTTGTTTGCCTTCATGGCTTCTGCTGTCAATATTGCCCTTCCCCGACTCGGGGAAGAACTGTCGCTGGATGCAATTATGTTAGGCTGGGTTGCCACCGGTTACCTCTTGTCCTCGGCAGCTTTGCTCGTTCCCGCTGGCAGGATAGCGGACATATACGGCAGGAAGAAGATTTTTGCCACCGGCATAGCTATCTTCACGCTCGCCTCTCTTCTTTCAGGGGTGGCAACGTCTGGCGTCATGCTTATCTCCTTTCGGGTTTTGCAGGGAATTGGCGTTGCCATGTTTGTCGGGACCGGCGTAGCATTGCTCATTTCGGTATTCCCTGCTGCTGAGAGGGGCAAAGTTCTGGGGATGATTGTGGCCGCGGTTTTTACCGGTTTGACCCTGGGCCCGGTTTTGGGTGGGGTTCTGACGCAGCACCTTGGCTGGAGGAGCATCTTTTTCCTGACTGTGCCTTTGGGGTTGGTAGTCCTTGCCCTGGTTATGTGGAAGCTGAAAGGAGAGTGGACTGGGGCAAAGGGGGAGAAGTTCGATTTAGCCGGCTCTTTAGTCTATATCGTTGCGCTTGTGGCCCTGGTACTGGGCTTGACCTTCCTGCCCGGGATGTTAGGAGTGTGGTTGGTTGTGGGAGGCGTTGTGGGGCTTTTTACGTTCGTCAGATGGGAGATGAGAATCCGAAGTCCGATTCTGGATATGAACCTCTTCAGAAACAGCAGAGCCTTCACTTTTTCCAGCGTGGCGATGTTGCTCGGGTTCGTTCCTTTTTGGGCCGTCACTTTGCTCATAAATCTGTATTTACAGTATGTAAAGGGATTGAACCCTGAAAGTGCAGGCCTGGTTCTGGTAGCCATGCCCGTTATGTCGGCTGTTCTTTCACCGCTTGCTGGCAAGTTTTCGGATAGGATTGAACCCAGGATAATTGCCTCAACAGGAATGGCGTTGATTACCTTGGGGCTCGTTATGTTCGTCTTCCTAACTGAGGGGACTTCTTTGCAATCAGTTATCGTCAGTTTGATTCTGGTGGGCTCTGGATTTGCTCTTTTCGACTCCCCCAATACCAATGCGGTTATGAGTTCTGCACCAAAGACGGCTTATGGAGTGGCCTCGGCAACGGCAGCAACGATGCGGCAGATTGGTATGGTCCTGGGCATGGGAATCGTGATGCTCATGTTCGCCCTGTATATAGGAAGGGTTGAGATTACGCCCGAGTATTATGCGCGTTTCCAGGAAAGCATGAGGACATCGTTCGTCATTCTCGCCGTTCTTTGCTCTGGCGGCGTCCTCGTTTCGCTGGCCAGAGGAAAGGTGCGATAGGCTTCATTTTCTTGCCCGCCAGCAATGTCCTGCAGAATCGGATGGAGCCTTACCTTGATGCTTATTTTTGGCCCTCCTTTGTCCCGCAGACTCTGCAATCCTGGTTTTTCACCAAATTGCGGAACGCAAAATCCATCGTCTCACCGTTGAAATATAACATCTTCCCCGTTAGCAGGGACCCGAACCCGGCCAGAAGTTTGATTGCTTCTGTCACCTGCAAGGTCGCTATCAAGGCTGGAGTCACACTGAAAACAGGAAATGGGTCCCTGGTGTGTGGAACTTCGGGAAAAATGCAGCAAAGGCAGGGCGTCCTCCCCGGGAGTATAGTAGTGACCTCGCCAAAAAGCCCGTTGATACCGCCATGGATGAAGGGTATCCCTTCCTTAACACACGCTTCGTTAATAATAAACCTGGTCTCGAAGTTGTCCATCCCATCTATTACCAGATCTGCTCCTTTGATAATCTCCCTGGCATTATGTTCGGTAATCTTCTTGAAAACGGAGGTGACCTCTATTGAAGAATTCAATTTGGCCAGCTTCCGAGCCGCGGAGAATGGCTTTCCCTCTCCAATATCTTCCTCGTAATGAAGAACCTGCCGGTTCAAGTTGGAGAGTTCCACACGGTCATAGTCTACCAGGGTGAGATGGCCTACGCCGGTACACGTTAGATATAGAGCGGCAGAGGATCCCAGTCCACCAATTCCGGCTACCATCACGTGGGACTGTTTAAGCTTTTCTTGACCCTCCTCGCCAAACCCTGTATATAAAATCTGGCGTTGATATCTAGTCAAATCGTTCTTCGTTAACATGTCCTTCCCTTTATGCTCCAACTCTTCACGTTATTCTCTTGCATGCTTCGTTGCCAGATGATCGAACCCAATTCTGCCAATTTGAGCTTTCGCCACTCCTCCTTATGTTGGTCTCTGGCATTCTTTGTCCAGAGTTTGGACTTATGAACTTGACTTTGAGGTTCTGGTTATCCCACCCCAAGGACGGCCCCTTATTATACAGGTTCTTGTAACTCACACGCTATATCAGCGAGAAGCAATAGCCCAGCGCCAAACCCATGGCACTGACACCTATTAGATAAATAGCCAGAACCCGGCCGCCGAATTCCTTTCTCAGGACCAGGATAGTGCCCCAACTGGTAATCGGCCCCACCAGTAGTACAAGCATACCCGCGCCGATATTCATTCCCTGTTCCACGAAGGCATGAACCAGCGGTACGCTAGCTGTGGCGCAGATATACATGATCATGCCAAAGCCGAGGCCGAAGAGATACCCCAGTCCTCCACCGAGATTGGCGCCAACGAATTCCCCCACAGGCGTAACTGTCGCTACCAAAGCCGCCAGTGCTAGGGCCAGGAGCAACTCCGGCCCGATATCCTTGACCATATCCACGAAGGCATATCTGAACACGTGCTTCACCCGGTGAGAAACTTTCCGTGAGCCACCTGTATACTGCTCCGGGCTACCTTCAAAGGCTTGCTGGCAGTGGGAACAGCAGAAGTAATACGTCTCCCCGCTGTATTCTGCCTGAGGCGCTTTCGTCACCTCGACGCTCATCCCGCAAACGGGGTCAAGAGCTTGCTCCGCTGGAGGAACAACAGCTTCGGCTTGGCCCTTGACGACATTTCCCACCAGCCCGATAACCAGCCCCATCGCAATGACGGCGAAAAATTCGAATATGGCCCATTGCAGGCCCAGGAGTCTAAAGGCGACCAGCAGGGCAGTTATGGACGTGGCCGGTGTCGCCACCACGAAAGCTAAAACTGGACCTAGCCTGGCCCCCTTCCGGTGGAGGCTCACCGCCACCGGAAGCGACCCCAGGCAGCAAATGGGAAGGATTGTCCCGACGAGGGTGGAGTGAAGAATTGGCTTGATGCCCCTGCCTCCCAGGTGCGTTTCCACCAGCTTTGAGGGAACAAACTCATGGATTAAGCCACTCAGCAGGAACCCTATTGCCAGGACAGGCAATACGTCGAGAAAATACTCCTTGAATACTATGAAATACTGGACTATCAACTATTTACCTTCAGCATTTCCGGGAAAGCCTTTCCCCACGTTTATCCCGGCGCCAACGTCAAGCGCCGTTCATAAGTCCAGATATTCTCCGCAAACCCCAAGGCCTCTCTCTGTTCTTTGAGACAAATCGCGGCCTAAATTTTCACTTATATGCCTTCACTGTAATGCTCAGGAGCTTTGTCGGCGCCTGGCTTCCCTCGTTTCCTAGGTCGAACTCCTTGCTGGACAGCACTTGCACATCCTTAAAGCCAGCGTCCTTTATCTGTCTCAGGTATTCTTGCTGTTCTAAAGCCCCGCCGATGCAACACGCCCAGGCATCAGGGTCATTCTTCAACTCGCCGGGGAGTGCTCTCTCGGAAACTATATCGGAGACTGTGAGCCTGCCCTCGGGCTTCAGGACTCGATAAGCTTCCTGGAAGACCTTGAATTTGTCCGGTGAGAGGTTGATAACGCAGTTACTGACAATGGCGTCCACGGATTCATCCTCAACAGGAAGGTTCTCCATTTCTCCGAGGCGAAACTCCACGTTACGGTAGTCATAGATTTTGGCGATTCCCTTTGCTCTATTTACCATCTCCTCCGTCATATCCACACCGATAGCCTTGCCACTTGGGCCAACTTTGTTGGCAGCTAAGAATACATCTGCTCCTGTTCCCGAGCCTAAATCCAGTACTATCTCCCCTATTCTCAGGTCTGCTATTGCGGTGGGGTTACCACACCCCAACCCCATAATCGCCTCTTCTGGGACATGCTGCAAATCTTCCCGGGAGTATCCAGTAGCTTCAGCTTGAGACAAAGGGCTGGCCCCGCAAGCACAACTGGGACAGCAGCTCTCTTGGTCTTGCTTGGCTATCTGAGCATATTTCCCCTTAACCACTTCCTTGATTTCCTTATTTTCCATGATTTACCTCCTTGATATTTGCGTAGTGATAATTCCTTCACAGGAAAGGCTCTGCCAGAATTATTCCAGCCATAGTTATCCGGGTGTGCTTTCTATCGTTCCTCCTCCTATTACGACCTCACCGTCATAAAAGACCACTGCCTGACCTGGAGTAATCGCCATCTGAGGCTCTTCGAATTTTGCATAGACTCTGTTTCCTTCCAACGGGACTATCATTACTCCGGCTTCTCTGTGAAGGTACCTTATTCTGGCCTTTGCCTGTATAGGTTGGGTTGGCCTCTCTGCTATCCAATTCAACTCAGAGGCTATGAACTCATCGCGATATAGTTCCTCTTTGCTGCCTACTGTAATGGCATTCTTTTGTGGGTCAATATCGACAACGTATAGCGGCTCTCTGGCTGAGATGCCAAGCCTCTTGCGCTGTCCAATGGTGTAAAACGGGATTCCCTCGTGTTGCCCCAGGACATTCCCCTGCCTGTCGAGTATTGGCCCGGGCTGTACCGCAACTTTCACAAGAGAGGAGTAATCTCCCGCTACGAAGTCTTGACTTTCCGGCTTGTCATTAACGCCAAGCCCCAAATGAGAAGCTATCTCTCTTACTTCTTCCTTGGTCTGGTTACCCACCGGGAAAAGGGAGCGCCCCAGCTGTGCCTGAGAGAGCGAGAAGAGGAAATAAGACTGGTCTTTCCGTGAGTCTTGGGCCTTTTTGAGCAAGTGGCGGTGCTCCCTCTCATCGTATTCAACCCGAGCATAATGACCGGTGGCGAAACAGTCGAATTCGATTCCGCTATCTCGGGCCTTTTGGCCCAGGGCGTCAAATTTAACCCAGCGGTTGCACCTTATGCACGGATTGGGAGTCCTGCCTGACAAATACTCACGGCAAAAATAGTCCAAAACCTGTGATTTGTATTCCCTTTTCAAATCAAGAACGTGGAAAGGGATTCCCAAAATCTGAGCAACCCTTTGGGCATCTTCTATATCCCGTTCTTCGCCTGGCCCGTAGCAGCCCCTGCCCGCCGGGGCCTGGCAGGCAGTACGGCGTCTTGCCAGCTCCGGAGGAGTCTCCCCGTCCCATATCTTCATGGTCACACCGGTGACCGCGTACCCCTGCTCCTTGAGAAGGGCAGCAGCAACGGAAGAGTCTACACCTCCGCTCATGGCTGCTAGTACTTTCTTCATGGCTTCTACTGGCTGGATCAGTCAAGAATTCTCAGGAGTGGTCGGGCTCAAGCGGCAAAGATCAGGCCTTTGGATAAAGATGACGCTTAAATGCGATACTGATTTGGACTGCTAGTGGAAAGATGGAGTGAGTCCACAAATTCGTATTCATATTACTTTCCCTTCGTCTGTCGTCCTTGAAATGTAGTCATCAATAGCTGATCTAAGCGCCTCCTCGGCCAGGGATGAACAATGCATCTTGGCTGGCGGCAGCCCATCCAGAGCTTCAGCAACCGCCTTGTTGGAGATTTTCAGGGCTTCTTCTATGCTCTTCCCCTTCACCATCTCAGTGGCCATAGAGCTGGTGGCAATGGCAGCTCCACAGCCGAAGGTCTTGAATTTTGCATCAACAATGATGCCATCCTTTATCTTGAGATAGAGCTCCATAACGTCGCCGCATATCGGGTTCCCCACACGTCCCACACCGTCGGGGTTCTCCATCTCTCCTACATTCCGGGGATTCTTGAAGTGCTCCATCACCTTCTCGCTATATAACGATGATACGTCACCCATTTCTTGTGTCGCCCTTTATTCCAGTCTTCGCCCTTTCAAAGGGATATCCTGGTCACTGCTGCCTGAAGCTTCCCGGGCAACGTGAGCCAGACTGTAACGACAGGAAGCTTTCATATGAGTAACTCCGCAGACTTCCTATATCTCATCTTTGCCTAACTATTCTATCAGTATACCGCAAGAGCCTTTCCATGGCCAGTTTCGTCTCTTGAGGAGTTATGAGAAAAGTCATGCGCTCCATACCGGTCTCCCTCGCCAGCTTGTCAACTCTCTGGCGCTGGCTCCCATTACAGCCAGGTCGATGCGGTTGGCTGATGGTGCTTACGCTTCTACCCCCTGATATGCTCCCTCACCTTTTGTTCACTTTCCCCGAGGTTGATGCCGATGAACTCAACCTTCTCTCCTGTCTCCACGAAAGCTGCTTGAAGATGCGGCTGCTGGGCTACACAGGCAGGGCACCACGTGGCCCAGAAGTTAATAAGCACCCATTTACCTCTGAGCTGGCTCAGTTCCACCGCCTCTCCCTCGAGTGTAGGCAGGATGAAGTCGGGAGCTACATGCCCGACACTGGGAGCCACTCCCGCATGCGGAGGCGTACTTTCGCGTGAGGTTATTTCCTCCAGCCAGCTGATCAAATCCTCCTTGCTCCCAAAAGGACCTACTCTTATACTGCGGACAATCCCTTCTTCGTCGATGAGTACAGTGGTGGGAAGGTATCTAATATTGTAGGCTACTCCTACCTTCTGGGCTGTATCCAGAGCCATGGTAAAGGTTATATCTGCTGTGGGAGATGGTGCGCACCCCGGAAGATGCCCGCCTAGTAGAATGATGGCAACTACTATGGCCACGACCACTACTGTCAGTTGTACTATCCTTCTTCTGCGCATAATAATCCTCATTACTTAGAAAGTAAGAGAAATAAGGCGAGTGAGGGTGCTGGTAAGCAGCCCAACGCCCACTGCTATGAGTAGTATACCGCTGAGCAGGGAGACCGTATTGGCGCGCCGGCTAAGCCATGTGAGGACCGGCGTTGCCGTTCCCATGGCCAGTCCGATGGCGATAAAGGGTATGCCCAGCCCCAGCGAGTAAACAAGAAGTAGATAACCTCCCTGCCATGCGGTTTGCGCACTTGAAGCCAGAGCCAGGATGCCGGCCAGCACAGGTCCTACACAGGGTGTCCATCCCAATGCGTAGGCCGCTCCCAACCCGATCGACCGCAGGTATCCTGAGCCCTTGCCAGCGGAGTGTTTGAAACGCATTTGATAATTGAGCCATGGTATCCTGGGCGCGATAAGCAACCAGACCCCGAATACTACCAGCACAGTACCGGCTATCTTGAAAAGTAAGTTAGTGGGAATAACTGCTCCTATCAATCCTGCTGAGGCTCCCAGGCCAGCGAATACAAGCGAGAAGCCGGCCACAAAACTAAAGGCGTGGAATGTTGTGCGCCGGCGGCTCATTTCCGGTGCCAGGGATGAAGCACCTGCCAAATTGACTATATATACCAAGGCCAGGGGTAGCACACAAGGAGAGAGAAACGAAAGCACCCCCGCAACGAAAGCAACTCCCAAAGACAATTCATCCATAGAGAATTATAGTTAAACGCCTTGATTCAGGCTGTAAATCCTTTCCCCGTCAGGCATTCGTATCCGTTACCTCACCTTTCACCCCAATCATAACCCTTTTAGAAGTGGGGACATAGCTCGCAACTTGGCGATAATTCCGGGCAAGACCGCCAGCACCCGCTCTACATCTGCCTCGGTGTTCTCTCGCCCCAGCGTGAACCTGAGCGAGCAATGAGCTTGCTCGGGGGGGAGCCCCAGCGCCACAAGAACATGGGACGGTTCAAGGCTTGCAGAACTACAGGCTGAGCCGGTGGAAGCACAGATGCCCTCTAAATCGAGATTCAAGAGCATGGATTCCCCTTCAACAAAATCAAAGCTCATATTGACATTGTTGGGCAGCCTTCTCGTGGGATGACCATTTAACCGGGTGCGGTCAATCTTCTCCACGAGACCTTTGATTAGCTTATCACGAAGATGGGTTAGCCGTTCTGCTTCCCTGCCCATCTCCTGCCGGGCAATCTCCACCGCCTTGCCAAAGCCCACGATAGCAGGAACATTCTCCGTACCGGCCCTGCGTCTCTTCTCTTGCTCTCCTCCATGCAACAGGGACACTAACCTGGTGCCTTTCCTGACATACAGGGCCCCTGTTCCTTTGGGTCCGTATAACTTATGGGCTGAAATGGCGAGCAAGTCCACGTTAAGTTCATCCACATTCACCGGGATATGCCCCACTGTTTGCACGGCATCGCTGTGAAGATAGACCCCGGCCTCCCTGGCAATTTTGCCTATTTCCTCGATAGGCTCTATGGTGCCTACTTCGTTGCTGGCATGCATGACCGAGATAAGGATGGTTTTATCGGTGATGGCTTTCTTGACATCCTGGGGGTCCACCAGGCCATGCTCGTCTACCGGCAAATAAGTCACCTTGAATCCCCTTCCTTCCAGGAATTTGCATACTTCCATTACCGCATGGTGTTCGATACGAGTAGTGATGATGTGGTTCCCTTTATGTTCATTGGCATAGGCAATGCCCTTAAGTGCCCAGTTGTCCGCCTCTGTTCCTCCGCTGGTAAAAATGATCTCCTCGCTCACGGCGCCGATAAGCTCTGCCACCCTGGTTCTGGCCTCTTCTATGGCCCCCTTTGCCTCCTGTCCATAAGAGTAGATGCTCGACGGATTACCGAAGGCATCGGTGAAGTAAGGCAGCATGGCCTTCACCACGTCGGGATGAGCCGGCGTGGTGGCGGCATGGTCAAGATATATCCTTTGCATCTAACCCTCTACTATATCTCCGACAACAGAGTCACCCCTCACTCCTTTGCCAGTCACCCGGGCAAATCCACTGCTAACTGGCAACAGCAATGGCTATTCAAATCCATTTCTGGTTCGTACCACGAGGGTAAGGTCCCGCAAATCCTCAATTACAACCTCTGCCCCTTCTGCAACAGCACCGCCTCTGCAGACAGCTTGCCATATTTCACCTTGCACTCGAACCAGACCTTCGGGGTTCAGTGACGTCATGCTCTTCCCCGTCAGTCCTACCATGCTGTCACAGCCAACGGGTGACTTCTTCCGCTGGTCTAAGAGGATGCGGTACAGTAACCAGTACAATGCTGCACATACAACAGCGGCCAGGATATAGGCCCAGAACGGAATCAGAACACCCAGTCTCCAGAGCACAAAGATTATGAGGCCTGCTATAACTATCTCATCAAGAAGCAGGACGAATGCTTTGAGATGAATACCCCATTTCTTTTTCACAGAACCTCATCCATGCCCAAATTGCTTCATGCTTCTGTGCGAAAGCTCGCAGGCCAAACATTCCGTACGTGCATAGTTAGCAGTGTGAAAAATACCACAGTGCTGCTGGCCATAATCATTGCGCAGCCAAATTCTATCAAAGCTCGAGCCGGCAAGCCAGTTTCTCCATCTTGTGAATTGGAGCAATTCCGCCAATCATTGCGCGCTGTGCAGATACTCAAGTAGGGCTGCACGCGCCAAACGACTTATGCTATATTGATAAGGAAGGCAAGCGCTTCATGAGAAAGGGGCGGGAGTATGTCACGAAGAAACAAGGACCGCCAGTCAACTGGCCGCAGAAAACCGAAATCAAGACAGACGAGTAGCCTGTCAACGAAGAAAAAGTTGCTAATTGGAGTGGGTGCCGCAGTGGTCGTCGGCCTCATTACAGGAATAGCCAGTCTCGCTGCAAGGCCACCCACGACAATCACCGCTACCATTAAAACGGAAAAAGGGGATTTGGTGCTGGAGCTGTTCGCCAGGGATGTTCCCATGACAGTCAACAACTTTGTAGAGCTAGCCCGCGATGGGTTCTACGATGGCCTTACATTCCACCGGGTTATCCCCGGCTTCGTAGCCCAGGGAGGATGTCCCAACGGCGACGGGACCGGTGGTCCCGGTTATCAATTTGACGATGAAATCACCGAGCACACCCATGTTACCGGTGCGCTCTCAATGGCCAACTCCGGCCCCAATACCAATGGCTCGCAGTTCTTTATCACATATGCCCCTCAACCCCACCTCGACGGTAAGCATTCAGTATTTGGTCAATTAATAGAGGGAACGGACGTTCTCAAGAGCCTTGAGAACGGCGATGTCATGATACGAGTTACCATACACGAATAGCGGCTCGATATAGCTAGAGTCGTCTTGCTGGCCTCTTGCCCAAATTCGCATAGCCGCCAGTGTCCCACAGGCTTGGGACGCTAGATGGCAATCTGACAAAAAAGGCGTCCTGTTGAGCCTGAACCCCAACTATTCGCGAGTGGAGAATACCATGCTATGATTGTGAGAGAACGGCCCCGGCTGCCGCCGGACAATGACCGTCGTCATAGAAGATGGTGAGGTGGCTGTAGCTCGGCTTGGTTAGACAGGGTTCGTATTCCCCACGAATTTGCTCTCTGTTTTCGGCTGGACAGGCTGACATCCTACCGTAACGTCCGTCTTGACAATCTGAGGAACGATGATAAAATTTAAATAGGGCCAGTATTCTCCGAATGTAAAGGAGGGCAGCATGTTTGGTTTGAGCAAAATAGTTCTAGGTGTCATAGCGATTGTCGCCGGTTTACTTATACTGATATTCCCTCATTTACTGGCATGGATAGTCGGGATTTTCCTTATAGTCTGGGGCATACTCACAATGTTGGGCAAGAAATAACAGGGTTAACACTCTTAATTTTAGAAAGGAGGTAAGATTCAATGCCAGCGATTACGTTTCCAGCTTTAGGTCTATGGATGGGGATAATAAGCCTTATTTTCGGCGTTATTGTTATGATTTTCCCCAAGATACTGAACTACCTGGTTGGTATCTATTTCATCATCATTGGCATAATGGCTATTATAGCGTACCTCAGGTAAAGATGACTCTGGTGGTACTGAGTTAGCCACCAGTAATCGGCGTTTTGCTTGTGGCCTGCATAACGCAGAGCGTCATTATCAGGGAGGCTTGCATAATAAGCAAACAGGCTCACTTCGCCGGGCAGCTAAGTGAGTAGTGCTAATAAGTAAAAGGAGGTCAATATGCTTCGTTTACTCGTTATTATTGGTATTATCCTGTTGATTTTGTGGCTGCTGGGGTGGCTTATCGGCTTCATAGCAGGCCCGTTCCTCTGGGTTTTACTTGTGATTGGAATCATCTTGCTGATTTTCTGGCTTGTGCGGCGAAGAAGATAAGAATCAGATGTCAGTTCCGTATCTGGATATAACGAGGTTTAAGCAAAAGCGTTAGACTTTAAGCAGAATCAATACAGTAATATTAACTGAAGGGAGGGCAGGAAACATGCCAGCAAAAGATGGGACTGGACCGGCTGGAAGCGGACCGCGTGATGGACGCGGTCAGGAAGCAGGCGGAAAAGGTCAGAGGAGCACGCGAAAAGGTCAAGGAGCCAGGAGTGGAGGCAAGAAAGGCGGATGCAAGTAGAAGGCGATTCTGCAAAACGAAGACCGCCGAGGCAATCTGGAGGCTCCTCCCCATCGACGGTCTTGTGAATTTGTGGGGGGATCGGCTCAACCACGATGCACTGATGATGACGGTTTGAGAGGTCAAGAGGGTAGCACTTATTGCAGTGGAGTTGAGACAGAGCATCGTGTCTAAGAAGCCTGTACGGCCCGGAAGCAATCTCCCGGGCCGGCTTGTTATAGGCATTTTCCGACTGGCGCTTGAAGAACTGGCGATTTATGCTATCTGGCGATGGCTGCTGCCGGAATTTGACATCAGGTTGCCGCTCTTCGTGGTTATCCCAATCATGGTGGCGTGGGCTTCTTTCGCGATAGCCAGGTTCATTCTCGTCACTCGTGTCTTGAGGAAGCCAGAGATGGCTGGTCTCCCTTCCCTGGTAGGGAGCGTAGGCAAGGTGGTGAGCCCACTTACTCCCCAGGGCACGGTGAGAATCAAGGGTGAGACGTGGACAGCGGTACTGGTTGAAGGCGACCAGGCCGCGGTCGGCGAGGAGGTCACCGTGACGGATATGGATGGACTTCGCCTTCATGTGGTGCCGGGGCGTCCCCCAGAGTGAGTGATTCACTGAAATGGAAAGGAGAAGGCAAGTATCTGCTTCTAATGCTTGTTTGCAGCAAACCGATGTGAAGTGTCTGTAATATGGTAGAATATTTTCGGTAACCCGGATTCAGCGCGGGAAAGATGTACAAGAAGAAGAGAGTAGCGGCCTTAAAGCATCGCCGGCGCCAGCAGAAGCTCGAGGAGAGAAGAAGAGCCCAGGCTCCAGCGCAGGAAGGATGAAAAGGGCCCTGCTGTTAACCGGCAAGCCGGGCTCGGGCAAGACTGTTATCATCAAGGAAGTCGCAGCCAGGGCGGCGCTCAATGCTGGCGGTTTCTATACTGAAGAGATACGGACTGGCGGCACAAGGCAGGGGTTCAGGATCATCACCCTCGATGGTCAGGACGCGGTTCTCGCTCATGTCGGCATCTCCAGCGCCTATCAGGTAAGCAGATACAAAGTGGACATAAATGCTCTGCACCGGGTTGGTGTCTCTGCTCTGCGCCAGGCGCTGCGGGAAAGCGATCTGATAGTCATCGATGAGATTGGCAAGATGGAGCTCCTGTCGCCCCGGTTCAGGGAAACCGTTACGCAGGCAATAAACAGCGGCAAGAAAGTCCTGGGCACCATCATGCTCAACCCTCATCCCTTGGCCGACGAAATCAAGCGCCATCCTGAAGTGGAAGTGCTCTCGGTGACCAGAGACAACCACCCTGAGGTAATGGGGAAAGTGTTAAGCTGGCTAGCGGAAGAGGTGAACTGAGCCCGCTGGCTGTAAGGCAGCCCTGGCTACCTCTGGGGCTCGATGATTATTTTGAGACAGTCCTGGGTTCGGGCGACAAGCTGGAAGCCCAGCTCCGTTTCCGCCAGGCCCAGCCGGTGGCTGATCATGTCCCTCACGCGTATTCTGCCGGCACGTATCAACTCCAGTGCTGCGGCATAATCGGCAGGGCTGCCTCCGTAGGAGCTGGTGAGGGTTATCTCGTTGCGCCAGAACAGGTCGTTGACCGATACGGGAACGCTGACGCCCGGCTCTGTGGGAGCAAAGAACAGCACAGTGCCCCCCCCGCTCCACCGACTCCAACGCCTGATTTATAGCCGATGTCGCCCCGCTCGATATCACGACGAGGTCGGCGAGACGCC
>JAWOFK010000027.1:0-18598 GCA_046497565.1 Dehalococcoidia bacterium
GAGAAGGGAGAGCGGATACATATCAGGCAAACCGGAGACCCCGAGCCCTTCCATCTCGAGGTCTATCGCGCTCTGGGGTTGCCTCCTAATCCACTCAAGACCAAACGAATCAAAAAGATGTAGTGTCCATAAAACGCCTGGTTTACCTGTTTTAGCTTCGGTTTTGGGTGGTCAATGGTAAAGATGGGTTATGGCTTCAAGTAACACATTACGCCATAGTGTTGTCACGGCAAGAAACATTCTGAAATGGACTTCTGCGCCCCAATATGATCAATATGATCAAGAGAAATTCTTATTGAGGGCCGTTTGTATTTCGGTGCCCCATGTTTCCACGCGCATAGCAAAGGCTCGCACCAAGCCAAAGCACCCGGTGAGCATCATATCCCCGTAGGGTGCAGCAAAATAGGGCTTAAGATTTGAGCCGGACATCAAAGCCCTCTGAGGTCCGGTTACCGAGACGAAAGGCACATCGTTCCTGCTTTCCAGTATGAGGCAGCCATGTCCACCATCATTGTAGACCTCTTCGTGGGAGAGCTTACCTTTAACCAGTCTGACTACCAAATCTTCCAACTTGCCCGTAGTAAGCTGATGTGTGTGGTGTTCCAAGAATCCTAGAACCGAATCGTGCTGTAGATGGAATGCCAGGGTGTGGAAGTTGCCAGCGTTGATAGCCAATGTGTGCGCATGGCATGTTACTTCTTTGTCTTCCAGTGATCCGAGAACGGCAGCGATAGAGCTATCCATCACCAGTAGAGGAATATGCTTGTCGACGCTCTGTGCCACAGCTTTCATCCTGGTCAGATGTGATGGAATCTCGTCGGCGAGATATGCGAAAGCAATTAGCTGCCTTCGCAGCTTTGCTGCCTGACGCAGGTATTGAAACCGGAACAATCGGTCGCTAACCCCGGCCGGTGCTGCACCGTGGTCAAACACGGCCACTGCTATGGCATCAAAATGAGGGGAGACATCAAAAGCCAGCAATGCTTTTTCTATGGCAGCAAGCTCAAGGTCTCTTGTCTCAATCCTTACTACGTCCTCATCCTGAGGCATCTCCCCTTCCCCGACTATTCTCACCCCCCATTTGGTCACCTCGTCGATATCGTCATCGAAAGTTGCTGCTGCTTCGGCAGTCGCATACGCTGGGAGTCCAGCCCTAATATGATTAATCAGTGCCCTCTTTGAAAACCCACCCCCCATATTTACACCAGTCAGCAAAAGACTTCGCTTCGCCTTTGTTGTTGCCACGATCTTACTGGCTAATGCTATGGTGGGTGAGGGCATGACCATCTTCACACAGTTTTCCACGACCTGGGAAGTATCAAGAAGGAGTATGTCTTGAGTCAAGCCGCCGATGTCCAAAGCCAGAAGACGCATTCTTGCCTCATGTTCCTATCAAGTCGATTGACGGGTAACCACCCATTTCTTGAGCCTTCTCAAAGAGGAGTTTCGCCACAGCTATGTCCTCGATAGCAATTCCAGTGGAATCGAATACAGTGATAACCTTGTCATCTGTTCTCCCTCTTTTCGTGCCCATAACTAATTCGGCAAGGGTTCCCTGGACTTCACCAATAGTATAGACTCCTTTCTGGATAGGGACGTTGATCTCTCCACCGGCACTTGCCTGTTCCAAGTCATCCACGATGACAATTGCTTCCTTCAATATCAAGGGGTCCAGTTCCTCCTTCCCTGTCGCATCAGCACCAACTGCATTTACGTGAGTGCCGCCCATTATCCACTCCTTTTTGATGATAGGACTACGAGAAGGCGTCAAAGTGCATACGATATCTGACGCCGCTGCCTCTTGTATAGAACAATTTCTAATCGAAAACTCCGGGAAACAACGGATTAGTCTATCCACGGCATCTGTAGAAATGTCAAAAGCATTTATTGAGATGGGGCTAAATAGCTCGGCATGCGCCAGTATCTGTGTGTATGCTTGACGACCAGCGCCGATAATGCCAATTGTGTAAGAATCTTGCCGCGCCAGGTACTTGGAGGCAATGGCAGCCGCGGCACCGGTCCGGTAAGCCGTAATTTCGGTAGCGTCCATTATTGCCAGCGGATATCCTGTTTCCGGGTCATTGTAGATCATGATAGCCATAACCGAGGGCAGACTGCGAGACGGGTTTTGAGGGTGCGCGTTTACCCATTTCATACCGGCACACCCTGGCAAAGCAGCGGGCATTGCCCTGAAATCACCATATTCGACCGGTAAGTATACTTTAGGTGGCATGTTTCCCTTGCCCTCGCCCCATATCCTGAAAGCCTCTTCAAGCACACTGATAACATCTGACATCTTCATCAGAGTGTTGACGGCGTTTCTATCCAGTAGAAGAGTAGACATAAGCTGGTAAATTCCACTGCCCTGAAGGAATCACCCTGTTAAATTTACTCTACTTCAATAGCATCGTCAAGGCAGAAGTCGCCTTCTCACTCATTGAGCATTATCTCAATCCCCGACGCCAGTCCCCCGGCTGTCTTGTCTTCAGGGCGTACATTAAAAAAATTGCCAAAATATTTTACTCACGCTTATGCATGTGGTTAGTCACCACAAGATAGTGTTTTAATATTTCGAAAGATGATATACTAAAGGGGCCATGCCTCAGTCTTATGTTTGCCAGTTACTGCGGGGTGTTGTGGAGCCTTTGTTACTGTTCATTATTGCTGAATTACCTGTGCATGGCTATGAGATTGCCAGAGAACTTGAGCGAAGGAGTGAAGGCTATTTCAACCTTACAGCAAGCACCATTTACTCCGCATTACGCCGTTTAGAACGCAGAGGGCTTGTGTTGAGTTCGTGGCAGCAAGTCGCTAAGCAGAAGCGCAGGTATTATCAGTTGACCGAGAAAGGTCGTCAACTTCTGGCTGAAGAATTAACTCAGTGGCAGAAGTTTCTTGGCGCCACTGACAAAGTCATAGAAGACGGCCAATGAAGTGGAAATTCAAGTCCTGGGTGCCCATTTATCTGAGCTAAGAGGAGCACGGCTGACTGCCCTCCTGGTTGATGGCACTTTGGTTATAGATGCCGGTGGAGTCACCTCTGCCCTTCCTCTGTCCGAACAGAAAAAGATAAAAACCATTTTGCTTACCCACCACCACTTCGACCACACTCGGGATCTGGTGACTCTGGCTGCCAACGCTGGCTATTACTGGCAAGGACAGCTAGTAGTTTACGCACTGCGCTATACACTTGATGTTATTGCTAACTGCCTTCTTGATGGCAAGATGTATATGAATTTTCTGGAATATCCCAGCAAAGAGAAGCCGACTCTGATACTTGAGGCTATCGAGCCTTACAGCAGAAAAGCCATTGCCGGTTATGATGTTCTGGCTGTGCCAGCAAAACACTCCGTGCCTGCCGTTGGCTACCAAATCACCTCTTCGGACGGCAAAAGCCTGTTCTACACTGGCGATACCACAGTGGGAATATCCGATTGCTGGGAGCATATTTCTCCTCAGTTGCTTATTACTGAAGTTGCTGGACCTAACAGGTATGAAGACTGGCTCAAGAAAGCGGGGCATCTTTGTGCACGGCTTCTGAAGGGGGAACTCGTGCGGTTCCGCCAACTCAAAGGCTATTTACCTCGCATCATCGTTATCCATATCGGAAATCCTTTTGAGGAGCAGATTAAGGAAGAGGTGGCTCAAGTTGCTCAGGAACTGGAGGCAGATATAAGCCTGGGTTACGAAGACATGAAGGTCACATTGTAATCGCCACCCACGGCATCACTGCCATTTTCCTGACTGGCAACTATTTACGGTTCGTGTCTCACTGCTGGCGCCATGGCAACTGCTCTTGCCATGGCGCCAGCCCTTTTCTTCAAGCCACCTTTGGCAATTCAAGCTGGGCCTTCCTCACTTCCTCCTCAGGATAGGCATAATTCTGCAGTTTACCCGCTAGGTAGGCATCATAGGCGGCCAAGTCGAAGTGCCCGTGTCCACTGTGAGCTATCAAGATGGTCTTTGATTTACCTTCTTCCTTACACTTGATTGCCTCCTCAATAGCTACCCTGACATTATGGCATGGCTCCGGACCACTGATAATCCCCTCAGTGCGGGCAAATTGTACCCCTCCCGCAAAGGCAGCAGTCTGAGGCACAGCTACGGCTTCAACCAAACCAAGTCTATGGAGGTGGCATATGGTAGGTGCCATCCCATGGTAGCGCAGTCCACCCGCATGGATTGGTGCAGGCACAAAGCCATGCCCCAGGGTGTACATTTTGATTAGGGGAGTCAGCCCGACCATGTCGCCGAAGTCATAGGCATAGAGTCCTTTGGTCATGCTGGGGCAGCTTTCCGGCTCGCAGCAGATAATGCGCATATTTGGCTTCTTACCGCTAATCTTATCTCGAATCCAAGGGAAGAATTGCCCGGCAAAGTTTGAGCCACCACCAACGTTGCCCACGATAATATCGGGGTAGGCGTCTGCCATCTCCATTTGTTTCCGACATTCCTCCCCGATGATGGTCTGATGAAGCAGAACGTGGTTAAGCACGCTGCCAATCGAATACCTATAGTCAGGACGGTTTGCCATGTACTCTATTGCCTCGCTAATAGCTAGGCCTAAACTACCAGGGCAATCAGGCCATTTTTCCAGCATAGCTTGCCCTGACTTTGTCTCGGGGCTGGGGCTGGGGACACAGTTGGCTCCCCAAGTCTCCATGGCGATGCGCCGGTATGGTTTTTGGTCATAGCTAATCCTGACCATATAGACCTTTATCTCTATACCAAAGAATGCCCCCGCCAAACTTAGGGCGCTCCCCCATTGCCCGGCACCAGTCTCAGTACTTAAGCCTTTGAGGCCTTGTTTCTTAGCATAGTATGCCTGAGCGGTCGCTGTATTGGGCTTATGGCTACCAGCTTGATTGGTTCCTTCATATTTATAGAAAATCTTGGCTGGCGTATCTAGAGCCTTCTCCAGCCGATATGCCCGATGCAACACCGTCGGTCTCCAGGTGCGGTAGATCGCCTGCAGTTCCTCTGGAATTTCAATCCAGCGGTCTTTCCTGTTAAGCTCTTGCTCGGCACACGCCCTGGCGAATAGCCCGGCTGCATCATCTACAGTTGCCGGCTTTCCCGTTCCCGGGTGCAGCACGTGCGGCATATCCCCGGGCATATCAGCCATGATATTGTACCAGTGAGTGGGCATATCCTTCTGGTCGAGAAAATACATTCCTTTCTCCATTTTTTCCTCCTTTCGATTTCTTGTTCGGCTAGCGTTTCAAACTGAGTATCCTACATATTAACCCCCCTCCACACTAAGATATCCTTTAAACATCAAATAAAAGGAGGCGCAGTGTGGCAATTCCATGCTCATCCACGAGATTGTTTCGGCCCACATCTCACCTTCACAGTCACTTTTGTGTCATAAGTATTCTAGATCGTGTCAGAACAGAAAAACCTCTCGCCAAGGGGCGAGAGGTGTAACCTCCGCGGTGCCACCCTTCTTCGGCCTTTTCGGCCATCTCTTGTCAGGTACGGCCAATCTGGCGATACCCTGGGCTACGATAACGCTGCCCCTGCGACAAAGCCTACCAGGTGTTACCCTTTCGGTTTGCAGCTCCCAGGTCCATTCCAGCCTCGCGCAAATGTCGGCTCACACCTTACCCGACTCTCTGAATTCCGCCTTAAGCTGTACTAGTCCTGTTCTCAGCCTTTTCCGATATTCAATTATTCGAAATATAAACCGCGTCCTTTAATTTGTCAATAGGGTTAACTCAAGTGTCGCTTGATTTGCAAATCTCCCAAGCAAAAAAGTGGAGCTGATGGGATTCGAACCCACCACCTTCTGACTGCCAGTCAGACGCTCTCCCAACTGAGCTACAGCCCCGCCTAACTCAAGAATATAACAGAACGCTCCGCGAAACTCAAGCTAAAAATTTAAGCCCAGCCATCGTAATATGGAGCGCAAACCGAAGTATCCCAGGTATGCCAGTGCCATGTTTTTGACCGTCCGCCCTGCCCAGGTGGCAAGGAAGAACCTTGCCCAGCCGAAGCGAAGCATGCCCATAAATACGGCGAACGGGTAATAGATGGGGGTAATTATAGCTGCCAGGAAGAAAACGGCCTTGTAGCCGTGGCGGTCCATAATATTGCTGAAACGAAGAAAAAGCCTGCCATTACGGTCTCCGAATAATCCTCCACCACCGTATCCGGTGAAGTAGGCACCCGTAGCACCTACAGCTTCACCAATGCCAGCCACAGCACCGACTATGGTGGGATTTAACACTCCGCCCAGTGTAACCGTAAAAACAGTGCCAAAGCCGGGCATAACAAAGGTCCCGCTGGTGATCACGTTGATGAGAAAGCAGCCAACATACCCCCAGCGCGCTATTTGTTCGATATATTCTCGATGCTGAATGATGAGGACACATAAGGTCACGGTAATCGCTACAGATATGCCGCCAATTAAGGCTTCTCCCTTAGTTGGTCTCCTCATCTGTGCCTATTATACAGCAAAAATATATGAACAGGACCAAGCCTTCTGTGTGGGGAGAGAAGAGAAATCCCGTGTTTTCTATTTCATGCCCTTTCTGGAGCCTCGCACTGTCCTCTGGGGCGATTTTCATGGCTGAGGACGGGAAACCCAGCATCATTGCAGCAGGGCGACATAGCTGTTGAGGGATACACCAAGGGATGTCGCTACCGGTTTGCACTTGGCCTTAAGGCAATAGAAGAACCTTCCTTCAGGGGGAAACTCAGACAAAGCTTCATAATGCCCCATGCCTTTGGCGAATATAAGACCTGCCGACTCGAATTCTCGCTTGAACCCGGGCTGAAATACGCAGTGTTACTGGTTCGATCACCCTCTAGCCCTCTTCTTGTCACCTTTCATAATTTCTGCTGGGGTTCTCCTCCCTAGTTCGGTGCGATCGAAGTCCGCGTCAAAACTCACTATGGTCAGGTTGTATTTCTCCGCAGCAACATATTGATAGGCGTCATCAAAGTCCAGACTGTATTGTTCTGCTCTCTGAACTAGGCGCTGCATGTCTTCGGGTTTGAGGCGAATCAGGGCGACAGCTCCATCAATGAAAGCATCTTGAACGAAACGCAGCAGCGCATCCATTCGCTTCAGCCTGCTCATAACTACACCAATAGAATGAAAGGTGAAGTCGGTGATGAAGAGATGATCCGATAGTACTTGGTCCAAGAAACGCTTGACCTCGTCAGACCTTGTCTGGTCCAGGAGTCGCTCAAGCCACACATTGGTATCTACCAGATACACAGGTCAGTCTCCTCGCCATTGCAGGGCGCTTTTCTGAAGTTCAAGCGAAGTATACTGGTCGCGATAATCTTTTAGTGCACCAGCCCAATCCTGGCGGAGTTTTTTCCCATATTTTCGTGCTCGTTTTTCATTCAGAAATTCAATGAAATCAAGCACCTCCTGCTGTAGTTCAGATGGCAACTCTTTCAACATTTCCTCAATCGTTTTCATCGTTTCCCCTCCAGTCAACTTTGTAGTTCACTCAGTCTATCAGCATGGCCGCAGCATTTCACTGCTTCAAGAATGAGACTCTCATGGCGGTCAATCTCCCAACGCCCCTTCGTTACGTTTTCCTTTCCACGCGAAGTTGGACAAGGCATGTGCTGTGTTGTCATCTTGATTTTGCGATGGCTTCTTCCAAAGTTCTAATGGCTTGCTCTTCAATTTGATTCGCCTCTTCCTTCTTCTCGAACGCTTGCACCACGAGAGTGCCGATACGCTGTTGCACCTCTGGCGGTGCATCAGGAATGAAGATAGCAGCAGTGTCATCTTCGGTCAGTTCATCCACCACACCACCATAGACTTTGCTCGTTAATTGATGCTGCCCATAGGGTGTCATCAGAAACGCGACGAGGTATCCCGGCTGCGCACGCTGTTGGTCGGACACAATGCGCTCAATATGCTGTGACGCCGCCCAACCATCCATTGCTCCTAGGACAAGAGCGACACGACCAATTGTGCCGGAGCAAGTTACCAAGACCCAGTTTTGCCTGATAATCCACGGCGATAAGTCGGTGTGAGCATGGCGCGAAAGATACTTTAAGTCATAGGGCTTCATCAATGGGATATGCGAGCCTTGCAGGAAAGGCACACCGTATTCGGGGCCAACATAAATGCGCTTGAAGCGGGGCGGGATGAAGATGCGCTGAGCAACGTCACCCAACCTCACCAACGGGTATTTCCCCTCATGCAATTGTTGGACGGCAGCTTTGGCAGTGGGCAGGTGAAAAGAGGCATCCAGACGGGCGGCAAGTTCGGACGCTTTGACCACAAAGCCTTTGGGTCTCTTCATGCCGCCAAGATATGGAACTTGCGATTCATCAAAGCGTGGCAAACCAAGCTCCGTGTGCAGTAGTTCATCGGCTTGGTCAAGGAGGTCGTTCGCTTCATCGCGCAGGCGATATGCCTGCATGATTTGTTCGTGCATCGCCCGCTGCTCTCTGTCAGGTATTAAGGGCACGGGTAGCCTTTGCAAGTGATGGGGCTCAAGGTGCTTGATAGTTCCGCCATATTGCTCCTCGATCATCAATGTCTGTCCTATCCATGTGGATAGAAAGGCATAAAGATAACCGACGGGCTTGTTGGGAATAATATGGAGTAGATCGTGGGTCAAGAAGTAGCACTCAAGGCGTTTAGTGACGAGCACGCATCGCCCCACGATCCCAGAGCAAGTGACCAGAATCGATCCTGCTTTTGCGAAGTGTCGTGATACTTTGTTAGGTGCCTTGTCTCGCGCAATCCACCGCTCACTCTGCGGGCGGAACATTAATACCTGTGATGCACTCAAATAGGAATACCCCTTATCAGAGATGGAAGTGTAGATACGCTTGAACCGAGGCAAGTTATAAATCTGGCCTGCTATTTCCGGATCACTGAGAGGTCTTAACGGAAACCCACTGTCCACAATTGCGCGCCGTGCCATGACAACCTCGTCAGCATGGAACGAAGCATCCAGGCGGCAATCACCGCTATGAAGCCAATGGGCTTGCACCGAAAAAGTGCGAACCTTCGGTTCGATGAGTATTTCGGAGGTGGTCAATGGACTAGGTAGAAGACCTGCCGGCATCATACCGTCGCCCCCACCTGCTGCCACCACTGTTGAAACAGTCCGGCTACTTGTGAGACATCATCGTCGCGCATGCGGCGCAGGTCGCGCTTCGGCTCATAGATGACGATTCCGTCAGATGCTCGCGTGATAATGGGTATCGTCGCTTCCTGCTCAATAATCTCCCCCTCCGGTGTTCGCAACCACAGGTCATTGCCTCGCCGGTCGTAGCCCATCGTCTGGCATAGTGCCATAAAAACCTTATAGTCTTGTATCCGTCCAGCCGCCTCTTCGAGCCTTATCTCCTCCTCTGTTTTCTTCTGCAGGACCAATACGCTTGTTTGTGTACCTGTGCCACCGAAGGCGAGGAATGTTTCTACGGGCAAATCAACACTGGCAATTACACGGCAGTGTTTGAGAATCCAGTGGCGGATGAAAACCAAACCAGGATTGCTTAATATGCTGTCAGGCAGGACAATGGCCAGTAGCCCTCTGGGCTTGAGAAATTGATAGCATCGTTCGATGAACAACTGCTCCGGTGGCATGGAGATATGGGGAGACTTGGCTTCAAAGCGGGTGAGTTCAAACTGGTCAAGGATATGGGGGTCGTCCACCGCCAAGCCAGGTCCTGTGCCGAAAGGAGGATTGGTCAGCACAATGTCAAACGTGCCTAACTGGATCTTGGCTTTCACATCATCGCGCCACTCACCTGGCGGCAATAGCGAGTTAGCTTGAAAGACGTTGGTACTGCCGTCACCATGCATCACTAAGTTCATCTGCGCCGCCCGGACTAAGTCGGGGTTCACGTCAATGCCGAACAGGTTGCGGTCGCAGTGTTCCTTTAACCGTGCGGCAGTCTTCTCAATGACGACATGGTCTAACTTCCACTTGTGCTTCTCCTGTTCAAAAATGTACTGGTACCACAGGTTCATACTTGCTCGCAGAAAGCCGCCCGTACCACAGGCTGGGTCAAGCACCTTTAGAGATAGCCAACAGCTTTTAGGATGAGTTGAAAAAACCGTTTGCACAGCCATCTCGCAGACATTTGGGGGAGTGAAGAATTCGCCACGTGCCCCGCGTAAGTTCGCCCGAACGATTTCCTGATACGCTTCGCCCTTGATATCGGTGGTGGTTTGAAGCAATGAAAAGCGACGAAGCTCGCTCACAATGTAAGCCAGCACGCGGTTGTCAAGCCTGATTCGATCATTCGGGTCAAAGATATAAGGATAGCGCTCCTTTACTTTGCTGAATAGCTCGCCTATCCGCGCCGATAGGCGCCGCTGTCCCATTTCGGAGCGCTGTTCGTCGCTAGCCACATCGAAGAGCATCTCTCCTTCAGTAGTTTGCTCGTCATGCACTTTGCAGAAAATCAGTTTGAGGAGTTCATGAAAAGCTTGATCCTTAGGTAAGCCTTGATTAGCGTAAATGTAGTTGTGGCATCGTCTAAAGACATCCCGCAGGCTCACTGCTGGAACCAGTTGGTTAAAGGTAATTCGGGGTGGCTGTGTTTTCCCGCAAGGCGGGATATCGGCAATCTCCAACGCTCGCCGCTCCCCTGCCTCAACAATCATCTCATACGCTTGCAGCTCCGAGCCGACCCACAGCCCCCACTTTACGTTAGGACAAGCAGCGAGGTAAGACTTGAGTTGCTCCACGCCATTGTCACGGTCAGTCGGCTTGACTTCGTCACGCTTGGTTTCGGCGATGATAATCACATTCTCCTGTGTGTGTTGCTCGCCATGAGCAAATACAGCAATATCCGCACGTTTCTTTGCTCGCCCGATGTTAATGCGAAATTCCGGCTCAATATCCTCCCTGGGATAGCCATATTCCTCGACAAGGCTACGGGCAATCCGCTGCCGAACATTTTCTTCGGGCGTGTCACCACGGAGTTCGCCAGTGATGAAGCAACGTATTTTGCCTGCCGGGATATAGCCTGTTTGAACGGTCATAAGAGGGGGCCTCTGCTATTTGAGCGAGTTATTCTTGCGTCGTGTTTCTTCATAACCAAAATCTTCTACCCATCATTCATTCTTGTGCTTGCCTATTCCATCCATGTTTCTACACGAATCATTGTATCATGGCTACATAACTATTTATAGGCACCTCCAGCGAATCTGCTACCGGTTTGCACTTGGCCTTAAGGCAATAGAAGAACCTTCCTTCAGGGGGAAACTCAGACAAAGCTTCATAATGCCCCATGCCTTTGGCGAATATAAGACCTGCCGACTCGAATTCTCGCTTGAACCGGGCTGAAGCCAGAGAAAAAACCACTCCCGGTGAAGCTACGCCCGTGCTTATAACCTCGCCAAACTCCCTGTCCAAGCCGGTCCCCCTGATATCTTCCAGGGTCAGGTCGTCTTGAACAGGCGCTGGTTTAACTACATAGGTCACCCGGGCAAACCTTTGCATCCACTTAACTAGAGGCAGATCGAAGTAGAGCTCCCCGGCGTTATCAGCCAGGTACAGTACCTTGCCTGCTATCATTAGTCTTGTCGCAAGCTGCTCCGAGTCATCGAGGGCAAAGCTTACCGGATTCCTGATATCTTCCTTAATAGAGTCAGGCTCCCTGAAGAAATCAATGGCATTCGCTGCCGCGGTCAGCTCAAGATAAGCCCGCAACTCCTCCTGATAACGGTCGCTTCGATTGCTGCCCTGTCTGCGATTGGCAGCTTCGGCCTGCAACAACAGCTCAGGATACAATTCTGTGGCGATCATCATCTCCCTTTCCTTCATTGCCCTGTAAGGGTCGGGATTGCCGGTCACTTCTTTTACCACCTTGTGAATCTTGGTGGCAATCACAATAGATAATTGGCTATAAGAGAACTCGTCATCTAGTATCTTCGTCGCTTGTTCAATTGCCTCTTCCTTGACCGCAGTATCGCCGGTAGCCAGGTCAGCGGCCTGGCGAATTAATCTTTGCAAGCACTGATAGCAATCCGGCGCCAGTTTCATACCGGTCCCCCTAAATCGAATTTGAGCAACCTATGCCGCTGTATTATAATAGTATTGGTCATGTTTGAGAAACTGGAATTAATAGAAAAACGCTATGAAGAGTTAAGCCAGCTCTTGGCCCGAGAAGAGATAGCTACCGACCACAGGCGCCTTCAAGAGCTAAGCAAAGAGAAAGCTGACCTTGAAGATATTGTCAGTACATACCAGGAATACAAGGCCAAAGGCAAGGAGTTGGCCGAGCTTGAAGCTTTGCTTGATTCTCGTGCCGAAGCGGAAATGACGGCCTTGATCAAGGAAGAGGTAAACAGGCTTAGACAACACCAGGATGGCCTTCTCGGCCGGCTCAAGCTTTCCCTGATGCCCAAAGACCCCAATGATGACAGAGACGTGATTGTGGAGATAAGGGCTGGCGCCGGGGGTGGGGAGGCAGGGCTTTTTGCCGCAGACTTGTTTCGCATGTATAGCCGGTACGGCCAGGCCAAGGGCTGGCAGGTGGAGATCATCGATAGCAATCAAAGTGAAATTGGAGGTTTCAAGGAGCTGATATTTGAAATCAAAGGTAAAGGCGCCTTCAGCCACTTCAAGCACGAGCGGGGCGTCCATCGAGTGCAAAGAGTGCCGACCACTGAGGCTTCGGGGCGAATTCATACCTCAACAGCTACAGTAGCAGTCCTGCCCGAGGCCGACGAGATTGAGCTCAACATCAATCCCGATGACCTGAAAATGGAGTTCTTTCACAGCGGGGGTGCCGGTGGACAGAATGTAAACAAAGTAACCACAGCGGTTCGCATCACCCACTCACCCACAGGCATGGTAGCCGTCTGCCAGGATGAAAGGTCTCAACTAAGGAACAGGATGAAGGCCATGGCGGTGCTTCGGGCCAGGCTGCTTGACATAGAACAACAAAAACAATTTGAAAGCATAGACAATGATCGGCGGACGCAAGTCGGCAGCGGCCAGCGGGCGGAAAAGATTCGCACGTATAATTTCCCTCAGAACCGGGTTACCGACCACCGCATCGGCTCGAGTTTTCACAACCTTCACCAGGTTTTAGACGGGGAACTGGACGAAATAATTGAAGCCGTTTCAAGCAAAGAGCAGGTCGAACAACTAGAAGCAGCTTTTGCATGATTCTACGCGAAGCTCTGCAATCAACCGCCCAAACATTACTCGAGGCCAGCATCACTGAAGCTTTCATCGAGGCTGAGCTTCTGCTAGGCCACGTCTTGAGTATGTCTAAGGTACAGCTTCACACCGAGCCAGAGAGAGGATTAACACCAGCAGAAACAAAGCATCTGTGGCGTCTTGTCCGGCGTCGCCTTGACCACGAGCCTGCTGCTTACATTTTGGGGCACTGCGAGTTTTACGGCGCCGAATTCTACATCAATCATCACACTTTCATTCCCCGACCAGAAACAGAACTCCTCGTGGAAAAAGTTGTGGAACTTGCCCATTCTATTTCTCGCCGCGAGCGACCGATCACTATAGCCGACATCGGTACGGGCTGTGGCGCCATCGCCGTCAGCCTTGCGCTGGCATTACCCCAGGCCAAAATCTACGCCATCGATATTTCAACATCTGCTCTACAGGTAGCCGGGATGAATTGCCAGCGCCACGCGGTGTGCGGTCAGGTTGAACTCTTGCCAGGGAATTTGCTTGAGCCACTGCCTCAGCCCGTAGACATGATAGTAGCCAATCTGCCTTATGTCAAAGACTGTGAATTTGAAGATTTGAGCCCAGAAATAGTAGATTTTGAGCCAACCATAGCCCTGGCCGGTGGCAATAATGGCCTGGACAGAATACGACAAATGCTGGAACAGGTGCCGGGGAAAATCAATCGAGGAGCTTGTGTCTTTCTGGAAATAGGCCAGGGACAGGGTGACATGGTGACTTCTTTGATAAACGGCTATTTCCCACAGGCTGGTATCGAGTTAATTGCCGATCTGGGCGGTATCGATAGGGTGGTAAAGGTCGTCCCGATGGCATCGGAACGGAAGGAATAAGATGACGGAAGAGGTGGAAAAGTTAGCTCAGCTTATCATAGGGTCTAAGAAGGTTATCGTGTTCACCGGGGCCGGGATAAGCACTGAGTCAGGCATACCCGATTTCCGCAGCCCGGGAGGAATCTGGAGCAGATATGACCCTGAGGACTTCACCATTCACAAGTTTCTGAGCAGCCGTGAGACCCGCATAACGCATTGGAAGATGTACAGTGAAACCGGAATTTTTACGGAAGCCCAACCAAACCCTGCCCACTACGCCACCGCCGAGCTCTACCGGTTGGGCAAATTAGATTGCGTCATCACTCAAAATATCGACAACCTGCATCAAAAGGCCGGAGTCCCTGAAGATAAGGTGTTTGAGCTTCATGGTAATATGCAGTGGGTGGTGTGCTCAGGTTGCCGTGGACGTTTCCCGCTGCCTGAAGTATTACAAAAAGTAAAGGAAGGGATAGAAGTTCCCGATTGTCCTCATTGTCAGGGTATCCTGAAGCCGGATGTAGTATTCTTCGGAGAAGTGCTGCCACAGGAGACGTTAACGGAGTCTATTCGCCGCTCGCAGAGCTGCGACCTTTTCATTGTCATTGGCTCCACCCTTGTGGTTTACCCCGCTGCCCATATGCCAACCTACGCCATAGGTGCCGGTGCCAAACTGGCTATTGTCAATTTAACCACCACCCCCCTTGACCACCACGCTACAGTCGTCATCCAGGGGAAGGCTGGTGAAATTATGCCCCGGGTGATGGAAAGGGTAAGGTCTTGCTAGGTGTCAGACTTCAGCTAAACCAAGTGCTGAAGGCCTCTTGCTTCGACTTGCTCAGGTCTAGTCCACTGTTTTTTGAATACGCTTAATATCTATTGCCCTGCCAGTGTTTTCGTCTACTTCGACCAGAATTGCATCGAAGTTTACTCTTCCTTTTCCTGCGGATAAGCGCCGTGGTATCTGAGTAAGGAAGCCGTTGATTGCGGAATCCGGGTCAACCCCGATAACCGAATTTACAGGACCAACCATGCCTATGTCGGAGACATAAGCAGTTCCTCCCGGCAATATATAAGCGTCAATCGTGCCCACATGGGTATGGGTGCCCAGCACGGCGCTGACCCGGCCGTCCAGGTACCTGCCCATAGCCACCTTCTCCGAGGTTGCCTCAGCATGAAAGTCAACAATAATGGGCATTGATTTATCCTCAAGCTCAGCTATCAGCTTGTCCATGGCTCGAAATGGGCAATCAAAATTGCCCATGAAGACACGGCCAAGGAGGTTAACTATGAGGACATTGTTAACAAACAAATAGCCGCGACCGGGATTCGTCGGTGGGTAATTCAAGGGGCGGAGCAGAGCAAGTTCGCTATCCAGATAAGCAATGATCTCCTTGTGGGCCCATATATGATTGCCTGAGGTTATGACGTCAACACCGGCATCGAAAAGCTCGCGCGCCGTGCTCAAAGTCAGACCTAACCCGCCGGCAGCATTCTCGCCGTTGCCTATTATCAGGTCAATATCGTATTCGCGACACAAGCCCGGTAGAAGCTCGTTCACCGCCGTTCTACCAGGCTTGCCGATGATGTCGCCTATTGCCAGTATTCTCAATTCTACTTAGCGTAATCTATCGCCGTAGTCTCCCTTATCACTATTATTCTTATCTGGCCGGGATAGGTCAGGCTGTCCTCTATCTTCTTAGAAATGTCCCGGGCTAATCTTACAGCTGTCAAATCGTCAACTTTGTCCGGCTTCACCATGACGCGCACTTCACGCCCAGCCTGAATAGCGAAAGATTTCTCCACACCGGGAAAACCGTTTGCTATATCCTCTAAGTCCCTGACACGTTTCAGATATTGTTCCAGGGACTCACGCCTGGCCCCAGGCCGAGAACCGCTTATAGCATCGGCAGCACTAACAACAAAGCCCAGAACACTGCTTGTTGCTGCCTCACCATGATGTTCAGCAATAGCCTGAACCACATCTTGTTTCTTGTCCCACTGCTTGACCAGGTCAGCACCTATCAAAGCATGAGGACCCTCTATTTGATGGTCTACGGCCTTTCCAATATCGTGCAGGAGACCGGCTTTCCTGGCAGCACTGGCGCTAACCCCAATCTCGCTGGCCAGCATCCCTGCCAGATGAGAAACTTCCAGACTATGTAGCAGAACATTCTGTCCATAACTGCTACGAAACTTTAGCTGTCCCAGTAGTTTAATCAGTTCAGGATGTAACCCCGCTACCCCCGCTTCGTAAGCAGCTCGCTCACCCTCACTACGGACAGTAGCTTCAACCTCTGTCTTGGTTTTGTCCACTATTTCCTTGATACGGGCCGGATGAATACGCCCATCAAGAATGAGCTTGCTTAAGGAAAGGCGAGCTACCTCCCGTCTGATGGGGTCGAAACTGGAGATGGTAACTGCCTCCGGAGTATCATCAATGATAAGGTCAACGCCGGTGGCCTGCTCTAAGGCCCGGATATTGCGTCCCTCGCGCCCGATAAGCCGCCCCTTCATCTCGTCACTGGGTAAGGGAACAGCCGATATTGTAGTTTCCGAAACAACATCGGTGGCACATCTTTGAATGGCCGCAGCCAAGATGTTCTGGACTCTGTCGCCGGCCTCTTCCTTTACCCTGCCTTCCCACACCCTGACCTGTTTCGAGGCTTCTTCTTCAACTTCCTGTTTCAGCATTTGAAACAGGAGCTCTTTTGCCTCTTCACTGGACGTGCCCGAGATGGCCTCTAACTTTCCCAGCTGCTTTTCTCTTATTGACTGAAGCTCAGCTGTGATCTTCTCAACATCTTTTTTGTGGCTTTCTAGATCACGCTCACGTCGTTCTACCCCCTCTATCTTCCGCTCCAGCGCTTCTTCCTTCTGGGTAACACGCTTTTCTATTCGTTGTATTTCGAGACGTCGTTCCTTGCTTTCTGCCTCGGCAGCGTTGCCGACCTTTACGGCTTCTTCTCTAGCTGCACGGAGTAGCTCGCTATGCTTGGTGATTGCTTCATCTAATAATTTCTGCGCTTCGTTCTTTGTTTTCTGAATTTCCCGGTTGGCTACTAGCTGCTTGATGAAGTAACCAATAAGCATACCCAAGACAAGAGCAAGGGCAACTATTATATATAGATATTGCTCCATTTCCCCTCTTTGTTTCGTCGTTATAGCAAATGCAAAACATTGTACATTAATAATAACCTTTTATTCGGTTACCGTCAACCGACGGCTCATTTCAGCTTTCCGGTACTCTCCACCACGCCTTTCGTGTGATAAAATGGGACGATGGTGGCTCTATAATCCATACACAGAAGAGGCCAGGCTGTACAGATGATGAGGATGTCATTGTGTCTTCGTGAAGGGCTGTGGAACCGTGTATCGCAGAAGCGACCCCGAGGGGATTCGAACCCCTGATCTCCACCGTGACAGGGTGGCATGTTAAACCGCTACACCACGGGGCCGAGTAGGAAATGCATGACAGACTATACTGGAGAATTTCCTCGGTGTCAAGTTCGTCCTGGCTCTTTGTCAAATTGTGAGGGAACTTGACAAAGAAAGAAGGGTTTCTGTACAATATTGGGGCATTAGCACTTTAACAATTGAATAGTGGAAGGAAGGATTTGAGTGGAGAGCTTGATCCTGGCTCAGAATAAACGTTGGCGGTGCGCCTTATGCATGCAAGTCGAACGGGGTTATAGTCTTCGGATTGTAACCAAGTGGCGAACGGCTGAGTAACACGTAAGTAACCTACCTGGGAGTGGGAAATAACCTGCCGAAAGGCAAGCTAATGTCCCATGTGGTAACGAAGCACATGCTTGGTTACTAAAGCCTTCGGGTGCTCCCTGAGGGGCTTGCGTCCGATTAGCTAGTTGGCAGGGTAACGGCCTACCAAGGCATTGATCGGTAGCTGGTCTGAGAGGATGGTCAGCCAGATGGGGACTGAGACACGGCCCCAACTCCTACGGGAGGCAGCAGCAAGGAATTTTGGGCAATGAGCGAAAGCTTGACCCAGCGACACCGCGTGAGGGAGGAAGGCCTTCGGGTTGTAAACCTCTTTTCTTGGGGAAGAATTCTGACGGTACCCAAGGAATAAGCCTCGGCCAACTACGTGCCAGCAGCCGCGGTAATACGTAGGAGGCGAACGTTATTCGGATTTACTGGGCGTAAAGGGAGCGTAGGCGGCTTTTCAAGTCAGATGTGAAATCTTCTGACTCAATCAGAAGAGGCCATCTGATACTGATGGGCTTGAGAGCAACAGAGGGAAATGGAATCCCCAGTGTAGCGGTGAAATGCGTAGATATTGGGGAGAACACCAGTGGCGAAGGCGATTTCCCAGGTTGTTTCTGACGCTGAGGCTCGAAAGCGTGGGGAGCGAAGCGGATTAGATACCCGCGTAGTCCACGCCCTAAACGGTGGACACTAGATATGGGAGGTATCGACCCTTTCCGTGTCGAAGCTAACGCTTTAAGTGTCCCGCCTGGGGAGTACGGCCGCAAGGCTAAAACTCAAAGGAATTGACGGGAGACCGCACAAGCAGCGGAGCGTGTGGTTTAATTCGATGCTACACGAAGAACCTTACCAGGGCTTGACATGTCAGGAGTAGGAATCCGAAAGGAGGACGACCTGTATCCAGTCAGG
>JAWOFK010000040.1:0-15833 GCA_046497565.1 Dehalococcoidia bacterium
AGAAGGGAGAGCGGATACATATCAGGCAAACCGGAGACCCCGAGCCCTTCCATCTCGAGGTCTATCGCGCTCTGGGGTTGCCTCCTAATCCACTCAAGACCAAACGAATCAAAAAGATGTAGTGTCCATAAAACGCCTGGTTTACCTGTTTTAGCTTCGGTTTTGGGTGGTCAATGGTAAAGATGGGTTAAGGGCAGCTCTTACGGTTACAAGAGCGGCACGTCCATGGCCTCGCCGCACGTGGCCGGGCTGGCTGCGCTGGTCTTCACGGTGGTGACCGACTCCAATGGCAACGGCCGCCTCAACGACGAGGTGCGCTCCAGGATCGAGTCCACCTGCGATGACATCGGCGTGGAAGGCATCGGTGCCGGCAGGATAAATGCCGCCCGGGCTGTAGCATCCGACGAGACAGAGCCGCAGCCGGACGTCGGGATGGCGCTGGAAGCAGATCCAGCCTCCGTCTCAGAGGCCGGCGATGTCATCACCTATGCATACACCGTGACCAACACAGGTGAAGTTAGCCTGACCGGAATCGACGTCACTGATGACCTGCTGGGCAAAGTTACCCTCGACGACAGTGAGCTGGCCCCGGGTGAATCCACTTCCGGCACGGCCACATACACCGTCACCCAGGACGACATAGACTCGGGTGCCGACATCGTCAACACCGCCACCGTGACCACCGACCAGGGTGTTACCGATAGCGACAGTGCCACGGTCACCGTAGAAGTACCCGAAGTTGTTGGCGTTACCATATCCCCCGCCGACGAGAGTGGGCGGGGCTGGCCCGGAGAGGATGTTGGCTACGTATTCACCGTGCAGAATACAGGCGACGTGGCGGACACCTATGCTATTTCCGTCACTTCCGGCTGGACTTCTTCCGTAACGCCTGCGAGCGTTACCCTCGAGCCTGAGGCCTCTACCACCATCACGGTAACTCACACCGTGCCCGAGGGCGTGGCGCCCGGCGACTCTGACGCGGGCACCGTCCAGGTCCTGTCGGCCGAGACCGGAGCATCTGCCCCGGCGACCTTCACCACCACCGCCCGTGTCTCCGCCGTGGAGATCACCCCCGGCCAGCAGAGCGGAACCGCGGCTCCGGGGGAGACGGTGCAGTACACCTACACCATCTCCAACACCGGCACGGAAGACGAAGTCTATGACCTCGCGGTCAGCGCCGGCTGGGAAGCTGCCCCGAGCACGATATCTGTCTCGCTGGAGGCAGGAGCATCGGTTGAGGTGATGGTAAGCCATGTCGTCCCCGAGAGTGCTGGAGGAGGCGATTCCGACACCGGAATCCTGACTGCCACCACTGCAAGAGCCTACGCCGACGCCGCCTTCGCCACTAGTGTGGAAGAGGGGCAGGAACCGACCCCTCCCGTCATCGACCTCTTCGAAGTTAGCGACAGAAGCAACCCGGCCTGGGCCTGGGTAAACGTGGACTGGGCCGTTTCTGATGAGGATGGCAATCTGGCCACGGTTGAAATCGTGATGGTCCTTGACGGAGCCATAGTGGATTCAGCCAGCTTTTCCGTTGCAGGCTATGAGGCCAGCGGAAGCTGTCACCTGCGCCAACGCGGCGGACATGGTAATAATTACGAGATAACCCTCATCGTTACCGATACCGAGGGCAATACCGCTTCCCAAACCCGGTCGATCTGCTTGCAGGAGAAAGCCTCGACACGCTCAAGGTAATGGCCGGCGCTTGAACAAGACATAACCTGACCCCCTTAACAAGGCTCCTGGAGTTCTCCCAACTCCAGGAGCCTTCTCTTCGCGGACCGAGTGCCTCAACATCATGCCTGTTAACCCCCGCGCACGACCCCCGACTCGGGCCGGGGCAGGCTCTGAAGGGTCGCACTACAACCGCCATTTCCCCTCTTAAGATAAGAGGGGCCAGGGGAGTTATGAAAGCCCCGCCGGGATTGCTTCGTCCCGATGGAATCGGGACTCGCAACGACAGAGCGCTGGGGGTGGAGCCCCCAGACCCCCAGGGCGCAGGCCCACTCTAGAATGTAGTGCGACACTTCAGCCTCGTGCATGTGGGATTCTTCGCCCCGAGAGGTCGGTGCTCACAACAACACGAAGTGCCGCGCGACCCCGAATCTGGTCCTTGACAAACGTGGCTACACGATCATATAATGTGGCTACATAATTGGGAGGGCAAGATGTATAGAATAGGGATAAGACAACTGAAGAACAAACTCAGTTACTATATGGGCCAGGTCAAGCAAGGTGAGCAGGTCACTGTCACCGACCGCGGGAGGGTCATAGCAGTCATCGTGCCGACCGAAGAAACGGAAGCGGTGGAAAGACTGATGAGCCTGGTGAGAGAAGGGTTCGCCTCGTGGGAAGGCGGAAAGCCGAGCGGCTCACCTTACCCTGTGCCCTTGCGCGGCAAACCTCTCTCTGACATCGTCCTTGAGGGCAGACGGTGATTCTTTACCTGGATACCAGCTCTCTGGTGAAGCTGTACGTGGAGGAAGAGGGCTCACAAGCGGTGCGAAGCCAGGTTTCTAAGGCAACGGCGGTGGCCAGCTCGACCATTGCTTATGTCGAGGCCCGGGCTGCTTTTGCCAGGAAGCATCGAGAGGGAGGGCTCGGCGACGAGGAATATGACCGTATTCTCAATGATTTTCGTCAGGAGTGGTCGGCGTACCTGGCCATAGGCGTATCTGAAGCCATAATCGCACTGGCGGGAGACCTGGCTGAAAGACACGGCTTACGAGGCTTTGATGCCATACATCTTGCCTCTGCCTTGGCCTTAAGGGATAGGTTGCAATCACCTATTATTTTTTCCTGCGCCGACGAGCGACTGGAGGCGGCGGCCAAGTCTCAAGGCCTCAGCATACCTCGTTAGCGATATCAGAGAAGTACGGGCATGCCTATTCTTCCCGGCACCCGGTCACTGCATAAACCCGCCGCCTGATGGCGTGGCATTCGCAGCCCCGTCCACCGAGATTGCTTCGTCCCGATTCCATCGGGACTCGCAACGACAGAGCGCCGGGGGCGGAGCCCCCAGACCCCCGCGGGCGAAGCCCTGCGGCAATCCCCGAGAAGAAAATCCTAAATCCTGAGCACGAAATACCAATTCTCAAAACGTTTGGGGCTTCGAATTCGGATATTCGGATTTGTCCCGACAATGCCGAGGTCCGATGACTCGCGACTCCGGTCGGAGATGCCCGATGAAATCGGCAGGAGTTACGATTCCTTTCCGGCCCCAATCAGTAGCGTCTGGCCCGCCTTAAAGTTTTCACATTGCCCCGGTAATCAGGGGCCATGATGTTGAACACCAGGCTGATCCTGGGGTCCACCATTCGTGAGCTGATCCGCGTTTCAATTTCATCCAGAGAAAGACAGGTGGTGACCACCATCGGCAACCGGGCATTGTAACGGTAGTTTATCAACTGGTATAGCTTCTCCTGGGCCCAGGGCGTGGCCGATTGCTCCCCGAAATCATCGAGTATGAGCAGCGGAACTTCTTTGATCTTCTCCGAAAACTCGTCATAGGATATCTTGCTATCCGGACTGAACGTAGAGCGCAGATGGTCAAGAAGGTCGGGCACGACCACAAAGAAGACTGCTTCTCCCCGCGCCAGCCGGTAATTGGCGATGGCCGCCGCCAGATGGGTCTTGCCACAGCCATTGACGCCCTGTAGTATCAGCCAGCCCTCCGGCGAGCGGGCGAATCCCACTGCCAGTTCGAAGGCCTGGCGCAAATTTTGACGCTGTTCCGGGGGGAGCTCCATCCTCTTATGGTCGAAGTTGTCAAAAACCATACTTCGTAGCAGCTCCAGTTTTAAGCCGCCCCGGTATTCCAGGGCCGATTTCCGTTCAATCGTCCATACCTGGCAGAATTCATTGTCGGCAAACTGGCCCCGTAAGCGCTCGTCCATCTTTTCTACCGGCATATCGGTGGTGATTACGGTGGCCAGCCTGGCATTGAAGCGGTGATTAAGGAGTTGCTCCAGTTTCTCCTTAGCCCAGGCGGTAGCGCTTCCCAGAGTAAGGTCATCAAGCACCAGTAGAGGCACATTCTTTACCTGCTCAAATAGCTCGTCATAATTGGTGTCGCTCGTGGGACCGTAAGCCGAGCGCAGATGGTCCAGAAGGTCAGCAGCACCGATATAGAACACGGGCTCTCCCAGCCTCAGACGGTGATTGGCCACGGCACAGGCCAGGTGCGTCTTGCCGGAGCCGCCGGGACCCGAAAACACCAGCCAGCCCCGGGGGTTATCGGCAAACCCCCGGGCAGCCTGACAGACCCGGGCAAAGTGCTCCCGGGATTCTTCGTCCCGATTGTCCCGATGGAATCGGGAGGACTCAGAATGACGCGTAGCCCTTCCTTGGGGGGACAGATTGTCAAAGGTAAGCTGCGACAGGCAGCCCAGATTGCTGTATTTCTCAAGATATTCTGTCTTTTTCCTCCTCAGCTCACCAGTACTGCAACGACAGGGTACCACGCGGCTGAAATCGGCTTTGCCTGAGTCCAGAACAGGATGAACGAAACCGGCCCCTTTACAGATAGAGCAGATTTCACCCTCGCCTTCCTCTGCCGAGGACGGAGAGGCGTCACCTTTTGACGAGGTGTCCGTACGGGCCCCTGATATATTTGTTTGGGCCACCCTTTTTAATGTCTCCCTTATACTCTCCACTGTCCTTACCTTCGCTAGCCCACCTTTCCAGGATGCGGGCGATGTATTTCCAGCTGCGCTTGTTGAGCACAACTGCTTCCTTAAAGGCTTCTTCAATCCACCGCGGTGGATAAAGCTTCTCTGCTTCTTTGAGTTCTTCAGCAATCATAGGCGTTATGATGCCGATATTCTGTTCGTAGAGAGCAAAAATATTGACAGCCGCCGGCTGATGGCCCCGATACACCGGGGCGCTGAGTGAGTATACATCCTCGAGCACACCGTCTATGTTCGAGGTCGAGTGTAACAGCGTGCCGTGCTCCACGGCCGAGTTCAGAGCCCGGCGAAGTGTTTCCTCGCCCAACCCGGCTGACAGCCGTAAGGTTTCAGCTTTCAGTTCCTGGTAGGTGACCCCGCTGGTATCGGTAGGACGACGGTCTTGTTGTCGCACAGTAAGATAAGCTACATATAACACTATCTTGAGTTCGGCCAGGTCTTGAATGCCGGACAACGTGCTGCTAAAGAAAGAGCCGGGCAAGGAGACAAAATCTGTCTTTTCCTGAGAACTAGATGGTTGCCGACTCGGCATGTCTTTATCCTTACTAGGTCGAAATCAACTCGGCCTCTAAATTGGCAAATTTGGCTATCCCGCCCACGAAGCGTAGCTTGAGTTGCCCCAACGGGCCATTGCGGTGTTTGGCTATGATGATATCCGCAATGCCGCGGGGATATGGTTCCTTTTCAATATCATGCACCTTACTCCAGTCCTCGGCAGAGAAATACATGTCATCCCGGTAGATGAAAAGCACGACATCGGCATCCTGCTCGATACTGCCGCTTTCACGCAGGTCGGCAAGCTGAGGTATATGAGAGGCCCGCCATTCCACAGCCCGACTGAGCTGGGACACCGTCATTACCGGCACATTCAACTCCCGGGCCAGAGTTTTCAAGGCACGGGTTACCTTACTAATCTCCTGGACCCGTGTCTCATTCCTGCCATCGCCCTGTATCAGCTGCAAATAATCGATGATAATCAGGTCGATATTGTGTTCGAAATGAAGACGCCGTACCTTGCTCCTTATATCCAACACACGGAGCTGAGGTGAATCATCAACATAAATCGGCGCCTCGGACAGGACGCCACTGGCCTCCATAATCTTTATCTCATCCTGTTCACTGAAGCGTCCAAGACGCACTTTCCTCAAGTCTACCCCGGACTCGCTGGCCAGAAGCCTCTGCACCACCGCTTCCCGGGACATCTCCAGGCTGCATAGAGCAACACAGGCCTTCTGGTTAACGGCGGCACTCCTGGCAATATTCAAGGCCAGGCTTGTCTTGCCCAGGCTAGGCCTGGCTGCCAGAATAACCAGGTCAGACCTCTGCAATCCCCCCAGGAAATCGTCTAAGGCCGCAAAACCGGTCAGAACATGAGGTATTTCTCCTTCCCGCGCTGCAACAGGCGGTCCGGCCTCCTCGAAGTACTGCCCTAAAGCATCCCGAAGCGGAACGAAATCCCGGGCATCTCGCCTCATCCGCACCTGAAAGAGGATATCTTCAGCCTTATTCAGGCTGGCCTCAATGTCCGGGCTGGCTTCGTAGCCAAGGGCCTCAATCTGTGCGGCGGCGGCGATCAACCGCCTCATTATCGCCGTATTGGATACTATTTGCGCATAATATTCAGCGTGGAGGGATGTGGGCACATTACTTATAAGATGACTGAGGAAGGCGGCACCACCGATTTGCTCCAGCCTGTTCTGGCGCATTAGCTCGTGAGCGACTGTAATCTGGTTTATAACTTCGTTGCGTTGATAGAGAGCGAGGCAAGCCTGGTAAATCATGCGATTCGTTTCGAAAAAGAAATCCTCGGCCTTGAGGGAAGCGGCAACCTTCAATATCGCCTCGGGGTCAATAAGCAGCGAACCGATTACTGCCTCTTCAGCCTCAATATCATGAGGTGGAGCCTTTTCCTCTGCCATGCCTAATCTTGCTCTTCCTCGATAACCACTGTGACCTGCGGCTTAATGTCGCCAGCCAACCTGACGGTTACTTCATGGCTGCCTGCCTGCCGCAGAGGTTTCTCTATGTCTATTTTCTTTTTGTCAATAACGGCGCCTGTGACTTGACTCAATTGTTCAGCGATATCGGCCGCAGTGACGGAGCCGAACAGGCGGTCTCCGGCACTCGCGCGGGCTTTGAAGTGGATTTCCTTGCCTTCGACTTGCTGGGCCAGTTCAACCAGTTTGTCCCGGTCGAGGACTTCTTCTCTTCGTTCTTTCTCGAGCCTGGCCTCCGTTTCTTTAATGATGGCGGGCGTGGCCACCAAAGCCAGACCCTGAGGTAAAAGGAAGTTCCTGGCAAAGCCTTTGCTCACTTCCTTTATCTCTCCGGCTCTTCCCTTTCCAGGGATGTTTTCCAATAAAACGACTTTCATAAGACTCCTCGCTTAGCTCAGGATGACAGAAATCTCTCTGCCGCTACGGCAGCAGTAGCGCCATCACCGGCAGCAGTTATCGCCTGCCTGGCTGAATTATGACGGACATCTCCGGCAGCAAATATTCCCGGAATCTCCGTTTCCATCACTTCGTTGGTGATTATGTAACCGCCTTCGTCTAAAGGCAAGAGCCCTTGCCACTGACCGCTATTGGGCTCCGAGCCAATAGCGACGAAAACACCCGCCAACTCCAATACTGATATTCTAGCATCTTTCGTGTTTTTTAGGCTAACCTGCCTGATGACGCCATCGCCTTCAATTTCGGCTACTACCGCATCCCAGATAAATTCGATCTTTGGTTCGGCCGCGGCTCTCTCCTGGAGTATCTTGCTGGCCCGAAGCTGACTGCGACGGTGGATGACCTTAACCGAGGAAGCAAACTTACTCAAGTACAGGGCCTCGGTGATGGCAGCATCGCCGCCGCCCACCACAGCCACTGCTTTATCTCTGAACAAAGGGCCATCACAGGTGGCACAATAGGAAATTCCCCTGCCCACAAACTTATCTTCCCCGGGCACGCCCAGTTTGCGATATTGCGAGCCAGAGGCAATGATTATCGACTCAGATATGAAATCGCCTTCACTGGTGCTGACCAGGTTATGTCTCTGGCCGGGCACTACCCTGGCGACATCGGCCAGCACGGTTTCCAATCCATGGCCGGTGGCTTGCTCGTAGATAAGCTGTCCCAACTGAAGGCCGGTAATACCCCGGGGAAAGCCCGGGTAATTCTCCACCCGCTCAGCATTGGTTATTTGCCCGCCGATTATCCCCTTCTCCACAAGCAGAATGTCGAGCCTCGAACGGGCGCAATATAGCCCGGCGGTCAGCCCCGCCGGCCCGCCACCGATGATGATTACCTGGTAATTCTTGTTCATAGCTTAAGCTCTAACTACAACTGAAATCCTGCTTAATCTTATCAAGCGTTTCTGGCTGGAGGATATCGGCCACGGTCATCGCCATGGCCTTCGCCGCGTCCATCAGGCCTTCGTGTCCTGCCTCCGAGGCGGCTGCGGCGGCAAACTCCTGTGTATGTATCAATACCTCGGGGGCAGCTATGGCTACCGTGGGATGTATGCTCGGTACCAGTTGACTGACATTTCCCATATCTGTGCTGCCAAAGCCAAAGCGCGGGTCGAAGGCTTCCACAGTCCGCCCCAGCGATTCCAGGTTCCGGCCGAATAGCTGGGCCAGAGTGGCATTGTTTTTCATCGGAGCGTAAGTCTTGTCTTTCCAGCGATATTCTAATCTCGCCCCGCTGGCTACAGAGGCTCCTGTGAAGCAGTTCAGGACCTTGTCCTTCAACTCATCAAGATATTCATTGTCCGGAGCACGTATCAGAAACACAGCAGCGCTGTGAGCAGGCACTATGTTGGCCGCTTCACCTCCATCAGTGATTATGCCGTGGACACGCGCCTCCCCCTTTATGTGCTGGCGCAATGAGTTTATGGAGGTGAAGGCGACGATCATGGCTTCAAGGGCATTTATGCCCTTGTAAGGTTGGGCAGCAGCGTGGGCTGGCTGGCCGAAAAATTCCGCTTCCAGGGAGCTACAGGCCAGCGCCTCTATGGTTACCATGTTCACACTCTCAGGATGTACTATCATAGCCGCATCTATTTCCCGGAAGGCTCCTGCTTTCGCCATGTCTATCTTGCCGCCAAAGGCTTCCTCTCCGGGAGTGCCCAGGACCACAACACTGCCTCCCAACTGGTCAACGACCGATTTACTGGCCACCCCGGCCCCCACTGCCGAGGCAGCTATTATATTATGCCCGCAGCCATGCCCTATCTGGGGCAGAGCGTCATATTCGGCCAGCAAGGCAATTCGCGGGCTCCCCCGACCATATGTTGCGCGAAAGGCAGTGGCCAGGCCAGCGATGCCCCGTTCTACGTGAAATCCACTGTCTTCAAGGTAGCCGGTAAGCCAGGCCGAAGCTTTTTCCTCCCCGAAGCCCAACTCAGGGTTATCATGAATATTCAGGCTCAATTGGATAAGCTGTTGCCGTTGCAGTTCGACAGCGTCTCTTGCCTTCGCCTTAAGCTTTTCTAATTGCAAAACTTGAACCTCTGGCTGATAGCCATTATACTTTGTAATTGATTTGAATTTCTAGGCTATGACAGATGGAAAAGATTGAAGGCGATCTTCTCAGGGCTTCGACCAATGTAGCTCAGTTGCTAAAAGAGCCTATCGGCTCTAGCCGCACCTATGATATAGATGGGACGATTGATGGAGAAGTTGAAGGTCCGGTGCAAGGAAGGGTGAAGTTAATTCATACCAATCGGGGAGTGCTGGCTCAGGGCGAATTAAGTGTTGCGGTAAAACTCGAATGTAGCCGCTGCCTCAACACATTCTCATGTCATCTCGGTTTCACTGCGGAAGAAGAGTTTCTTCCCACGGTCGATATGGCCAGCGGTTTAGCACTCTCTTCAGCGGAAGAATCTGATGAGTTCACTATTGATAGTAAACACATACTTGACCTGGGCGAGCTAATACGGCAATATACTCTGTTGAATCTGCCCATGAAACCGCTATGCCATCCTGACTGCTCAGGAATAAAGGAGACGAATTCATATGGCACTACCTAAGAAGAAATACTCCAAATCACGGCAGGGAAAAAGGCGCAGTCACCTTCAACTAACTCGGCCTGCCATGGATGCCTGCCCGCATTGCCACAGCCCCAAATTATCTCACCGTGTTTGTCCCAACTGTGGGTGGTACAATGACAGAGAGGTAATTGAGGTCAAGCCCTCCAAGAAAAAATAAACTGGCATGGCCGACTCATCCAGGGTAGCTTATGTTTTCCCGGGGCAGGGCTCCCAGAGCACTGGTATGGGGTTGGATCTCTATAACTGCTATCCCTCAGCCAGAGCAGTCTTTGACGAAGCTGATGCTTCTTTAGGCTTTTCTCTCTCCCGTTTATGCTTCCAAGGCCCGGAAGAGGAACTGACCAAGACGCATAACGTCCAGCCAGCGATACTGGTCGTCAGCATTGCCTGCCTCAGAGCACTGGAAGAGGCAGCCATAGCTGATTTCCCTTCTCCCACTTTCGTTGCCGGACATAGTCTGGGTGAATATACCGCTCTGGTTGTGGCCGGTGTGCTCGGCCTCACCGATGCTGTTTTACTTGTCAGGGAAAGGGGTAGACTGATGTATGAAGCCGGGCTGAAAAATCCGGGGAGCATGCTGGCTGTCATAGGTCTTGATGAAGAAACGGTTAGAGACATAAGCGTTCACAGCGGAAGCGAAATCTCCAATATAAACTGCCCGGGACAGATTGTACTCAGTGGTGCCGCCCAGGCCCTGGCCGAGGCCGATAAATTGGCCAGAACGAAAGGGGCTCGTGCTATTCCTTTGAAGGTCAGCGGGGCCTTTCATTCCGCCTTAATGGAGCCGATCATAGCTGAATTCAGCCAAATCGTCTCCAGCTTCAGGTTTCAACCACCAGTCATTCCTGTAATATCTAATGTGACCGCTCGCCCGCTAACCGACGTCGGTTCAATAAGAGAAGAGATGGTGCAGCAACTTCGTAATTGCATCCAGTGGCAGGAGTCGGTGCAATATATGATGCATAACGGCGTGACCACCTTCTATGAGATGGGGCCGGGGAGAGTGCTCAGCGGTCTGATCAGGCGCATAAACGCACAACTCCTGACTTTCAACATATCAAAAGTGGATGACCTGGCACAGCTGGCAGGTAAGGAGGGGCCAACCCGCTAATGGCCAGCATTCGTCGACGGGCCAGAATCGCTGCCCTCCAGGCGCTTTATGAGCTTGATTGCACCCAACATAAAGCGGAGGAAGTCTTCGCCCATTTAAGCGCGGAGGGGAAGTTGCCTCAAGAGGGGCTCGACTTCAGTAGAGAGCTTGTAAGAGGAGTGCTTCAGAACAAATCTGAGCTTGACGCTGTTATTAAGAAGTTTGCCTCTACCTTTTCCACGGAGCAGATGCCTATCATCGATAGAAATATCCTGCGCCTGGCCATTTTCGAAATTCTGTTTGATGAGAGAACTCCGTCTGATAGAACTCCACTCAAGGTAGCCATAAATGAGGCTATAGAGTTAGCCAAGGAATTCGGAAGCGATTCCTCCCCCCGATTAATCAACGGAATACTGGGGGCGATAACAACCGAACGTAGCGCAAAACCATGAAGTTTCGTTAAGGGATGTGAAAGCCTTGTCTGCTCTCCGGCAATCTCCTGACCGGGTGACGTCCCCGGCATAAATTTTATTGACGATTAGTCCTCTATAATGTAAAATTATTTTACAATGGCTAAGCTGGACATCCAACAAACACAATCGATGCAGACGCGACAAGAGTTCAAATTGATTGCGGGCATGGAACAGGCCAATGTGCTGGAGATGCCGGAAGAGGAGTTCAACAGGCTTACTGCCGAGGTAGAAAGCAACTCTTTGTTCAAGAAGCTACTTCGCAATGAGAGAATAATCCGCTATCAAAGATATCCTAAGACGGATATTTCCTCTCGCTTTTATCAACTTAATGAAGAGATTGCCGCTGGCACGGGCACTCTTGACATCGAATCCATTTTGGCTGACAAAGAGGACATAGTCCGTGAGATACAGAAAATAGGGCTGGAGAATTTCAAGCGCTATTTCTTGTATCCTGAACCGGAGGTAAGCTCAGCAGAGATCGCCCATGAGTGTAACCTGACCCTCCCGGAGGTTGAAAATATAAATGGCATCATCAACGAATTCTCCATTATGAGCGAGTTCTACAACCCTTCTGCCCTCAGTCCAGAACATGGAGTTTACTATTCCAAGGTCGCTTCCATAGAAAGGGGGACAGAGGGATTTGTTATTGGCTATCTCTCACCTTCTTATGCCCGGGGAAGATATTCTATTAACTATGAGAGATTCGAGGAATTAAGGGGGAGTGGAGCCATCACCGGGGCCGAGGCCAAGGAAATCAGGCAGCTATTTAAGAGGCTGGAGCTAATCAACACCCGCAAGGACACGGTAACCCGCATATTGCAGAACATCGTGGAAAAGCAAGCACCGTATTTCGAATCTGGCAACGCCAGGGCCCTCCTGCCGTTTAGCCAGAAGGAACTGGCCGAGAGGATCGGGCTCGTTCCGAGCTCCGTTAGCCGCGCTATCGCCGGAAAAAGCCTTGAGACGCCCTGGGCTGAAGAGAAAGCCCTTAAAGATTTTTTTCCTCGGCCGAGAAGGTTCAAGAAGGAACTGGTCAGGCAGCTTCTTGAAACAGAGGAGGATTTCCCTTCCGATGAAGCGATTAGAGCCAAACTTGAACAGGAGTTTGGTGTTTCTATTTCCCGTCGCTCGGTGGCAAGTCTCAGGGAGGAGCTGAAAATAGCGGCGGCGTGGGAAAGGAAAAGGACAGCCAGGTAATAAACAACCGGAGGAGAAGCATGAGTTTCATCTTTACCATGGAAGAAAAATGTCGGGGGTGCTACGCCTGTATTCGTAGTTGCCCGGCCAGAGCGATACAGGTGAAGGACGGGATAGCCAGAGTTATGGATGAGCGATGTGTTTCCTGTGGTCACTGCATCAACGTATGTGCCGTAGGGGCAAAACAAGCTAAGAGCGAAATAGACCTTGTATGGCAGCTATTGAGACAGCCTGCCCCGGTGATTGCTGTCCTTTCCTCTACATTACCCGCTGCCTTCCCGGAAATCAGGCCGAGGCAGATGGTATCTGCCCTCAAGAAGCTGGGATTCAGCGAGGTAATGGAAACAGCCTTCGGCGCCGAGCTCGTTTGCCGTGAATACGCACGATTGGTGCAAGAAAACAACAGCAAGCTTATTCTGACCTCTACCTGCCCCGCCGTCGTTTCCTTCATTGAGAAATTTTATCCTCAGCTAATAGATAACCTGGCGCCCATCGTGTCGCCTGCAACCGCCATGGGCAGGATCATTAAATGGCAGTACAACCCTGAGGCCAAAACCGTCTTCATTGGCCCCTGTGTTGCCAAGAAAGCGGAAGGCGAGGACGAGGTGGTCGGAGGAGTCATTGATGCTGTTCTGACCTTCCCTGAAGTTAGCGAGATGCTGGCGACAAAGGCAATCGACCCGGCCTCCGAAGAGGATGACGAATTATCGGGTCCTGTGTCAAACCTCGGTCGCTTATGGCCTGTGCCTGGAGGTTTGCTCAAGATAGCAGGGCTGCCCACAGAATTTCTGTCAGACGATATCATCGTAGCCGAGGGCATTGACCGGGCCGTAAGCTGCCTTCGAGAGTTTGTGGAGGGCAAGACCAGGACCAAGTTTCTGGACATATTCTTCTGCCAGGGGTGTATAGACGGACCTGCTATACATAACGATTTGAGCCTTTTTGAGCGGAGAAGGCTAGTCGTTGATTATGCTTCAGAGGAGCTGGACCGGGCTCGAACCCAGAGCGACATCGAGAAATATGCTGGCATTGACCTCAGTCGCAAATTCACCAACCGCTATACCGAGTTACCCACCCCTGATGAGAAAGAGGTCAGCAACGTCTTGAGACAGATCGACAAGCTAAAACGGGAAAACCAACTCAACTGTGGTGCCTGCGGCTACCACGCCTGCCGTGAGCTGGCTGTTGCTGTCTGTCAGGGAGTGGCTGAGAGTGAGATGTGCTGGCCTTATCTGGTCGAGAGACTTCGGAGCACTCAAGAGGACCTCGTCAGCATTGAGAAGATGACCTCCTTGGGCCAGATGGCTGCCTCCATCGCTCACGAAATCAACAATCCTCTGGCCGGCGTCCTGGTGTACACCAAGTTGCTATCAAAGAAACTGGCTGATGATACTTACAGGAAGGAGGACGCTCTGGATTACCTCTCGAAGATGGCGTCAGAGGTGAGCCGCTGCTCGAGGATAATCCGAAACCTTCTGGATTTTGCCCGGCAAAGTGAACCGATGCTGAGGCTTGTGGACGTTAATCAGGTTATAGAACAGGTCCTGGCCATGGTAGGACATCAAGCTCAACTTCAAAACGTCGAGATCGTAAGAGAGTTCAGCCCTTCCTTGCCCAAGGTCATGGCCGACTTTGACCAGCTTCAGCAGGTATTTACCAATCTCACGCTCAATGCTATTCAGGCAATGTCTGAAGGGGGGAAGCTGACCCTCCGCACGTCAGCGGAGGACAATCAAGTCAGGATTGATGTCCAGGATACAGGCTGTGGCATTTCTAAAGAGAACCTGAGAAAGCTTGGCACGCCATTTTTCACGACCAAAGAAAAGGGCAAGGGGGTAGGGCTGGGAGTGGCTGTGGTTTGTGGAATCGTTGAGCGGCATAAAGGAAAGGCTACAGTGCAAAGCGAGATCGGAGAGGGAACTACCTTCACCATATATCTGGAAGCTTACGAAGATGAAAAGGGTTAAAATACTAGTGGTTGATGATGAGGCCATTGTCCGCGAGTCGCTGAGCGAGTGGCTCCAGGATGCCGGTTATCAGGTTTTCACCGCCGAAGACGGTTACAAGGCGTTAGATGTGATTGAGAGGGAAAACCCGGGCATCATGATTGCCGACCTGATAATGCCAGGCATGGATGGCATTGAGTTGATGAAAAGGGCCAAGGAGCGGCAGCCCAGGATTGAGGTTATCATCATCACAGCCTATGCCAGTATCCCTACCGCGATCACCGCCATGAAAGAAGGGGCTTACGACTACATTGAAAAGCCCTTTTGTCCCGAGAGGGCACAATCAGTGGTCGAGAAGTTGTCCCAGTACCGAGAACTGGTTGAAGAAAACATCTCTCTACGTCAAAGGTTAGAAGACCATTACCGCTTTGAGAACATCATCGCCAAGAGCTCCAAGATGCAGCGGTTGATTGAGCTCATAAAGGTTGTGGGCAAGAGCAACGCCACAGTACTGATCACAGGAGAGAGCGGCACAGGGAAGGAATTGGTGGCACGTGCCATTCATTCCCAGAGCCATCGTCACAACAAATCCTTCATAGCCGTCAGTTGTGCGGCTTTGCCGGAGAGCCTCCTGGAGAGTGAACTGTTCGGCCACGAGAAGGGTTCTTTCACCGGGGCTTACACTCAGAAGAAAGGTAAATTCGAGTTCGCCAACGGGGGGACACTTTTTCTGGACGAAATCGGCGAGATGAGTGCCAATATCCAGGTCCACCTGCTAAGGGTCCTGGAAGAGAAAGAGTTCACCCGCGTTGGTGGCAATGAGCCGATCAGAGTTGATGTAAGGGTTATTTCCGCCACTAATAAGGACCTGAGAAAGGCCATAGAAAAGCGGGAGTTCCGGGAAGACCTTTATTATCGGCTTAATGTAGTGAACATAGAATTGCCTCCCCTGAGGGAAAGAAGGGAGGACATCCCTCTATTGGCTGAGCATTTCCTGCACAAGTTTGCCTCAGAGAATCGGAAAGAGATTGCCGGGTTTGCCCCCGACGCCATGGAATTCCTGCTCAATCATGACTGGCCGGGTAATGTCCGTGAGTTGGAAAACGCCATTGAGAGAGCCGTCATCCTGGCCAAGGACAGCCTTATCACTATTACCGGCTTACCCCAGAAGGGTACGTCGCCGTCTAATTCCCCTGCCGGAGGGAAAAACCTTAAAGAAATAGAAAAGGACCACATCTTGAATACTCTCCGTGAAACTGACGAGAACTATAGTAAGGCAGCCAGAATCCTGGGAATCAGCAGGATGACACTGTATAAGAAGGCGAAGGAATATGGTTTCGATGTAAATAAAATAGACAGCAACTGACCAGTTTCTTTACATAGCTGGACAGGCAACAGATTC
>JAWOFK010000095.1:0-9108 GCA_046497565.1 Dehalococcoidia bacterium
AGTGCCTGAGCCCACGGGACGAACCAAGCAGTTGCTCGATGCCGCCAATATCAAGTTGCCTGCAGTGCTACCATTGAGAGGAGTGCATGTAGCCACCAGGAAAAAGCTCGTTTCTCAACGGCGTTAGCCTCAATTCTCAAGGGGCACTCCGTTCAAGCGAAAATAGCCTCAATTTGGAAGATCTGTTGTAATACAGCTTTGTGATGTTTGCCAAAATAGACCCCTGAGCCAAAACCGATCAAGTCGTACTGTTCAAGCATAGTCGCATTTGCTTGCTGCACCTGTAACAGGTCGGCATCGAGAATGTTCCCTATTACATCAGCGACCTTTACAGTATTGCCATGATGCACGGAGATATAGATTATCAGAGTTTTCACTGTTTATTGTCTTCCATACCCTGAGTTTGAGTTTGGCGGCATAAGTTCGGCCGGACTGGAACGAGCTTACTGGTGCTGACAGTCATCAATGGTATATGTGGCATGTTTCCAATAACGGGAGACTGAACAGGTTTGTCAAGTACGCCAGGATTGCAGTCTGGGATTGGGTTACTTGCTCAGAACACTCGACGTGGCAATTACAGATGCGATATCGAGCTTGAATCCTGGCCCCATGCTGGTGGACAAGGATGCGCTGCGGATATATTGCCCTTTAGCTCCACTGGGCTTGGCCTTGACTATAGCTTCAACCGCCGCCGCTAAGTTCTCCAGGAGCTTGTCCTTATCAAAGCTGGTCTTGCCAATGGGTAAATGGATAATGGCTGTTCTATCCAAACGGAACTCAGCTCTACCTTTGCGAGCTTCATTGACAACTCGTGCCAGGTCCTGAGGCGGCACTACAGTGCCAGACTTGGGATTAGGCATCAAGCCTCGTCGACCCAGAATACGCCCCAGCTTAGCTACTTTGGGCATCATGTCAGGAGTGGCAATAGACACATCAAACTCGAGCCAACCATCTTCAATCTGTTTGATGAGCTCGTCGCCCCCAGCGTAGTCAGCGCCTGCCTCCTCTGCAAACCTTATCCCCTCACCTTGAGTAAAAACAAGGACTCGTGTCTTCTTCCCCAGTCCGTTAGGTAGCAAAACTACACCACGCACTTGCTGGTCAGCACTGCGTGGATTGACCCCCATCTTCAGATGAAGCTCAACGGTTTCATCAAATTTGGCATAGGAAGCTTCCTTGGCTAACTCCATCGCTTCCTCAGGGGAATAGGTCTTGGCCTTGTCTACAAGTTTGCTAGCCTCCTGGTATTTCTTACCGTGTTTTGCCATTTGCTTATCCCTTCAAAATCAATATGTTTCCGGCAAACCCAAGCTCACTCCACCTCCACTCCCATGCTTCGGGCCGTGCCGGCAACAATGCTTGCTGCCTTATCAATATCAGCGGTATTGAGGTCCTTCATTTTGTGCCGCGCAATCTCATACAGCGCGTCTTTGCCTATTTTGCCTATCTTTTCATTTCCGGGATTACCGCTACCCTTGTCGACCCCCAAAGCGCGCCGTAGTAGGTCAGAAACAGGCGGCATCTTGGTCACAAAGGTAAAAGAGCGATCCTCATATATGGTTATCTCGGCAGGAATAATGAAACCTTCTTGAGAATCAGTCCGATCATTGTACTCCTTACAAAAGGCCATAATATTAATGCCATATGGCCCTAAGGCAGGTCCCACGGGTGGGGCTGGAGTCGCTTTGCCCGCAGGTATCTGTAACTTAACGAGCGCTTTAACCTTCTTTGCCATTACTGATTCTCTCTTTCTTTGTGTTCTGGAATCCTACCCAGACACCTTATATCCTTTCTACCCCTAAAAGGTCCAACTCCACAGGCGTTTCTCGGCCAAAGAGCGACAGCAAGACTATCACCTTACCTTTATTCAGGTTAACTTGCTCCACCTTGCCGATGAAGTCAATGAAGGGCCCGCTTGTCACACGTATGCTATCCCCTTCCTTGAAGGTCATTCTGACCTCGGTAGGAGCTTCATCCATGCGTTGCAGGATGGAGTTTGCCTCTTGTTCCGGCAAAGGAACAGGCTTGACACCAGCGCTTACAAAACCGGCGACACCAGGAGTATTACGTACTATGTCCCAGCTATGCTCGTCCAATTTCATATTCACCATGATATAGCCTGGGAAAGCCTTCTTGCTTATCGTGCGACGCTTGCCAGCTTTGATTTCAATCTCTTTAGCTGTGGGTATCACCACATCAAATATCTTGTCACCCACATCCATATACTTGATACGCTGTTCCAAATTCCTCCTGGCCTGCTCCTCGTGACCTGAAGACACATATAGCAAATACCATTCTCCGTTAGTCATTGATTGCTAACCACCTACTATAAGCAAGAACAGTTTGTGGAAACCATAATCTAAAGCGCCCAGAATGGCCCCCACAATAGTACACACTATGAGAACCAGAAGACTCAATCTCAAGGCTTCTTGTCTTGTTGGCCAGTGGGCTTTTCGCAGTTCAGCCACTACTTCAGCAAAGAAAGCGAATCTTGATTTCTTAGCCGGGGCAGACTTGGTGCTTGTAGATTTCTTGGCATGACTTGTCATGAGTTACTTTATTTCTCGATGAATTACGTAGGCGCGACAACCTGGGCAATACTTCTTCAACTCGAGCCGTTGCGGATCATTCTTCTTGTTCTTCGCCGTAGTATACGTTCTCCGCAGGCATTGACTGCAAGCCAGGTGGATGATTACGCGTACGTCGCCCTTTTTCTTAGCCACATCTATCTACAAAGTCGCGGAAATAACAGTTAACCATGACTATGCTACAACCTCGGTAATGACGCCAGCACCTACCGTTCTGCCACCCTCCCTGATGGCAAACCGCAACCCTTCTTCCATAGCCACCGGAGCGATGGTCTTAATCTTCATGTGAGTCAGGCTGTCGCCGGGCATGGCCATCTCCACACCCTCAGGAAGGATTATTTCCCCTGTAACGTCCATGGTTCTGATATAGAACTGGGGCTTATATCCGGTGAAGAAAGGAGTGTGCCTGCCGCCTTCCTCCTTGGTCAGGATATATACTTCAGCCTCAGCTTCGGTGTGGGGCTTAACCGTGCCTGGTTTGGCCAGCACCTGCCCCCGCTCTATTTCTTCTCGGTCCAGGCCCCGTAATAGCACCCCAACGGCATCGCCGGCCTCTGCTTCCTGCATTGTCTTATGGAACATCTCCAGGCTGACTGCCACCGTTTTCTTTGTCTCTTTTAAGCCAACTATCTCCACTTCGTCGCCGGCTTTGATTCTCCCGCGTTCTACCCTGCCTGTAGGGACAGTGCCTCGCCCCTTGATGCTGAACACATCTTCTATTGGCATCAGGAAAGGCTTATCACTTTCTCTCTGCGGTAGGGGAATGTACTCATCAGTGGCATCCAACAATTCCCATATTCGTCCACACCATTGGCAGTCTCTCTTGCCGCAGCCGCATTCCAGGGCCTTAAGAGCACTTACACGCACAACGGGGATTTCATCACCAGGAAAGTTATACCTTTTGAGCAAGTCTCTAACCTCCATCTCCACCAGATCCAACAACTCCGGGTCATCTACCATGTCCACTTTGTTGAGCGCCACCATAATGCGAGGGACTTCCACTTGCCGAGCTAGCAGGATGTGTTCCCTGGTTTGGGGCATGGGGCCATCATCGGCTGCGACCACTAAAATAGCTCCGTCCATCTGAGCAGCTCCGGTTATCATGTTCTTGATATAGTCAGCATGCCCGGGACAGTCAACATGGCAGTAATGGCGCTTGTCAGTCTGATACTCGATATGGGAAATGGCAATGGTCAGGCCACGAGCCTTTTCTTCAGGAGCATTATCTATGGAATCAAAGGTCCTAAACTCCGTAAGGCCTGCTTTGGCCAACACCTCCGTGATAGCTGCAGTGAGTGTAGTTTTCCCATGGTCGACATGTCCTATAGTGCCCACATTGACATGTGGTTTAACACGCTCATATACTTTCTTAGCCATATTAACCTCCTTTTATCTCAAAGCCCACAACCAGATTCGAACTGGTGACCCCGTTCTTACCAAGAACGTGCTCTACCTACTGAGCTATGTGGGCCTGCTGCGCTTTACAGTGGAGGGGGTAGGATTCGAACCCACGTAGCCCATACGGGCGGCAGATTTACAGTCTGCTCCGATTAACCACTCCGGCACCCCTCCATGCTCAAATCTTATCATAAAATATTTGAAAAACCTAGCCCGAGAGGGGATTCGAACCCACTAACCTACCGATTACAAGTCGGTTGCTCTACCATTGCGCTACTCGGGCAACTCTCGCCTCAATTTTGGCTCAATAGTATAAATAAGAGTCCATTCCCTGTCAACCGAGAAGCAACCCCTAGCAATGACGAGCGTTTACCGACGTCGGTTTGCAGGCTCTGGACGGACCTGGTCCGCAAAAAACTTGAAGGCACGCTTCTGAGTCGTAGGAACAATTCTTCGCGCACCCGCCCCCAGGCGGGTCAGGTCCTTTGCCCTGCTCAGAATAACAGGCGAATTACTATGAATCTGGTGATTGGTTGCATTATGCAAGTCAATCATGTTACATTATAACAGTTTTGTTAATCTATAGCAGGTGAAATTGCAAGCATGATAAATAATGTTCTATTGAAACAGTTGCTGGAAGCGGGTGCGCACTTCGGTCATCACACCAGTTACTGGCATCCCAAGGCCAAGAAGTATATCTTCACCCAGCGCAATAGTATTCACATCATTGACCTGGAGCAGACGGTCAGCATGTTGGAAAAGGCCTGCGCTTTTGTCCAGGACTTAGCAGCTCGAGGGCAAAGCATTCTTTTTGTCGGCACCAAGAAACAGGCCCAGCAGACCATTGAAGAGGAGGCTACCAGGTGCGGTATGAGCTATGTTAATCAAAGGTGGCTGGGTGGTATGTTGACCAACTTCACGGTCATACAAGCTCGGATTGACCACCTAGTTCGTTTAGAGAATAGAAGGGATAAAGGTGAACTGGACCTCTTACCCAAGAAAGAACGGGTGAAGATAGAAAAGGAAATCTTCCACCTGAATACTCAAATGGGGGGATTCAAGGAAATGACGACCCTTCCCGGAGCCCTCTTCATTGCTGATCCTATCAAAGACAAAATTGCCTTTACTGAAGCAAAGAAATTGGGCATACCCGTAATTGCCATTGTAGATACTAATTGTAATCCCGATGACATTGATTATCCTATTCCCGCCAATGATGACGCTGTTAAGGCGGTCAAACTGATTTGTAACAGAATTGCTGATGCCATAATGGAAGGCAAAACCGAGGCGTTTTCTGGAGAGGCGGGAGTTGTCAAATTGGCTGCGGAAGAAGAGCGCGAAGAAGTTATTGAAATTATGGGTTCTTATACCTTTGAGCCGGAGGAGCCGGAGGAGCCAAAGGAACCGGAAGGAGAAATTGCATCTACATGATAGTCTCAATTGAAGCAGTAAAAGAATTAAGAAATAGGACTAGCGCTGGGATACTTGATTGTAATCAGGCTCTGCTAGAGGTAGATGGTGATATAGAGAAGGCAATTGAATTGTTGAAAGAGCGCGGGGTGGCAACTGCTGAAAAGAAGAAGGATGCGCTTGCGACCGAAGGCGTAATTGAAGCTTACATTCATCACACCAAGCACATTGGTGCATTAGTGGAGTTAAACTGTGAAACCGATTTTGTGGCTCACACGGATGAATTCAAAGAACTCGCTCGCGACCTGGCTATGCAGGTAGCTGCTGTGTCCCCACAATTTGTCACTAGTGAGGAGATGCCACCGGAAGCAGAAATGGACCCGCAGGCAGTTTGCCTTCTCAGTCAGCCCTTTATCAAACAACCTGACAGGACTGTAGGGGAAATCGTTACCGAAACGATCGCCAAAGTGGGTGAGAATATAAAGGTACGCAGATTTGCCAGGTTCGAGCTTGGTGTAAGTCACTGAGCCATGTTGGATGAATTACTTGCTGAACTGAACCTCAGGATGCAGAAGGCCGTAGACGGGTTAGGCAGGGAATTAGCTGCCATCCGAGCCGGGCGTGCTAGTCCAGCTTTGCTTGAGAACATTACGGTTGACTATCATGGCTCACCTGTCCCGCTGTATCAACTTGCTACCATGTCCGTACCTGAGGCTAATTTAATCATTATTCAGCCATGGGATCGTGCATCGTTGCGTGACATCGACAAAGCCATTCTTGCAGCCAACATCGGCCTTAACCCCGCGAATGATGGGAATATAATTCGGGTGGTCATCCCTCCCCTCAGTGAGGAACGGCGCGATGAGTTGGTGAAGCTAGTGTCTAAGAGGGTGGAGGAGCGACGTATTGCCATACGCAATATAAGGAGAGATGGCATCGAGAAGCTAAGAGAGATGGAGAAGAATAAGGAAATATCCCAAGATGAACTCAAGAATAATACCAAGAAAATTGACCAGCTTACGGAAGCTTGTGTGGATAAGGTAAGTGAATTGGGCAAGAACAAGGAACGGGAAATACGGGAATTATAGTCGACCTCATCCTTCAACAAGCTAAAGAGCGGGCCTTCATATTATTCGCGGTCCAGATCCTTCTGGACTTCCGATGATGCATTCATAAAGGGTCGGTACCATTCTGGTGAGCCGCCTCACTCTGTGGCCCTAATTGTTAGTCACCATCCATATCCTATCTGGCGATGAGTCCTACGCCCTGCCAGGCTGATGAAGTTTTCGGCGAAATCGCGGAAAACGCTTTACACAGTATGGTGGGGATCGGTCATGGATTGAGTTCTTTGAAAACATAAGCTATTGTTAGTACACTTGATTGCTGATGCAGGCTTAATCCCTCCTGCGAGCTGAGATGGATTCAGGCGAAGAGAAGGACTTAATCAAGCGAGCACAAAGAGACCCCGATGCTTTTGCTGAGCTTTACGACCACTATTATCCTAAAATCTTTGGCTATGTTTTGAGGCGAACTGCCAATCTTGAGATGGCCCAGGATATTACATCAGAGACATTTTTTCAGACATTGAGAAAGCTGTGGCAATTTCGCTGGCGCAATATCTCTTTCTCTTCGTGGCTATATAAAATCGCCAGCAACGAAGTCAACCAGTATCTTAGAAAAGCCGAATACAAAAAATCAGCATCACTGGAAGCATTGCAGGAACAGGGTTTTGACCCCATATCATCCCATGACCTGGAAAGCGAACTAATAGAAGCGCAGGAGCAACTGGAACGATACCAGGATTTCCTGAAGATTCAGGAAAGAATCGTCCGGCTCCCTATCAAGTACCAGGAGGTCATTGCCCTTCGATTCTTCGAGCAAAAACAAATCAGAGAAATCGCCGAAATCCTGGGTAAGAAAGAGGGAACCGTGAAATCCCTGCTCCACCGGGCTGTGGAGAAACTAAGAGAAGGAGAATAAACCACTTCACGAAGGTCTTGCGATTTCCTTGGGGACGCCATCAAACGGAGGTCAAATTGGCTCACGGGCCCCAAAAAGTCGGAAGACTTTTTGGGTTAAACAATGCAACCTTTTCCGCCCCATTCATTATAGTAGTCATGGAGTGATAGCTTTAAGAAGCTAAATCGTTGAAATGCTGGAGAGGGATTCGGGAGCTGTGGTCTACCTCCGGCACAGAAAGTCATCGGACAACCGGAAACTGTATGAGGAGGTGAAGAATATGGTGAAGGGCATCATAAACAGCAAATACAAAGTATCGGGACTTCTTGTGGCATTAGTGGGACTTCTGGTTTTTGTGCCTATTGCTGGCGCTGCCGGTGCCGTCACCCCTGAGCCTCAGGGTGAAGCTATAGAGGTAAACCCACGCCACCCAGTTGGGGAGGTCGTCGAAATCCCGCCGCAGGGAGAGATTATCGAAATCAGAGAAAGCGAGGTCCGTCGTGAATACGAGGCCGAGTTCTGGTTCGTGGACGACCCTGTTCGTGGTTTCCTGACCAGTTTCGTGGGTGGGTTCGCACTGAGCAGGAATTTGACAGAGTATTTACAGTATTACGACTTCGACCCAGACGGGGTGCCCAGGGTGGGAGTAACCTCCAGGGGCTTCGTTGAAGAATTCCAGGAACTGGAACCGGATTTTACCATTAGATTTGAAATTATTGACCCCGACGAAGTGAGGCATCTCCAGGAAGCTGCCCGGGAGATTGGCGAGAAACACTATGTGCTCGGAGCGTCCTACAGTTATATGAGAGGACGAATAACTGTGGACTTGACCGCGCCGAACCACCAGCGCTGGGAGGACATCTATCAGGAGTATGAGGATCTTCCGCTGCGGTTCTATCTCCTGGGTGACCCTCTCCCCGAATCAGCAGGCAAGTGCTTCATTGCCACTGCAGTCTACGGCACGACCATGGCCGGGGAAATACAGGTTCTGCGTGAGTTCAGAGATAAATACCTGTTGATCGATTCGCCTGGCCGGGCCTTCGTAGATTTCTATTACAGTGTCAGCCCGCCAATTGCTGAATTCATAACCGAACATCCCAGCCTGAAGCCAATAGTGAGGGCCGGTCTGTTGCCCGCTGTAGTAATGAGCACCGTGGTCATCAACACCTCTATACTTAGGAGTGAGGTTGCACAATAGGGCGGGTTGTTGTCCAACAATGGTCCAAAATGTTCAACTCCGGCGACAAAAGCCCGGATGTCTGGAGAAATGGCAAGTGGTCACCAGCATTCAATCATCAGATGAGTACTTGGATAATTCGTGGGTAGATATCCACTAGAACGAACGAGAACAAGATTATGATACCCAGGTCGAAAATCGGCTGCGGGATCCTCTTTGGACGGGGTACAGGGAACAGGAAGGGTACTCTTTCTTTGTATTTCTTGTACTCTTGAGGGTACTTTTTCAACAAATACTTTTATTCAAGAAATCCGAGCACCACATATGCCACCGATACCACAACCCAATGATGGAAAAAATAGCCGAAGATTCCTGACGAGAGGCCTAGCCCCACTTCCGCAGTTACACGAGTAAATCATGGTTGCCCCGAAGCTAAAATTGGTACTACATTTTTGTAAATCTTCATGCGTTGCGGCAGATACAGCCCGAGCATTTGGAGCAGGACGGCCTGGGACTTGGTGGGCCGGGCGATGCAGCGATTGCGGATAACTGTTCCTTGCCTGGTCGGCATAACTA
>JAWOFK010000096.1:0-15646 GCA_046497565.1 Dehalococcoidia bacterium
TAGTTATGCCGACCAGGCAAGGAACAGTTATCCGCAATCGCTGCATCGCCCGGCCCACCAAGTCCCAGGCCGTCCTGCTCCAAATGCTCGGGCTGTATCTGCCGCAACGCATGAAGATTTACAAAAATGTAGTACCAATTTTAGCTTCGGGGCAACCATGATTTACTCGTGTAACTGCGGAAGTGGGGCTAAGTGGTAAGCCCAACTCCGCTCAGAAAGCAGGTCAAAGAAATAACACCGTCCGAAAATTTTCAACTGGTCAGATTACTTGCTTTGTCCTGGAAGGAAGTCCCGACGTGTATGACCGGCCAGCGAGGAGCAGGTAAACTATGATGGTGCTGCCAGGCGACGTCGACACGGGCTCTACTTAAGCCGCCGTGCGACGTTTCCCCTTCTGTTGTTTGGCCTTCTCTCGTACTCTGCTCTCGATTACTGTCTGGAGTTTCTCCCTGCAAAGCTGAACCGACTCATCATTATTGAAAGAAGCGGCGACCAGTTCAAGCAATGCCCGACGATATCCGTCACTGTTTGTCCGGTCTGCCATGTAAACGACGCATTTGCCTTCATGCCAGCGCTTGAGAAAGCCGGCACTGTAAAGAATTTTCAGGTCTCTGGAAATCTGCGATTGTGATAGCGGGAGGATTTCCCTCATCTCACACAGGCAGATATCCTTCTCTGTCAGAAGTTTCAGCATCATTACTCGATTCTCGTCAGTAAGCGCTTGAGCACATTTGCCGAAACCAATCATACGTTCTGTTCCTCCCAAGGATGTCGAAAATATTGCTACCCACATCAGTATTGTAACCCACAGGCCTTGAAAATCACACCCCGATTGTGTGAAACTTGCATGAACATGCAATGGGTAGGCAGCACCGCCTTGGTTTTTTCATGTAGCATCAGCTATCATACCCAAATTGACGCATATCCGATAAACATAAACACATACTGCTATCTTTGCATGTTAATGCAAAACTGGATGATCAGGAGGAACTCATGGAGATAAGTCGGAGAGATTTCTTGAAAGGTGCAGGGGCAAGCACAGCAGGGCTGATTGCCCTTCCATCGATTCTCGAAGGAGGCCTAAGGGCTCTTGCCACAGCCCCGTCCGGTGGCAGACCTATTGTCTGGGAACAGATGCTATACCAGTGCTGTGCTGTATGTGCCAGCCAATGCGGCACTATTTGCTACGTCAGAGACGGGCACATCCAGTGGATAGGAGGCAACCCCGCCGATGGCCTGGGCGGTCAGGGTAAGGCCTGCGTCAAGGGTGCCTCCGCCATGAGGCATCTCTATGACCCCGACAGGCTGAAGTCGCCGCTCAAGAGGACAAACCCCAGGAAGGGCAAGGATGAAGACCCGGGATGGGTCAAGATATCGTGGGACGAAGCATTTGCCACCATCGGGGAGCAGTTCAACAAAGCCATCACTGATCACGGCCCCGAATCGGTGGTGATATTCTCCCGCCCCGATGGTCCCTGCACCCGGTTACAGAAAGCCATTGGAACGCCGAACCAGGTGCAGCACGGAGATGTGTGTTACGCCCCTGCGTTCTTCGCGTGGCGCGTCATGGCCACCGGAGGTGGGCGCCCCTATACCATGGATATGGAGAACGCGAAGTACATCATGGGTTTCGGCTGGGATATGCCGGGTAAATCCAAGCTGTGCCAGTTGCTACCTTTCCTGAAAGCCAAAGAGCAGGGAGCGAAGGTGGTTATCTTTGACCCGCGAATGTCACTGACGGCCAATATGGCCGACGAGTGGATTCCGATAAAGGCAGGCACCGACCTGGCGGTTCTGCTGGCGATGATCAACTACGTGATACAGGAAGACCTGTACGACAAAGAGTATGTTGAGAACTATACCTACGGATTTGCTGAACTGAGAGACCATGTGAAGCAATATACCGCTGAATGGGCAGCCAGTATCTCCGATGTTCCTGCCGATGTTATCAGGCGCATCGCGCGGGAATTCGCCACCACAAAGCCCGCTCTGCTGGCTACTCACAAGCGCGATGCCGGTGGCCCCAACTGGGGCAACAGCTTCCCGACGGCACAGGCACAGATAATCCTCAAGGCGCTGGTCGGCGGCATAGAGCGAGAGGGAGGGTTCTTCTTCCCGCGCCGTTTCTCGCTGCCCTCGGTGGATAGCTTCGCCCCTGTTACGTTCCCGGAGATGAAGGAGACTCGGAGGGTTGACGGCCAGCACCTTTTCCCCCTGGCGAATGCAGCGCGTACCGGGAGCTTCGGACACATAGCACAGGGAATTCTGTCGGAAGACCCCTACCCGGTCAAGGTAGGCATCATGCGCAAGTACAACCTGCTTGCATTTCCCAATCCCGACACCATCATAGAGGCCATCAAGAAGCTGGACTTCTTCGCCGTAGTTGACATCATGCCCAGTGAGTCCTGTCAAATGGCGGACATCGTTCTGCCCGACATGTATTTTCTGGAGAGCGGTGGCTATACCAGCCGGGTGCGCCAAGCGCTATGGCCGATGCTTCTGCTGAGAGAGGGTACAGGAGCCCTATGGGAAAACAGGGGCTGGAGCGCTATAGTTAACGGCATCCTGGATGCCATGGGCAAGTCGGAGTTTAAGGTCGATTGGGCCGGACACAGGGAGGCATGTCTGGAGGCTGCCGGAACATCGATGGCGGAGATGAGGGCAAACAACGGCATCCATGAAAGAAAGCAGGAGCTCGTGGGTCGGACCGAGTTCAACACACCGTCCAAGAAGATAGAGCTCTACTCCACCATTCTTGAGAATGAGGGGTACGAGCCCTTGCCTTCATGGCATGAACCTTACACAATGCCCAGCGCCGAGTATCCGTACCGTATCGTGGTTAACCACCTGCCATGGCTTGTACACACCGGGATGAGCAATGACCCCGTGCTTGTCGAGGTGCAGCCTGAAAACTTCCTGCACATGCACCCGGACACCGCCGCTAACATCGGCGTCCAAGAGTTCGACTATGTTATAGTTGACTCCCAAAACGGCAACAGCATCAAGCTGCGGGCTCACATCACCAGAGGTATTCGCAAGGATACTGTGATGACCGAGCACGCTTTCGGACACTGGAGTCGCGGATGGAGTGTCGCCCATGATCGGGGAACAAATGACGGAGAACTGCTTCCCGAGCGCCACCTGGAAGACTCCCTGAAAATCAAGTCCTACCTGCCGTGTCACTCGGCTGCCATACTTGACATTTGCGTCAACGTGCGCAAGGCTTAAGGCCTTATGGGACACACAGAGGGGCAGGCAGCAGAAAAGCGGGTTACCTCTCTTGCCCGTGCTGTTGTATACCGGTTCCTTGCCCTCTGTTTCTCCTATCCGGACATGGAACTCCTCAAGCTGTTCGACGGGGACAGCCTGGGGGAATGCCTTGATGCTTGGCACGTTCTCGGTCTGGATGCCTCTGGGGAGATGAGAGAGGTCATCGCCTGGCTCGAATCGACAGGCCCCGAAGTGGCCTTAAGTGAGTTGCAGGTAGAGTATACCCGTCTGTTTGTCAACGCATATCCCCGTATTCCAGCCCCACCCTACAGCTCGGTATACCTGGACGAAGATCGACTGGTCTGGGGGCCAAGCACCGCTCAGGCAGGGAGGTTTTATGAAGAAGCCGGGTTGTGTCCGTCCGCAGACTTCGCGGACATCCCTGATCATATCGCTGCGGAGATGGAGTTTGTTTCCTACTTAATTCTAGAACAACACAAAACCGACCAGGAGGGAGTTACTACGAGCCCGGACATGGCAACGATTGAAAACCAATTCCTGGCAGACCACTTCCTCAAATGGGCCCCGCTGTTTCTCGACCGGGTAGTTGGAAATACTGGAGCAATCTTCTACGGTGGTGTCGCGCGTCTCGCCCTAGAGTTCACTAAGTTCGAAGCCAGACGTATGATCAACGCATAAATTGCGGCAAACCGCAGGGACACCATACCTGTGGGGCCTACTGTAAATCAGGTATCATCTCCCTGGGATAACCTTGCTCGCTTTCCGGAGCAGGTATTTCCTTTAAATCTACAAACCCCACCGTATCCCGCCCGTCAGACAACCCCAATTACATATCCTCACAGGAATCAGTTGAAGGAGCTAGTATTGCTGGCAATCGTGCAATCAGGCGACCGCGAAAACTAAGTCACATGTGTACAACGAAAGACATGAATTCCTCGAGTAAGCGCGAGACCGGCCGCTGTTTTCGATATATGCAGAAGAAATCCCGTTTAAGAGCTACTCCTTCAATGCCGATTTCCTTTACCAGGCCAAGGCCAACGCTCTTCTTAATGGCAAGATTTGACACGAATGCGATGCCCAGTTTGGCTTCGACCGCGGTTACTACAGCCCCGGTCGTACCCAGAATGAGCGACGGCTTGCATTTGCTCAAATCAAATCCGGCATTCGCTAGGAGGGCTTCTACGCTACGTTGCGTTCCGGATGTAGGCTCTCTGAAAATCAGCGGTTCGGTACAAATCTCAACAAAACGTATCTTTTCTCGCTTCGCCAGGGGATGCTCCGGGAAAACAATTAGCACGATCTCGTCCTCGGCAATCTTGACAGCTTCCAATTCTTTATCTTCAGGGCATACGCCGCAGAATCCCACATCGTAATCACCACCCTTTACAGACTCGATGACTTTGGCGGAGTCGGCAACTGCTACCTGGATACTTACCGCCGGATGCCGCCTCTTGAATTCGCCCAGAATAGGAGGGAGGATGAAATCCCCGGGTATTGTGCTCGCAGCAATAACCAGATTACCGGTCACTCCTTCCCTTAGGCCTTCAAAATCACGCATCAAACCCTGATGCTCCTCATCAAACAGCTCTGCAAAAACCAGCAATCGCTTTCCTGCCTCTGTCATCACCAGCTTTTTCTGCCGGCGGTCAATAAGACGGACGCCTAATTCCTGCTCAAGTTTCTGAATTTGGAATGAGACCGCCGGCTGGCTTATGGAGAGCTTCTTGGCTACCGCCGAAAAACTACCTGCCCTGATTACATCTATGTACGTCCTGAGATATTCAAGATTCATTTCAAAACATCAATAGGAATTACTTATATTGAACAAAAATATCGCTTATAGTATAATGCCCTGCGGTAATTCTATGATATTCGCAGCCATTCCTCAACTTCATATTGGTTCTGTTCCTTCCCGGCTGATTACAGGAGGTGTGACGATGCGCTGAGTACCTTCTGGACTTCAGGATGGAGCACATAATCTGCAAACTAGAAAGGAGTAGAAGGTTGAAAGTATTGTGGACACCAAGAACCAGAATTGTTCTAGCCGGCCTCATATTTGGCGCTCTGGGCGCCCTCGCTGTGAACTGGGGTAATCCGCCTAACATGGGCATTTGCGTGGCCTGCTTCTTGCGCGACATCGCTGGCGCTCTCAAATTACATCAGGCTTCAGTAGTTCAATTTATGAGGCCGGAGATCATGGGCTTTACGCTGGGAGCATTGATTACCGCGTTTGCTTTCAGGGAGTGGCGTCCCCGGGGCGGAGCATCGCCGGTTATCAGGTTCGTGCTTGGCATGCTCGTCATGATTGGCGCCCTGGTGTTTCTGGGATGCCCCATCAGGATGCTGCTACGCCTTGCCGGCGGAGACCTCAACGGCATCACCGCTTTGGCCGGTATGGTATTCGGTGTGCTGGTCGGTATTTTCTTCTTAAGGAAGGGGTTTAACCTGGGCAGGGCTGTCAAAATGCACCCCGTGGCTGGCTGGATACTGCCGGTAATCATGATAGGCTTACTGCTTTTCTCTATCTTTAAGCCCGGTTTCATTGCCACCAGTGAATCAGGGCCGGGCTCGATGTATGTACCTCTGGCGCTCGGACTTGGTATCGGGCTCCTGGTTGGTTTCATGGCACAACGCACCCGTTTTTGCTCGGTCGGCGCCTGGCGTGATATCTTCCTGGTCAAAGATTTCTATCTGATAAGCGGCATCGGCGCTTTTTTCGTTGCGGCGATAGTCACCAACTATATAGTCGGTAATTTCGGTGCCGAAGGGATTTACCACTGGGGCTTTGCTAACCAGCCGGTCTCCCATACCGACCACCTGTGGAACTTCTTTGGTATGGGACTGCTCGGTTTGGCCGCTACGCAAATAGGTGGTTGTCCACTGCGCAACCTGGTGCTTTCCGGAGAAGGTGATACCGACGCCGGCGTGACGGTATTGGGTTACCTGGCCGGCGCTGCGGTAGCTCATAATTTCCTGCTGGCTTCAAGCCCAGCCGGAGTCGGCGCCTGGGGGCCGGCGGCGGTCGTAATAGGTTGGGCTTTTTGCATAGCCGTCGGTTTCTTAATGAGGGTGAAAGCTTAAAGGAGGTTTTATTATGGCTAATCTTAACAAGAAGCAGAAAGTGAGATTCGAGGGCGGCGGCCTGGTGCTGTTCGACGAGGTACAGCAGGCCATGACTGGGGAAAGGGTACTCAAATCTGCCGGCTATATGGTAAAGCTGGTGGCACCTCCACCAGAGTTACGCAGGGGGTGTGACCTGGCCGTGGAGATAAGCCTGGTGGAACAGCCTGGCATCCAGAGAGTACTTGATGAAAACGATGTGTTCTATATCAGCATAGACCCGATAAGGATAAAAACTGCACCTCTTCTTGACGTTGTCAAGGTCACCGATTTTGGCGACTGGGTCATGGTCAAGGCCGGCAACATGAAAATGACCTATGAGAAGAATAGCGGGGTCATCGTAAACGTTTCCGGTGGTGGTTGCCCGGATATTCCTTATCTTCATGCCGAGTTGATTGATAAACGAATTGAGGAGGCGCAACGACCCAAAGACCTGGGATTCACACTCTGCGCCGTGAACCTGGATAGGGCTTTCGACGAATGCATTGATCTCCGTTCGGGAGGTGACAGGAAATGATGCTCATTGCCGGAACAGTTCCCGTTAGAGATATGCCTCTTGTCATGGGGAGGGTCGTTTCCAAAGATGATCATATTACGGTGGACGGCGAAGCTATACCGTGCACCCAGGGGACAGGTGCGATGATCAGTGCAGCACTGGCCACTACCGGTCACCTGGGCATTGATGCGCCCCATGCGCTCCTCGTCGGCGATATCGGCAAAGGCAAGGGCAGTCGTGACCTATACCAGTACTTGATTGACCATATCGCCGAGCTGTCACCCGATGTACTGGCACTGCATTACTGGCTGCCTGATATGTCACAGACGCGGCAGCTGTGTGCCGCTGTAGAGAAATGCAAAAGGCGACCGATTATGATTGCCGATGCCGCCTCCATGTATTCCGCGAAAGGCGCTGGATTGGCCGAATCATTCGACATCTTCACTCCTGACGCCACAGAGATTGCATTTCTCGCTGACCCGGAGGCGACACACCCCGCCTATATCTTCAGGCATTTGTTCGAGACAGACATATCACATGCCCCCGAATTGGCGAAAACAGCTTATGCCAACCACGGTGCCGCCAGATTATTGCTGGTCAAGGGAGCAACGGACTACGTCATCAGAGACGGTGAAGTTCTGGCCACCGTGACAGAGCCGAACGTACCGGCACTGGAGCCGATAGGTGGCACCGGCGATACTATTACCGGACTGGTCTCAGCCCTTGTCTACGCTCAACTCGAGCCACACGAAGCGGCAATTATTGCAGCCAGGGCCAACCGAATGGCCGGGCAATATGCTGGGGTAACCCCGGCCACCAAAGTTAGCAAGGTTATCGCCCAGTTTTCATCCGTGTTCAAAGATCACTTATGTCAATGGACTAATGTTTGTTATATGAGAGGAGGGAATCAACAATGCTAGAAGTTGATGTTCGGGGTTTTTCCTGTCCCGTACCGGTGGTCCGTACCAAAAAAGCGATGGACCAGAACCCCAAAGATATACTAACCGTACTGATAGAAACAGCTACCTCCAAAGAGAATGTATCCCGCCTGGCGCAGAGTCAAGGGTATTCCGTCAAAGTCGAAGAGGTCTCCGGGGAATATCGACTGACCCTGACGCCGCCCGGGAAGTAGAAGGAGATAATAGTGGCCCAGGAGCTTGATGCACGTGGTCTTAACTGCCCTATCCCAGTGGTAAGAACCAGAAAGGCCCTGGAGGGTATGGAAGAGGGAGAGATTACTGTGATAATCGAGCGTCTGGACGGATGCGAGAACGTCAGGCATTTTGCCGAGAGCCAGGGCTGTAAGGTTACAAATGATGGTGTCAGGCTGACCACGGAAGGTTCCGAGGTTCTGGATAGCCTGAAACTGCTTGAGGAGGCCGGGGTGCAGATACTTTCTTGCGGTACCTGCCTCGAATACTACGAGTTGAAGGGTAAGCTCGAGGTTGGTTCGGTAACCAACATGTACGATACCGTAGAGTCGCTTCTATCTGCAACCAAGGTAGTAAAAATATAGAGCGGAGATTGGAATGAGTGAGAAGAATAGGCTTCGCCTGACGGAAACAGTGAGCGGCGCAGGTTGAGCCTGCAAAATCGGACCAGGGGACTTGGCCCAGGCTCTGTGCGGTCTGCCCCTCATCACCGACCCAAACCTGATTGTGGGTCTGGAGAGGGCTGAAGACGCCGGCGTCTATAAGCTGACCGACGCACTGGCACTCGTACAGACCCTCGACTTCTTCACAGCGATAGTCGACGACCCTTATACTTTTGGTCAGATTGCCGTCGTTAATGCCTTGAGTGACGTTTACGCCATGGGAGGAAAGCGGCTGGGTGTTGGTATAATGAATACTGCAATGCATTGCTCGACACAATGCATCAGGAGGGCATTAGCGACGCAGCTATTATCGGTGAGGTTCTAGATGAGCCAAGTGGAAAAATCATTGTGAGGTGAAGGGCAATTGATAGAGATTGATGTGCCGGGCCAGCGTGTTTATAGATTGGAACATCTGGTTCTGGACCTTAATGGCACCATCGCTTTGGACGGCAGCATAATAAAAGGCGTTCCAGAAAGGCTTGATTTACTGCGCAGGTCACTTAACATCATAGTTGTCACCGCGGATACCCGTGGCAGCACGCGGAAATTGAGAAAAGGTCTGCAGGTTAACATACATCAGGTTAGCCCTGGTGATGAGCAGCTTCAGAAGCTCAAATTCGTGCAGCAGTTAGGTAGCAACACCACAGTTGTTCTAGGAAATGGCTCCAATGATGCGTCTATGCTGAAAGAGTCAATTTTGGGAATATGCGTACTCGGTGCTGAAGGTGCCTCTGCTGAGGCGATTGCCAGCTGTGACGTGCTAGTAGCCGACATTAACGCAGGACTGGATTTGCTAATCAAACCGATTCGACTGATAGCAACGTTGCGCAAATAGTAATAGCCTGCGTTGTTATCACGTTTTCCTCGGTTCTGTTCGCTTTACTCACTTCGACGAGGAAATCTCCAGTTGCCTGCGCACGTGAATCGCTAAAAGGTGAACCCAAATCCGCCCGGGCTTAAACTCTTTTTCCTTCTTTAAGGCTTAGGAAGTCCGAGTTATATTCCTCGATGAGCCCGGCATCGGCAAAGCTGAAGTATCGGTTGTCGCCTATTATAATGTGGTCAAGAATCTTAAGCTGCATGACATTGCCGGCAAACACGAGATCCTGGGTTATTTGTTTATCGTTCTCACTCGGTTGAGGATTGCCAGCGGGGTGGTTGTGGACAAAGATGAGGGCCGCCGCATCGTGCTTGACTGCACTCTGTATGATTTCGCGGGGATAAACAGCGCTGGCATTTAGTGTCCCTTCGAAAAGGTCTTCTATCTTCAAAACGTGATTTTGAGAATCAAGAAACATGACTTTGAAGACTTCTTTCTTCAGGTCTCGCATAGAATGGTACAGGTAGTCGAAGACCTCCCTGGAGGACCGGCAGTATGGTTTGTCGAGGACCTGTTCCTTGAGGAATTCCCTGGCTACGTCTTGCACCAGCTTGATTACAAAGGTATTGTACTCAGTGATTCCCTTGATCTCCTGTAACTCCTCCCGTGGAGCTTCCAGGACACCCCTCAGGGTCTTGAACCTGCGTATTGCCTCTTTGGCCTGTGGTTTGCAGTCCTTGCGGGGCGTCCCCAGCGTCAGCAGCAGTTCCACAATTTCGTAGTCCAGGAAGGCCGTCAACCCCGATTGATGAAACCTTTCCCGTAGTCTTTTCCTGTGTCCTTCCTGGCTCCTGGCTTCCATGCTTCTGGCTTTTCTAATTATATATATAAACCACGATTATTGGAATTACGTTATACGGCTGAAACGGAAGTGCTGATATAATACTGTGGCGATGAATCTGGCCCGGCAACTAGAGCAATATCTTCCCCCGCAACTCCTTAGGCTGGTCAAGGACATCAGCGGACAGGCTGCCAGTCAAGGACAAGGGGTGTATCTCGTCGGCGGCATAGTGCGAGACCTGCTTCTGGGTTATCCCAATTTCGATCTTGATTTGGTAGTGGAGGGCGATGCAGTGAAATTGGCGCAACAGGTGGCTGAAACTGGCCAGACAAAGTTGCTCGCCCACCATCGCTTCGGCACCGCCAAGCTCAGATATGAGAGTTTCAGCCTGGACCTGGCTACAGCGCGAAAGGAGACTTATGCCAAACCGGGGGCATTACCCACGGTTACCCCGGGCACTATCGAGGATGACCTCCTCCGTAGAGATTTCTCTATCAATGCTATGGCTATTTCCCTCGCTGCACAAGATTATGGAGAGTTAGTCGATCCCCACCGGGGCAAAGACGACCTTGAGCATCGTCTCATTCGCATCCTGCATCCGGGAAGCTTCAGCGACGATGCTACCAGAATTCTACGGGCTGCGCGTTATGAGCAACGACTGGGTTTTGAGTTTGAAGCACAGACGGCTGAGCTACTCAAACGAGATGCTTCCATGCTGGATACAATAAGCGGCGACCGAATCAGACACGAGCTGGAACTAATTTTCAAGGAGAAACAGCCAGAACTCGTGGTCAAGCGGCTTGCCAAGCTGGGAGTGTTGCCGGGAATAAGCCCCTTCCTCAAAGGCGATGGCTGGATAGCCGAGAAATTCGACAAAGCGCGCCGGCTAAGTAAGCCCAATCAATTACCCTCGCTCTATTTCTGTCTTCTCATCTACCCATTTAGCGAAAGGGAAATTGAGCACTTTCTCGCCCATCTCAATATGCCGGCAAAACTGTCCAGGGCCATGCGCGATACACTTCGTCTCCAGGCCAGCCTCCCGCTTCTGGACAAGTCTTCACTGAAGCCCAGTGAGATTCATTATCTGCTCCAACAATACGACACCCTGGCGATACAAGCAAATGCCATAGCCTCGGAATCCTCAAGGGTACGTCACCACCTTCAACTATTTCTGAAAAAACTCCGCCACGTAAAGACTTTTCTCAACGGGGAAGACCTGAAAAGACTGGGCATCTGTGCCGGACCGGAGATGGGAAAGGTCCTCCAGAGATTACATAAGGCAAGATTAGATGGGGAGGTCAACACCAGAGCGGACGAGGAGAAACTAGCCCTTTCCTTAAAAGCACTTGATTCTCAGGCTGACTGTGGCCCTTCGCCGAAGTGACCAAAGCGGAACATTGTCGCCAGACCACCTGGCCCTGCGGGTCTAAAGACCCGCAGCTATATTTGCAGGCGGGACAGAAGACGCCAGGTAGCACTCCAGCCCTTGCTTTCTCAACCGCAAAAAGACCTCATCCGCCTTCTCCTTCCTCGTAAAAAAGGTATAGAGACATGGCCCGGAGCCAGCCAGATGGACTTCCGGGGCCCCGGCTTGCTCGAAAATCTGCCCGTATTCCCCCAGCTGCGGAAAGAGATCAAAGGCTACCTTTCTGAAGATGTTAAACATGAGAGCATGGTCAATCCTTTTCCCCTTCCTCAAAGATGATAAGGCTGCTTCAACAAACTGCCCTTCGGTGAAATGAGCAGTATCCAACTTATCGTACATCCGCTTTGTCTTGGCTGTGATTTTCGATAACGGTGGCACCAGCAAAACGAAGTAGGTTGAAGACAAGGGTGGCAGCGGGGTCACTATTTCACCCCTCCCTCCCACCAGGGCTGTACCTTTATGGATAAAGAAAGGAACGTCCGAGCCTAGTTTGGAGGCCAAACGGACTAGCTCAGAAAGCGGCAGTGCTAATTGCCAGAGCTCATTTAGAGCCAGCAGGGTGGTGGCAGCGTCGCTGCTCCCTCCTCCCAATCCCACACCCCAGGGTATATGCTTGCGCAGTACGATTCGCGCCCCCGGGCCATATTTGGTGCTCGCCTTAAGCAGGGCGGCTGCCCGTGTTACCAGGTTATCGCGTTCCAAGCTGGGTTCATCGCACTCAAGAGATATTTCACTATCTAACTCAAAATCGAGGACATCGCATAAGTCTATTGACTGAACAATGCTGGAGACTCGGTGATAATCATCGAGCTTGCCCAGTACTTCGAGAACCAGGTTTATTTTGGCCGGTGCATAAACAGTCAGCATTGTAGTCCTTTAACTACTCACCCCTAATGTCATTCTGAGGGAGCTTGGAGACCGAAGAACCTCAAGATCCTTCGCGGTGCTCAGGATGACACAAGAGGGGGGCAAATTGTTCCCATAACTCCCTCCACTCTTCCAGGCTCAGAGTCTCAGCCCGCCGTCTGGCCTCTATTCCGGCTTTTTCGAGTAATGATGCAACTTGCTCTGGCGGCATCTCTAAAGAGTGCGCCAGGGAATTGCGGAGCTGTTTACGGGGTGAGCTGAAACCATGCATCACCATGTCAAAGAAGCTGGCAACATGGGATATTTCGATAGGCGGCTCAGAGTAGACATCCAGGCGCAAGACGACTGATTCCACTTTCGGCGGTGGATGAAAACTCGCGGCTGGTACATAGCATACGATGGCCGGCTTGCTATAAAACTGAGTCTTGACGCTGAGCAGGCGCATCTTACCGGGCGAAGCAGCAATGACTTCACCAACCTCCTTCTGTACCATCACCACCATTTCTGAGGGTCGGGGCTGCCCCTCGAGAAAATGGCACAACACCGGCGAAGTGATGTAGTAAGGAAGATTAGCTATGACTTTGTAACTTCGCACAGCCTCGGGTGCAGTTAGATTGTCTTGTAGCAGCTGCCGAGGGGTTACCCTAAGTATGTCAGCACGAACAATTTCGACGTTAGGAAAGGTGACCAGTCGTTTCTTCAGCAGGGCAACCAGTTTTGAATCAAGCTCCACGGCGATGACCCTGGCCCCCCGTTTGGCCAACGCCTCAGTGAGCACGCCCAGGCCCGGACCTATCTCAACTACGATATCCCTGTTGCCGACTTCGGTGGCGGATAATATGCGCTCCAATACAGCTTCATCAATAAGGAAATGCTGCCCCAAGCTCTTCTTCGGTTTGAAGTCAAATCGCCGGGCCACACCACGCCTTTGAGAGCCAACCACGTTACAATACGCCGCCTTGCCACAATCAAGACTGCCGAATGAACAGGCGAAGACACTGTCCAATACAACAATGGCCGCTGATTACTTCCCCTTGAATTCGGGTTTCTTCTTCGCCAGGAACGCTTGCAGTCCTTCCGTGGCATCCTCGGTCGCCCGTGCCGAACCAAAACACTCGGCTTCGTAATACAGTGCACGGTCCAGGTCCATCTCTATGCCTTTGTTTATTGCGAACTTAATGATTCCCAGGACAACAGGACTCTTGGAAAGAAGTTTCTGTACCAATTCATCCACGGCTTTGTCCAGTTCCTCAGCCGCAACAACCCTATTTAACAGACCAAGCCGATACGCTTCATTGGCATCAATAATATCACCGAGCATAGCGATTTCCATGCCTTTCGTTCTCCCCACCAGTCTTGTCAATCTTTGAGTCCCGCCGGCACCGGGAATGATGCCCAGATTCACCTCGGGCTGACCAAACCTCGCCTTATCAGAAGCAATTCTCAAGTCGCAAGCCATGGCAATTTCCTGCCCACCACCCAGACAGAACCCGTTAATTCTGGCTATTATCGGTTTCTTGACCCTCTCCATATGTCTGGTGTGCTCATGCAACGACAAGGAAAAGTCTCTGGCTCCTATCGCAGTTAAGGCCTGTATTTCGGGTATATCTGCCCCGGCACAGAAAGCCCTGTCGCCTGCACCGGTGACAACAATCACAACGACGCCTTCGTCATTCTCAGCATCTGTAAGAACGTCGTGAAATTCCGCCATCAAAGCGGAATTGAGCGCGTTCAGGTTCTCGGGCCTGTTCAGGGTTATGGTAGCAACCCTTCCCTTCTTCTCATATATGATATAGCTATATTCTTTCTCTGCCATTCTCAATTCTCCTGTCACATAATAATCTATTTCGCCCCAAACAATTGGTAGAAGCCCTTCCCCGCTTTTCTGCCCGTGTATCCAAGCTCGACCATCCTCTTCAATAACGGAGCAGGCTTGAATCTTTCCCATCCGGTCTGCTGGTAGATGCCTTCCAACAGGTCCACCACAACGTCTATACCAACCAGGTCCGCCAGCTCGAATGGGCCCATAGGCCAGTTAAACGATAACCGCATCAACTTGTCCACATCTTCTATGTTTGCCACACTCTCCTCCAGCACCTTTGCTGCCTCATTCACCGTCAGCATATATATTCTATTAGCCACGAACCCGGGAGAGTCCTTGACCTCCACCGGTTCCTTACCCAGCGACCTCGCAAAATCAAGAGTAATCTTCACGGTCTCATCAGAAGTGAGCAAGGACCTCACTACCTCCATACTCTTCATCAATGGTACGGGATTCATGAAATGGGCCCCGATAACTTTGTCGGGGCGCCTGGTCGCTGAGGCAAAGAGACTTATAGGTAGCGCTGAGGTGTTAGAAGCCAGAATCGTTTCCTTGGGGCAAATCTCTTCAAGCTGTTCGAATATCGGCCGCTTCACCTCCACCCGCTCAAATACCGCCTCTATGACGTAGTCAGCATCTTTAGCGGCATCTTTTATGTTGATCGAGGTGCGAAGTCTTGCCAAGGCTTCATCCATCTGCTCCTGGTTGATCTTCTGTTTTTCCACAAATTTAGCGAGGCTTGTTCTTATCACGCTCAGACCACGGTCAACAAACTCCTGTTTTATGTCAACCATAGTTGTATCATAGCCCCCCTGTACCGATACCTGAGCTATTCCGCTGCCCATCGTCCCCGAACCAACAACGCACACTTTCTTTATTGTCATATTCTTAACCTCCCAATTTTTTGTGAGCCGTGCACCTGCTCTCGATTCCTGAACCGTTCAGCTGTCTTTGCCAGCTAGCTCCAGCCAGGCAACTCTATGGCACACTGCAAATACTATTTACCGCTGCTTCCTTCCGGACCTGACGGGGTTCATAGCCCCCAGTTGCATAGAACCCAACTATCAACACCGCTCAGCAAAAACAGACCTGCCCGACAGCAAACCTCAAGCAAGAATTCAGCCCCGCTATAGCGGTTTTCGGGTACAGGGCACCGCTAGCTCCCCGCCTAGCACGACTCACCTGATGATGTTACCAACAAGTGTTGGCCAAGTCAATATCAGATGCATTGATTAATAGTTACTGTAACATTTTGGTCGGTCGGGGTTGCAAATAGAAGAGAGACCCCACAGAATTTCGAGATGGCTGGAAAGTCAATCTTTAGATTAAGGAGGTCTCTCAATGGAAAGCATAGAGCAGTTAGCCGTGAAACTCAAGGTGGATGTGGGGAGGTGGGAGGAGGAAGTGTTCAAGTGGACGTGTAGTTTGG
>JAWOFK010000020.1:0-7343 GCA_046497565.1 Dehalococcoidia bacterium
GACTGCACGCTTTGCTAATGCGAGAGGGAGGCCAGGATTTCCGTACCGGTGACACGATCGAGCTTCAGACCTACTTTGACGATAGTGTGGATATCCATCATGTTTTTCCACGCAGCTTCTGTAATAGTCTTGGCATCAAGCCGCCCGTATATAACAGCATACAGGACGATGCCCACGGTACAGTGGAGCTAGTAAGGCGCCGGTCTTTGCTCCCACAGAACCGGGCCGTTGGCCTCCTCCTCGCTATCGGTCATTGCGAGCACCTGAAAGGTGCGCGGCAATCTCATTGGCGCTGAATTCTGGCTACTGTCTACTACTTCAAAACGTGCTTATCGAGCCGCAGAGGTAGCTAAGGACCCAGCACCATGTTATGGCGAGGTATTTTCCTAGCTTAAAGTCAGGGTTTACTTATCTGGCCGCCTGAGTAGTAACTAGTCAGGGAGATAGGAGACATCTTCAAAGCAAAAACTAGAGCAAATGGTATCAGATTTTCTGGATAATAGTCAGCTAAGTAGCTGTATACATCATTATAATAAATAATAAACCGGGTTGTGCTGTTGACAAAAAACAACACAATGATATAATTGTGTTGTGCTACCCGCTTTTGAAGGTGATGGACTTCTTCCTCCCGGAATCCATTGGGCAACGTGGCAGGAGATTTCGGATCGATTTGGGACCAATAACCAGCGGAAGATTCTATTGGTAGGTTTAAAGAAAGCACTGGATTCACTTAAGGAAGCGGGCTGCCTTACTGTCTATATTGATGGCAGCTTCGTTACCAGTAAAGAAATACCTGTTGACTTCGACGGTTGCTGGGACCCGTCAAACGTCGATCATCATAAATTGGACCCTGTGTTGCTCAGGTTCGAGCGAGGTCGTACTGCCCAGAAAGCCAAATATGGGGGCGAACTCTTTGTAGCCACAATGCGAAATGGCAATCCGGGCCCAGTAATGCTGGAATTTTTTCAAGGGGATAAAGACAGTGGTAAACGGAAGGGAATAGTAGCCATGGATTTACGGGGGTTAGTATGATAAAGAACGAAAGGCAGTATCGAATTACTAAAGCCCAAATTGCGAGACTGGATCGTGCTTTGGCCGAACTAATTCAGTCATCTGGCAAAGAAGGAAATATTCCTCCTTTGCTTCTTCAAGCTGAACGCGACGGTATAAATAGCCAGCTTGCAGACCTATACGCCGAACTCAAAGAATACGAAAATCTAAAGGAAGGCAACTACGCCACTCCAAGCCTTGACCTGTTTGCTGAGTTTCCACTTGCTCTTATTAAAGCAAGGATCGCTAAAGGATTAACTCAGAAAGAGCTGGCCGAGCGGCTTGGGCTTAAAGAACAGCAGATTCAAAAATACGAAGCTACCGAATACACTTCTGCGAGTCTTTCAAGAATTAGGGAAATAGCCCAAGCATTGGGGATTAAGTGGCTAGACGATTCGATCCCAGAGTCTTCAGAAGCATCGCTTGCATCCCTGATCAACCGTTTGAAAGAAGCCGGTCTTGACAGAGATTTGATAGCTAGGAGGATAATTCCTGCTTCCCTATCACAACGACTCCTCACTGGAGATGCTCAGGCGAGCGACGGTCTCGTCTATCAGGTTGCGCGTCACGTAGGGCGCATTTTCGGTTGGACGCCCCGTGATATTCTGGAGCAGCAAGGGGCTCCACTTAGTCCGAGATTGGTTCCCGCCAGACTCAAGGTGGCGGCTAGTGCAAACGAAAAGCGAGTCAATGCATATTTAGTCTATGCACATTACCTGGTGCTTACTTTACTACAGACCATAAAGTCGCGAGAGCAGCAAACGGTACCTGAAGATCCCTACGAAACTCGAAGAGCCATACTTTCACGCTACGAAGCTTTGACTCTGCCGAATGTGCTTAACTATATTTGGGACTTGGGCATCCTAGTCCTGCCGTTGAGCACTCCCGGTGCTTTTCACGGAGCATATTTCCGTGAGGATTTTAGACATATGATTGTTCTAAAGCAGAGGACATCTTCGCACTCACGGTGGATGTTCGACGCTCTGCATGAGATCTATCACACATTGCAGCAACCGAAACGACCGAACTTGGTTGTGGTAGAGCACGACAATATGTCCAAAGAGCGATTGTCCCCAGAAGAGACAGAAGCAAGTCAGTATGCGGGAGCCGTACTGCTGGGTAAGAATCCTCAGCTGCTAGCGGAGCAATGCATAAAAGAGGCAGATCGAGACCTCAGAATGCTGAAGTCAGCTGTCAAGCGAGTGGCTTCAGCGGAAAATGTCCCACTTGATTCGCTTGCCAGCTATCTCGCTTTCCGTTTAGCTGTCGAGGGTCAAAACTGGTGGGGAACCGCAGAGAATCTACAGAGCACGGGCCCCAATCCCTTTTTGATCGCTAAGGATGTTCTGCTGGAACATGTTGACCTATCTAAACTTTCGGATGCCGATATGCAGCTTGTGCAACGAGCTCTTATTGAATAGGAGGGATTGAATATGACTTCTGAGACGACAGATTGGAAAGAATCAAGGCCACTGGGGGAGGTCAGTTGCTCTTCACACGACTGTGAGCATGATTTGCATTGCTTCCGTCGCCGAAGACCCAGGGATCAATCGTATAGGAATGGCAAGTGTGTTGCTTGCGGAGCCGACCTAATTGACTGGCACCGAGTAGACAAAAAGAATCTCAAAGACGTGGATTATACTATACAGGCGATTCAGTACGAGATGATACGGCACTTCTACTGGCATAAGACCATTGATGAACATTCAATGCAGCTTGCCCGCAAAAAGGGAATTCAACAGTTGAGGACAGATGCGGAGAAGAGGATAGTCAAACATGTGAGTCCAGCATCAAGGGATATCTTTCGTGATGGTACCCAGACGCCCTTTAGCGGTAACATAATCTATTATGCTCAACACGGCACAGCTACTTGCTGCAGAAAATGCGCAGAGGAATGGCACGGTATTGACAGAAATCGTCCCCTTACTGAGGATGAAATTAAGTACATGGTCGACCTAATCATGCTCTACATAAAAAAGCGAGCTCCGGAACTCACTGAGCAGGCTTGAAGGAAAAACTGGCCTCACAATCAATTGTGAATCCAAGCGCGATTGCGAGTTATGAGTACGATCAAGATTGAAGAAATCTCCAGAGAGCTACGGCAGTCGGGGATTAATCTAGCGGAGAGAAAGATTCGGCTTGCATGTTTAGATAATTCACAACAATCCACCGACCTCACCCTACCGCCAAATTGCAAGGGATTTGGCCGGATTCACCACTTTGCACGCTTCCAAGGCGAAGGCTGGCCTCCAGACCCACTACCTATTGACCCTGCCAGGCATGCCCTTGGATTTCCTGATGCTGATGAGATCTCAACCGAAGTCTTTCAGAATGCCATATGTAACCTACGGTGTTGGTATTGCTTCGTCGATCGAAGGTTGGTCGCAGGAAAGCAGGAACACTCCAAGATGCTGAGTGTGGACGAAATGCTTGACTGCTATTTGGCAGAGAAAGGACGACCGCCAATGATTGACCTCACTGGAGGACAGCCCGACTTGGTACCCGAGTGGATACTATGGTTTGCCGACGCGATACACAACCGAAAACTAGACAAGGAGATATATCTGTGGTCCGATGATAATCTGAGCACTGATTTCCTTTGGCGATTCCTCAATGAGCAAGAGATCCATCGTCTTGCGTCCTACAAGAACTATGGACGAGTCGGATGCTTCAAAGGATTCGACGAGAGTTCTTTTTCATTCAATACCGGAGCGCCACGGGGATTGTTTGGGAACCAATTCTCCTTGATGCGAAGGCTCGTCACGTCCGGCTTCGATGTCTATGGTTACGTAACCCTCACGTCAGATAGCGACAGAAACCTTGCCCTACAAATGACTGAATTTGTTGATCGACTCCAATCAGAGATCCACCCCATTTTTCCGCTTCGAACCATACCACAACGGATTCTGGAATTTACTCCGACTAAGGGGCGCATGGGTGACAAACATAAAAAAGCCCTCGAAATTCAAGATCAAGCCGCTTACCTTTGGCAAAAAGAGTTGGAGAGGCGCTTTCCAGAAGAGGTGCGCAATAAGAGAATTTATGAACACAAGATAATCATTTAGGTAGGAGCGATGAGAGAGAGAAGCCAATTTCGTCCTGAGATCAATATAGTAGCAACCAGCGACATTGACGAAATCTACAGACAACGTGTCGAGACTTTCCTAATAAACCTTGTGCGTAGAAAGCCCATGACTTTCCAAGACATAGTCTGCCGTTCTGAAGGTGCGTATCCACTACACGTCCTAACAGCGCTGCAGGGCCTTGTTCTAGACACTAAGCTTGAACTCCGGAACGGGCAATACCGCACGCCGGGGTCGAAACGTAGGTCACCGAAAAGATCTATCTTGGAATCAAACGTTACGCCCCCGGTCTTCGAAAGACAGCTTGTCCTGAAACCGTTGGATGTGAACCCCGTTTTCGGTGATCCCCATCCCGCCGATTATGATTGGCGTTATACATCCAAGTCACGGGATGAGCTTGCGACAAGGCTTAGCCCGTTCATTGAAAGTAACTGTGAAATCGCGCTACTAGGGGCGCCAACGCTGTTCCTGAGCCTACACAAGTCAGGTGTGCATTTGTCCCTATTTGATAACAGCACCTCGGTCCTTGCGGATCTCGAATCCGCGGGAGCTACCGGCGGGTTATTTCATCACAACATGTTCGACCCCATGGTCAGGTTCAGAGGAAAATACGACGTAGTCGTTGCGGATCCACCATGGTATGTCCAGTTCCACAAAGCATTCATCCTGCGTTCTGCTGAATTGCTTAAAGAACAGGGGTCCCTTTTGCTTAGCGTGCCTCCCTGGTTAACCCGGCCGAGTGCAATTGCTGACCGCGCCGTGATAATGCAATTCGCGCGGAAGACTGGTTTTGAACCAGTTGAAATCGCACCAGGAGCCCTCTCTTATGAATGCCCCAAATTTGAACAGCTTGCCTTGTCAATGCAAGGGATTCAGTGCGGCGACTGGCGAACAGGTGACCTCTTTGTTTTCCGGAAAATCAAGGAACCGCAGTCGTCTCTGAAGGTTTCCTACCCCAAAGACGAACCTGTCTGGGATGAGTACAGATTTGGGCTATTGAAAGTGAAACTACGTCATCGACCGCGTGTGGCTTGCGGGAAACTTAGAATAAAGCCCGTCTCTGACGAAGGACCATGTCTTAACACGGTATCACGCAGGTCTCCCCTGCGACGCCGCATAGATTTATGGACATCCGATAACACTGCCTATTCGGTTACAAGGTTGGATATAGTTAAGGTCGCACTTGACAGACTTCAGTCTGGCAAGTCCCCTGAGGCCATTACCCAGACCTTGGGTCTGCAGCTCTCCAAGCCGGAGGCCAAAACATTGTTAGCACTATTGACCAGTATAACTGTACCTCGTGAACAGGATGAGCTGCAGCAAATTGGCAGACGTGAGAGCTTGGAAAAGCATAGACGAACTCAAGAATACAGTTCTTACGCAAGAAAATTCATCAAAGAAAACGTGCTTCCTAAAGTTGCAGATTCATTTTGGCGAGAACGTCTGATAATGCTTCTGGCGGATGGGGCAACCCTGAATTCTGTTCATTTGGCGGTCTTTATGGAGCCTTATTTAAAACTCATACTGGAAGGGCAGAAGACGGTCGAATCAAGGCTCAACTCTCACCGCTGCGCTCCATATCAGAAGGTTGAGGTTGGTGACATTTTGCTCTTGAAGCGTTCAGGCGGTCCGGTAGTCGGCCTATGTGAGGTGGCCAATGTTTGGTTCTATCAACTCGACCCAGAGTCGTGGGATACTATAAAGCGCGAATTCGCGCAAGACTTGGCTATTCAAGATCGCACGTTCTGGCAGACGCGAGAGCATGCTTCATACGCAACGCTTATGCGCATTCGGAATGTCTGTCCGATCGCACCAACTAAATTTCTGAAATACGACCGGAGAGGATGGGTGCTGTTAAAAGCCAAAGGCGATGCGTGGTGAGTAGAATTCAGGGATGGATACTATAGTAATTGCCCTCGCTGGTCCAATCGGCAGCGGCAAATCTACCCTTTCGTTTGCTATTGCTGAGGAACTCGGTCTCCCTCGAGCCAGCTTCGGAGATTATGTGAGGAGTGTCGCAAGGCAGAGGGGATTGACGGAGAACCGGGAAACATTGCAGCTAGTTGGGTTCGAATTAATGAGGAACGGATGGAGGCCATTTTGCGAAGCGGTCTTATCGCAGACTGGTTGGAAGAAGGGTGAGGGTGTTGTTGTGGACGGCATTCGTCACAGTGGAGTTATTGAGACTCTGCATCAAATGACGGCACCCTCGAAATTCATCCTCGTCTTCGTCTCTATTGCAGAGAGAGAAAGACAAATACGGCTGGTGCAGAAAGGTATCAGAGACGAAGAAGAGCGGACAAAGATTGAAAGTCATCCTACTGAAGTGCAAGTAAAGTTGTTAGAAAGCAAGGCTGACCTTATCCTTGATGGCACTAGGCCTCCATCTGAACTCGTTGAACAAATCATGGAGTATCTCAACACTAATTTGTGAAGTAGGCTAGCACAAATCAGTAGGATACTAAGTGGTATTCGTACTATAACCGTGACCGCTCGCCCGAAAAAAACAGGACGGGAAAAGAGGAAGGGATCTCGAAACTTCGACTCTGGGACTTTGGTGCTCAAACACTGGCTTTCCTTGAACATTGGTGGTTGCGGTGATGTGTAGTTCTCTGTGGCGTCGTCCTGTTGGGTCTCGTCCCATTGCGATCGAAATACCATACCGGTGTCGACTTCCACAGACCGTTGTTCTTTGCGCGGCACCATCCTTCACAAGATGAAGGATCAGGCCTGCTACGAAGCAGGTATTAGTTCCCCGGAATGCGCGAGGAGTATAATATGGAAACTGCAGCTTAATCTTGTGAAAAAGATCCATATTGCACTGGCGTTGATTTTGATAGTAGTACCCGTAGTGGCGGGAGGGTGCTCCGCGGGGGATTGCGAATATCCTGATGTTGATCGGGAAAGCAGGATACCTGCGGGCCAGGTGAAAATTACGCCAGAAACCGACGTCTATCCTCCGATATTGCACTCGGACGAATACGAACAACTTGTCCCCATGCCTTATCCCATAAACACCGCCGGTGCCGAAGATTCCGGATTCATTATGCCGGATGGAAATACATTCTACATCTGGTTTACTCCAGACCCGAGTATACCTGCGGAAGAGCAAGTGACAGACGAAGTGACCGGAATCTATGTCTCCCACAAGGTAGGTGGGGTCTGGCAGGAGCCGCAAAGAGTATGGCTTCAGGATCCCTGTGAACTGGC
>JAWOFK010000067.1:0-7220 GCA_046497565.1 Dehalococcoidia bacterium
CTGTGCCACCCTTGCCACTGGCAACGGATATTATCATTCTATTCCCTGACCATTTTGGTACCGCACTTGGGGCAGCTTACCTCGTAGCATGGAACACCCGCCTGGTGAGGAGCGCTTGTCCCACAACCGGGACATACGCAATTTCCAGCGGGGCCTGCTCCGGGTCGGTTTCCACCCATCCTGCCCCTGCCACTGCCACGTCCTAATCCCCTTCCTGTTCCCGGCCCTTGCCCATAAGGGCCCGTACCATCTCCTCTCGGCATTATCTTAACTCCCCTTCTCCAGCTCTTCGATGCGACGTTGAATCTCCTTTAGCTCCTGCGACATCGTCTGAGCGTGGCTTTTGAGCATTTCTATTTCTTGTTCGGGGCTCACAGCTTGAGGTGGCGGTGGAGGCATCATTCCCGGCCCCATGCCTCTTCCTCCCCCCATACCGCGACCCATGCCCATACCTCTGCCCATGCCGGGCCCCATACCCATCCCATAATGGCTGCCCACACTGGGCTGGGGGTTTGGTTGGAGCTTGCCTGCGTTATAGGCTTCCACAGCATCCTTTATTGTACCTGAAACGCCGGTGATTACCTGAATCCCCGCTGCGGAAAGGGTCTGGTAAGCGTTGGGCCCGCAATTGCCCGTGAGCACGGCTTCCACCCCTTTGCCGGCAATCATCTGGGCGGCACTGATGCCCGCCCCACCGGCAGCCATGGCGCTGGAGTTATCCACCGCCTCGAACTCCATGCTCTGGGGGTCGACGATGACGAAGTATTGACATCTCCCAAAGCGAGGGTCCACCTCGGCATCCAGACCGGGAGCTGTTGCTGATATCGCAATCTTCATATAGCACCTCTTTCTAATTTAGTCGGTCTCTAATTCTTTGATTCGGGCGTCTATTTGCTCTAGCTCTTCCTTTATGGCTTCGGCCTCGTCCCTCAGGAAATCCAGCTCCTGCTCCCGGGTCATCTGCGCCCCGTACGGGTAGGCTCCCGGCACCGTCCCCATAGGTGCTCCGGCATAACCATACGGCATAGCGCCCGGACCAGCCGTTTCTGCGTAATACGGCATCGCCCAGGGGCCACCGTAGCCAGAATAAGCCGGCGGGACAGGTATTCCCGCGGCACCACTCAGGAAATAGCCACATCTGGGCAGTCCTCCTCTTCCCAGGCCAACATAAGGCCAGGGCGGGGAGCTGCCCCTGAAGCCGAATCCCCATCCACCTCTACCAAATCCCCTGCCGAATCCTCTACCAAATCCGTTAGGCATCTTTCACCTCCTTGGCAAAATTCAAAAAATCACCACCCGGGGTATCCATAAGGTCCCCATCTCCGCCAACCACGTCCAAAGCCCCGGCCAAAGCCCCGACCGAATCCGCGGCCAAAGCCCCACCTGGGCCGTACGGGCACCGGGTGACCGTAACCATAAGGGTAGCCGTAGCCGGGCATTGGGTTGGCAAAACCTGCCGTGCCAAAACCGGCGCAGTAGCCGGCGCCCCTGCCGGTCATCGGTCCCAGTCCCATGGGTCCCGTTCCATCTCCAAATGGCATCTTTATCACCTCCTTTCTCTATTATTTATCGTCTCCGGTTACCGCCGCGAAATCTCCTGCCGCATCCTCTGCCTGCACCGAAGGGAGGCAAAGGCGTGGGCTGGATATTCCCGCTCAGGCACACCGGGCAGGATACAGGACGCTTCTGTGCCATGGCTTCGAAGGGCACATTCCACTCATGTCCGTCATTGTCACATCTGAAGAGACGCTGGGGAAGCTCGAAGTTGCCTCCTTCGATTTGAATTGCCTTGCCATGAACCAGAGCATCAGCCAGCTTCTTTCTGGCCGAGTTTAACATGCGGTGAAAGGTGGGCCGGGAAATCCGCATCTGCCGCGCGCATTCCTCTTGCGCCAGTCCCTCCCAGTCTCTAAGGCGGATGGACTCAAATTCCTCCAGGGAAAGGCGAACACCCTGTAAGGCACTTACCGGAATGCCCACCGGCCTGAAAGAACCTATGTCCGGCAACTGAGCAACGCACCTTAATTTCGCCGGCCTGGCCATCGATAATCACCCCTCTCTTTCTTACGAATAATGAACATATGTCAATAATAATTGTAATGCACCCTGCAAAAATTGTCAAATTTTGACCGCCCCGATGGTTGATGCCTGAGGACATGGGCAGGAACATATCGACTGAGGTGGAAGCCCTAAGTTCCGGCCAGTGCCAGTTTGACCGCTGCTTCTGCGTGGAGCCGGGCAGTGTCGAATACCGGCGCATGTGTGTCAGCGGGCCGGATGAGCAGGGGAAGTTCAGTGCACCCCAGTACAATGCCCTGGGCACCGTTATCCACCAGTTTGCCGATAATGTCGGCGCAGGCACGGCGGGAGGAGGCCTTGATTTTGCCCTCACAGAGTTCACCGAAAATAATTTGATGGATGGCATCCATATCATCTTCTCGGGGCACAAGCGGCTCGATAGCGAAGCGGTCTCGGAGCCTCTCCCGGTAGAAAGGTTCTTTCATCACAAACCGTGTCCCCAGCAGTCCTATTCGGTGCAGCCCCTGTCCCCTGATGGCATCGCCGGTGACATCAACGATGTGAAGCAGAGGCAGGCCGACCTCCTCCTCTACGTAATCGGCAACTTTGTGCATAGTGTTTGTGCAGATTACCAGGAAGTCGGCACCGGCCTGCTTAACGGCATTGCCTGCATCGACAAGAATACCGGCCGTCTCATCCCAGAGACCCTGATGCTGGGCCCTGTGAATCTCGTGAAAATCTACGCTATAGAGGACCAGGCGGGCCGAGTGGAGACCGCCCAGTCTTCGGGCAAAGGACTCATTGATGATTCGATAGTACTCCAATGTAGAATTCCAGCTCATGCCGCCTATTAATCCGATTACTTTCATATGCACCCGGCAAAAGCGCCCGGCTCCTGTAACAGTCGAACGACACGGCTCAACGTGCCATAGAGCTGGCTACACAATCAGCTATCGATGGTCCTAATCGTCAAAAGCCTGACTTACTTTCCAGGCCTGCCAGACATTGCCCACCAGGTCGGGGGACGGCTTCAGAGTCGGTTTGCCCGGTTTCCAGCCGGCGGGCGTGGCTTCAGTTCCCTTGGAACTTCGCACGTGCTGGTAGGCCTTGATCTGCCTCATGGACTCGCTGATATTCCTGCCCACCGGAGGGGTAAGAACCTCAAAGGCCTGGATAACGCCGTCCGGGTCGATGATAAATCTGCCCCTTGTTTCCACACCGGCGTCTTCATCATAGATGCCGTACACTTTTCCGATACTGCCGTCCTGGTCGGACAGCATGGCGAAGGGGATGTCCTTGTTGACCATCTTTTTCAACTCGTGGTCGTTCCACATCTTATGTACGTAAATGCTGTCGACGCTGCAGGACAGTACTTCTACGCCGAGCTCCTGGAGGTCTGCATATTTTTCAGCAACTGCTGAAATCTCGGTCGCTCAGACGAAGGTGAAATCCCCCGGGTAAAAGCACAGTAGCACCCATTTACCTTTATATTCCGAAAGGCTGGTATTCACAAACTTGCCCCTGTAATAGGCAGACGCCGTAAAATCGGGGGCCGGCTTTCCTGCTTTTGTCATGGTTCTCTCCTCCTTTGTGCTGGTCTCGGGACCGGCCGCACCGGCCTGCGCAGCAGGTTTCTTGATAGGCGGCCTCTGGCATCCTGGCTTAAAATCTTCCGGCATTAGCAGTCCTCCTTCCGATGTATATTTCTTATTCTACCATTTTTTCGGCATGGCGTTAATAGAGGGACGCTATTCGGGTCACAGTGCAACGCCGGATGAACACGCCATTACACAGAAGTCGGGGATGTGCCGGGGCGCTCCGGTGCATCACGCATCCCGGCTCAGAAGGGGGCTGCTCAAAAAGTTGGCCTGTGCTAGAATGTCTCGATGGAGAAAACAAACATGGAAAAGCCTAACCCGGAAGCCAGTGGCCGGGGCAGTGTTGCCGGCAATATAGCGGAACTGCGGGCAAAAGCGGAAACGGAGCCGATTGCCGCCTTTCTGGGCATGAGGTTGATTGAGATGTCGGAAGGTTATGCCAGGGTGGCTATGAAGCTGCGACCTGAATACACCAATTTTATCGGACTCGTCTTCGGCGGCATTGTTATGTGCGTAGCCGACGAGGCTTTTGCCTATGCCACTAATTCGGTAATCACTCCCAATGTGGCCTCTCAGTTCAACATGCATTTGATTGCCGGGGCCGACGTCAATGACGAGCTCTTTGCCGAGTGCCGGGTGGTAAAAGCGGGCAAGCGCGTTTGCATCTCGGAGATGAAGGTTACCAACCAGGACGGCAAACTCATTGCCAGTGCTACGGGCACGACCATTCCCATAATCAAGGGTTGAGAACAATTGGCTCCCAACATCTGCCCGGGTGTCGTTTCCCGACGTCTCTTTACTTCGTGAAGCCTGAGTAGTTATGCTGAAGCGATTCGATTCAAAGCTCTCGGGATACCTCTTCGTGGCCGTGGCAGCTGTCATCTGGGGCTCCAATGGCGTAATCGTAAACCGGGTCCCCTACAACGCGCATACCATCGCTTTCTTCCGGGTCCTGTTTGCCAGTCTCACCCTCCTGCCTGTAGTCCTCCTGACCCGGAAACGTGAAGTCATGAGTGCCGCCAGGCACTGGAAGCTTATGCTGAGTTTAGGCTCCGTGCTCGCTTTGGGCTGGGCGTTACTTTTCCACTCCATGAAGCTCATTGCCATCGGCAACGCGGTCCTGCTGAACTACACGGCACCCATCTTCGTAGCTGTGCTGGCCCCGCTGTTTCTCAAAGAGAAACTTGAGAAATCCACACTGATTGCGTTAGCCATATCCGTGGCAGGCATAGCGCTTATTGCATACCAGCAGAACATTCGGATGAGCGACCCCGAGGGCCTTAATCTGTTGGGAGTAATTCTGGGGCTACTTGCCGGCCTCACCTATGCAGTATTCGTCATTGTATCCAAGACGGCATTATTCAGATTCTCGAGTCAGGTCGTGGCATTTTACGCTTACGCTGTAGCTGCGATTGTCCTCTTCCCCTTCGCGATAGGGACTGATTTGTCTCCGGACCCGGCTCCCTGGATGCTTCTGCTGGTCATGGGTGTGTTCAACACGGCGTTTGCCGTCACGCTCTACCTCAAAGGTCTGGGGATGATAAAGGCTCAGAAGGCGGTAGTTTTCACCTACCTGGAGCCCGCCAGCGCCGTGGTCTTCGGCTTTCTCTTCCTGGCCCAGCCCCCCACCCCGCTTATGATTGTCGGTGGTCTGCTGATTCTGGTCGCCGGATACGTTGTAGCCTCCAGGTGACTCAGTCCCGGACGGACACAGCTTACCTGCGCTCCGCCAAGTCTGCCACTGCTTAGCCACTAATGATGAGGCAGAGTAACCGGGTACTTCGGGGACGTAATGCCCGAGTTGCAGCGGGCCCGGTGCTTCACCTTGTGAAGGGCGGTGTCCGTGAGAATTCCGCAGAAACTAGCTAGTAGCTTAATTGTTTCGCATAGTTGTACGAGATAGTGCCACCGTGTTGTGTTTCTTGGTAACCCGCCTCTTTATGCGAAAACTCTGTTATCTCCCTCACATTATATTCTTTGAAATCCTCTTGTACGGAAGCCATGATGCGCAGTTCGCTAGCAGCGAACAGGCTCAAGTCGGGCTTCTTCACAGCCTTGATAATATCGCCGACGACAGGCTCGCCTCCGTATTTGGGCGGATACACCTCCTCTATGAACTCTATAGCCTTCTGCGAAGATAGAGCCCCATAGTAAAGCTCATAGTTATCAGGGGCGGGACCAAAAGGTATACGCGCATATCGGGCGCCGGTGATAGAAAGTGTGTACTCTTTGTAATGCTTGAAATCGGCATAGAATAGCAGTTTGTTTAGCTTCGTTTTCAACACGCCCTCTTTGCAGAAAAAGAGGATGGCATTATACAGTTTCTCCAGGTCGAGCTTTCTGTAGCCACTATACTCATCAGGCTCGTAGCTGCCGAAGTTAACGATGATGGTTGAATCAACAGAGTGCGCGTCCGCTTCGACTTCCCGGAGGGCTTCGACCAGTCTTCTTTTCTTGGCCTCGGTAAAGACGCCCTCGGACCCCTCTATAAGCCGCAGAAGATTAGAAGGATTCATTGCCAACCTCAGCAGTTTCTCATGTGATGGGTCTTGAAGCGCTCCATTCTCGTAACGGCTGATCGTTGCCACGCCCACGCCGAGCAGTTGTGCCAGCTCGCCCTGGGTCAACTTGTTCGCTTTTCGCCAATCCCTGATTTCTTCGGGTTGGAGAAGACCGTATTCCTTACGATACTCTCTATAAGCCAGGTCAAATGGGTCTATGTCCCGGTTTGGGTCAAAAACCTCATCACCACATTCGACACATCTAGAGTATTGGACCTCTACCTTTATGGGCTTGTTTCTAACTCGAATTACTTCTTCCCTGGTAACGAATTCCAGTCGCGTTTCCTTCTCGCAATTAGAGCAAAGGCCACGAACAGTAGTATCCTTCATGTCCCTCCTTTCCTTTTTTCTTCAGGTCTAAACGGATAGCGGAGTGATTCGCCGGCAAAATGGAATGACACTATTCTCACTATCTTCACGGGGCCAAATCTGGCCAGCTTCACCTTGATATACACTTCTCTGCCTTGCAGGGCCTTACCAAATACCCATAGGTCTCCAGGCATAACCCGATCCTGCAAAGGTCCTGCACAGTAGTCCACCACAGAAAGCCCCAGGATGGCGTCACGCACATCATTCAAAGTGAACCCGAGTTCAGTGATGCACTCCACATTCTCCTTGCGTTTCACAAGAAGCCAACTATCATACCTGCTCGACGGATTCGTTATGGTCTGCTTGACCTCCTCCAGGAAATCTCGAGCCCCTTGTTTTTCGGGGCCACTGAACGCCTCCGTCATGTTGTCTTATGGCAATAATATATCAATTGATAAATATTGTCAAGCCTTATTTATCAATTGAAAAATTCCCTGTGTATCTCCCACAGCCCTGCTTGAGGCGGACGTAGTCCGAATTGAAGCGGATCTTCCAGCCGGAATCACGTTCAAACAGCCTCAGGTTATCTCGAGAAAGTGCACACTAATAATTATGGGGAATAACCCTTGACAAATCTCCTGTAATGTATTATAGTGTGGACACGATGTATATCGATACAGGCTACTCCACTCAGCGAGGTAAGCGGTATTATCGTCACCTACTCCGAGAGTCG
>JAWOFK010000068.1:0-3309 GCA_046497565.1 Dehalococcoidia bacterium
GATTACTGGCGAGCTTGGGTGAATAAGGAATCACTGGACTTTGCTGACCTGCCGACCTCTGTATTGGACTTGCATAGGCTCAGCTTGCTTACTATGCGTGTGCAGACTGATAACCGCGGTGCCATCATCGCCGGTACTGACTCAGACATCTCTGAAGTGTTGGGGGACACCTATTCTTATGTGTGGGGTCGTGATGGTGCCTTTGTGACTAGAGCCTTCGACATGGCCAATTATGAAGAGGTCGGCCACCGGTTCTTCGATTTTTGCGCCAATGTCATTACCAGTAAAGGCTACCTCCTTCACAAGTATACCTCTGATGGGCGTCTGGCAGGCAACTGGATGCCCTGGGCAGACGAGGAGGGTAAGCTGCAATTGCCAATTGAAGAGGATGAAACTGCTTTAGTAATATACAGCCTCTGGCACCACTACCATAAGTTCCGCGATATAGAGCACATCCGTTCCCTTTATCAAAAGCTAATCAAGAATGCCGCAGACTTTATGGCCAGCTATAGAGAGCCTCATACGAAACTCCCAGCACCCTCATATGACCTTTGGGAGGAGCGCCGTGGTATCCACTCCTTCACAGTTGCTGCAGTCTGGGCAGGCTTACAAGCTGCAGCCAACTTCACAGAAATGTTTGGTGAGGCAGCACTGACTCAACACTATCGTGGGGCAGCTGCTGAGATAAAAGAGGCTGCAATTAAGTATCTCTTTGACAAGAAGTTGGGACGTTTCCTGCGCTCGATCAGGATTGCCGCCAACGGTACGGTGGAACCAGACTACATTATCGATAGCAGTATTTGCGGTCTTTTTCTTTTCGGCATGCTCCAAGCTACTGATCCCCTGATTGAGAGCACAATGGCAGCACTTATAGATAGGCTTCGGTGTAAAACTGAGATGGGAGGCGTTGCCCGTTATGAAAACGACCGCTATCAGCAAGTTAGTCAGGACGTTGCTAAAGTGCCTGGTAATCCCTGGTTTATCTGCACTATGTGGATAGCACAATACTACATCGCTAGAGCTCAATCGGTGGATGACCTAAAGCCAGCTCTCCAGATCCTCAATTGGGCTCAGCGCTGTGCTCTCAATAGTGGTGTTCTTGCCGAGCAGGTTCATCCCGAAACCTGTGCTCCACTCAGTGTGTCGCCGCTGACTTGGAGCCACGCCGCAGTAGTGATAGTGATTCACGAATATATCGGCAAATACCATGAACTCCAAGGAGGTCGAAATCGCAGCGATTGAAAGCGGGGGCGTTCATGTTATTGTCGTTGATAGCGTCGCTGCTCTGGTGCCTAATACTGAAATTGAAGGCGATATGGGAGAGCCTCATGTTGCCCTGCAAACGCACTTGATGCCACAATCGCTCAGGAAATTGGCGAGCCCCGTGGGCAGGCCTGGTCACGGGCCTAGCCATATTTGCAATGCTTATTCCTCAAACAAGGAAGGACCGTTGCTAATTGGCTGCGTCGTCTCATGCAGCGTAAGATTCAGCAAAGAAAGAGGCGTTATTGGGAGATTCACTGGAGCACGCCTCAAATTCTTTGCAACTGGGCGTTTTGTGACTAACTATCTTCATGTGGCAGAATGCAGTAGAATGGCTGTGACCTAAGCTTTTTAGCCAGGATCACCACATCAGAACTCGGAGGCGGCATATTTGTGAGATTGGCTGGTATCAACTTGGCTTGGAAAAGCGACAGTAACACCACGGCGGTGGCAATAGGTGATCTGGAAGGCGGCATCTTAAGCGTTCGCAGAATCGAAAAGCAACTAAGCGTCGAAGAACTGAAAGGGCTGATTCGCGAGGAAAACACTATCGCTGGCGTGGCAGTCGACGCCCCGCTTATCATCACTAATACACAGGGTCAGCGTCTGTGCGACAAATGCCTCTCCAAACACTACGCCCGACAGAATGCCTCGTGTTATCCGGGGAATTTGACTTTGTGTGGGACACGGAGTCCCGATTTCTCTGCCTATCTTAGCCGGCATGGATTTGAGCATCTTTGCAAGCCTTCCGAGGGACGATTCCAAATCGAATGCTATCCCCACCCGGCGATGATAGAGATCTTTGAACTGCCCGAACGCCTCAAATATAAAAAGGGCTGCGTGTCACTCAGAAGGAAGGGACAGATGAACTTGTCACAGCTTGTCCTTGCTTTGAGAAGATCTCGAGTCATGTCACTACAGATTGAGGGAGAGTGGCAGAAATACGTGAATGCGGGGCACATTGCGTCCCTTGTTGGGATTGCTCTCAAAGCCAATGAAGACGTGTTGGATGCGGTCGTATGCCTGTATGTTGCCGCCCTGTTCGCAACTTCGGTGCCGCACAAAGTATACGGGAGCCTGGAAAGCGGCTACATCTACGTTCCTACGCAGAAATGCATCGGGAGTGCCGATAGATAGTCTTCTACACCGGGCACGAAGCAGACGACCGGCTTACGAACAGACCCGAATGCCCGGCTATGCAAACCCAATTCGCATTCATGTCGCAAAAGTCCACATTGTTACACTTTCAAGCCTAAAACTACCGAGGCCTCAACCTGACGCTCAGGAATATCCCAATACTTTGCCAAAAGCTCGTCCTTATCAGGCATGAGCTCGAACCCATGCTCTCGGTAGAATTCAATTGCCCAGCTAGCGTCTGCCCAGGTGCCTACAAGCAAACACTTGCTCTTCGTCATTTGCTTCATATGATTGAGGAGTATCGTGCCGATACCCCTTCTCTGATAACCAGGTAACACGTATGCATGCCTGATAAGCGTCACGACCTTGACTGGCTGGAAACCAATCACCCCAACCAATGCGCCTTCTTCTTGCCAGCCAAAGAAAGTCACGCTTGTCATCTCACGATGCAGTTCTTCCTTCGGCATATATGGCTCATGATAACAGTTGTCGGGAATAACGCCTCTGTAAGCCCGAGCTGCCTCGTCTATAATCTCCCAGATGGCATTTGTATCTTTGGACGACAGCCTTCTAATCATCGTCAGGACGTTTGAAAATGCAGTGAGGATGATACCATTGCAAAGGTGGGAGACTCAACTAACCCAGCGCTCGATGTTGTCACCGGAGGCAAGTTTCAGCATGCGTATCAGGTAACAGAAGCCTGAATTGCTGCACTATTAGCGGATCTTCCAGCCGGAATCACGTTCAAACAGCCTCAGGTTATCTCGAGAAAGTGCACACTAATAATTATGGGGAATAACCCTTGACAAATCTCCTGTAATGTATTATAGTGTGGACACGATGTATATCGATACAGGCTACTCCACTCAGCGAGGTAAGCGGTATTATCGTCACCTACTCCGAGAGTCG
>JAWOFK010000077.1:0-20194 GCA_046497565.1 Dehalococcoidia bacterium
ACCAGTGCCAAACGTGCCGTTGCGTGAGGAGGTTGAGGTTCATCTGGTTCCTGACGTAGCAAGGGGTGCCTTAGAGGTGCGAATATGGTGGGAAAACCGAATGGTGCAGTCGGTTACATATCCGCTAAGGGAGTTCCCAAGAGTCCAGTTTTGAATAATTGGGCAGTCCAGTTTTCAAAAATTCCTAACAGTTGCCCGATTTCAATTGTCCGATTTCAATGTGTCCGATTTCAATGCCCGATTTCAATGTGCCCGATTTCAACCACTTGTACCTTGACAAGTCGCGCTGCTATACTTATCATAGTAAGTGAAATAAACCTGATTGGAGGCGCTAGACATGACTGAGAGAAAAGCAGGGCAACCATATACTGCGGAGGAGATACTTTCTTTTGACCGCATTAAGAGGGCGATGACAAGTAGGGTTCTGGACAGGATAGAAGAGCTATGGCAGGGAAAACAGCCCATAGGCGTTGAGCAGATGAACGAAGTGATCGCGGATGAATGGCAAAGAGTGAAGGAGGCGGTAAGGTCATCGCCGGCTGCCAGGGACGCCTTTCGTAAGTATTTGGAACGGACCGTTGCTGAACAGATAGACAAGCTCATGCAAGAGGATAAGGCTGAGCTAGAATCATTGGGTGTTGTAGAAAAGAGTCTCTGAATTGGTTTCACAAGATAAAGCTGATCCAGTCGAACAGGCCAACCATGACCTGGACATGGCACAGCTAATTAGGCGCCTCGACATGCTAGATGAGAGACTAGATAACATGGATTCCGTAGTAACATCACTGGTAGAAAGAGTGATGGGAAGACCTCTTGTCATGGAAGCAACCTGCCCTAGTTGTGGTCAGACCATACAGATCAATGTCACCAGTGGTATAAGGCTGCGAGGTAAAGAATAGCCACGCCAAGTGCGGTATGTTCATCAATGTTTAATTTCTCAGCCACCTGATGATACGCAGTCTTCTATTTCTACCCTACTGTCAAAGGTTTGCCCTGTTAAGCTATGTTTGTTACAATCGTGAACGGGCGGTTAGCTCAGTGGTTAGAGCGCTGCGTTGACATCGCAGAGGTCACTGGTTCAAGTCCAGTACCGCCCATTTTTTGCGGGATTATGATTGATTCCTAGATTGACAGTGGGAAGTTTGAGATGAAATCAGAAAAGGGGGATGAGCAACTGGAACGAATGCACCATTCCGCAGCTCACATAATGGCTGAGGCGGTACAATATATTTTCCCCGAGGCCAAATTCGGCATCGGACCGGCAATCGAGAATGGCTTCTACTATGACTTTGAGCTGCCACGCCCGTTAACACCAGAGGACTTACCAGTAATAGAGAACAAAATGAGGGAGATTATCGATCAGAACGTGCCATTTGTTACAGATGAGATAAGCAAGAACAAAGCGCGTGAGCTTTTTGCTACCCAGCCCTACAAGTTGGAGCTTATCGATGAAATTCCCGACTCTACGGCAACTATCTACAAACAAGGTTCTTTCACCGATCTATGTCGTGGTCCCCATTTAAACTCTACGGGCGAAGTCAAGGCGTTTAAGCTAACTCATATAGCTGGAGCATACTGGCATGGTGATGAGAAGCAACCCATGCTACAAAGAATTTATGGGGTTGCTTTCCAAAGCCAAGAGGAGCTTGAGGAGTACTTATGGCGCCAAGCTGAAGCTGCCAAGCGAGACCACAGGAAAGTAGGCAAAGAACTCGACCTCTTCAGTACTCACGAAGAAATTGGCCCTGGCTTGATTTGCTGGCACCCCAGAGGTGCTTTGATCCGACAGATTATCGAGGACTTCTGGAGAGAAGAACATTTCCGGCGAGGCTATGATATCGTTTACACTCCCCACATCGCCAAGCTAGATTTGTGGAAGACTAGCGGGCACTGGGAATTCTATCGGGATAACCTGTTCTCACCGATGGAAATCGAAGGACAACAATATTTGCTAAGGCCCATGAATTGCTTGGGGCATATTTTGATCTATACAAGTAAATTGCGCAGTTACCGCAACTTACCCATGAGATATGCCGAATTGGGCACAGTATATAGGTATGAGCGAACTGGTGTATTATACGGTCTTGCCAGAGTAAGAGGCTTCACTCAGGATGACGCACATATATTCTGCCGACCCGATCAGGTAGAAGAGGAGGTACTAGAGGTTGTGAAGTTAGCACAATTCATGATGTCCAGCTTTGGCTTTGACGAGTATGAGTTGTTATTGTCAACCCGCCCTGAAAAATACGCTGGCACAGCTGCAATGTGGGAAAAGGCCACGGAATCCCTGAAACGCGTTCTAGACAGGCTCGACTTGCATTATGAAGTGGATCCTGGCCAGGGCGTTTTCTACGGGCCCAAAATCGATATCAAACTCAAGGACGCTCTAGGGCATGTTTGGCAAGGTCCTACCATCCAGGTCGATTTCAACTTGCCACAACGCTTTGATGTCTGTTATATTGGTGAAGATGGCTTGGAGCATAATGTAGTAATGATACATCGCACAGTTTTAGGGAGCATGGAGCGTTTCCTGGCCTGTCTTACAGAGCATTACGGCGGCGCTTTCCCGGTATGGTTATCGCCGATTCAAACAATAATAATTCCCATAGCAGACCGCCATGTTGGCTATGCTCAGGAGGTAGAGAGCGACCTTAGAAAGGAAGGCATCAGAGCTCGAGTTGACAACCGCCCGGAGAGAATGAATTCAAAAATAAGGGAGGCCCAACTGGAGAAGATCCCGTACATGCTTGTGGTCGGGGACAAAGAAATGGCTTCCTCCAGTGTGTCACTTCGCTTAAGGAGTGGTGAGGACCTGGGCGTAGAGACCTTGGTACGAGTCAAAGACAGAATAAAGTCAGCTATAGAGGCTAAGTCTTCAACGCTGTTCCGGGGGTAGAGAGCGCATAGTTAAAGAATTACTAACTAACAGGAGAATCAGAGCCAGAGAAGTTCGCCTCATAGGCGAAGATGGGGAACAGCTTGGCGTGGTGCCTCTGCAAAAAGCTTTACAAGTTGCTCACGAGCGCGGCCTTGATTTAGTTCAGGTAGCGACGACAACTCCGCCAGTATGTCGGCTTCTTGATTATGGCAAATACAAGTATGAGCAAACCAAGAAGGAGCGCAAGGCGAAGAAGGGCCAAAGAGTTGGCTTACTTAAGGAAGTCCGTTTGAGACCGAAGATAGAGGAACATGATTTGCAGGCAAAGATTAAGACGACGAAGAAACTATTGGAGGAGGGCAACAAAGTAAAATTGGTGCTAAGGTTTAGAGGGCGTGAAGTTGTCTACCCTGAACTAGGCTGGAAGGTGCTGCAGAAAGTAGCAGAAGCCTCAAAGGAAATAGCGGTGGTGAGCAGCTCCGTTAATGAGCAGAGGAGTATAGGCCTGGTCTTATCCCCGGTTGCCCTCAAGAAATCTAAGGAGACAGAAACAGATGCCAAAACTCAAAACCCATAAAGGGGCAAACAGTCGCTTTCATGTAACAGGTAGCGGCAAGCTTATGCGTACTAAATGCGGCAAGAGCCACTTGAGACGGAAAAAGGCTCCCAGGACCAAGCGCCTCTACGACGAAACGATGCCGGTCTCCCCGGCGGATCAGAAGAGGTTAAGGAGGCTTCTGCCCTACAAATAGCAATAGTATAGAGGAGATAGAAGAGATATGGCTATCTTAATCCCCATTTTTGGCATAGTCTTTGGCTGCGGGATTGCTTTGCTGGCAATCTGGACTGAATATAAAAGAGACAGGGCTTTGATCGAGAAAGGGCTATATCAGCCCAAACAACCAGAGTCCTCGGGCCCTCCTGGTTGGGGGTTCTTGGTCGTCGGCTCCGTAGTGGTCGGCATAGGCGTAGCCCTCCTCGTCAGTAGCCTTGTTTTCCAAACAGGCACAGGAACCGGTATACCGGGGCTCATTTTTCTGTTTATTGGTGTTGCATTGCTGGTAATCTATGTTGTTGCTAAAGAAAAAAGGATAATGCCTAAAGACTAAGGAGGAATCTTGCCAAGAGCCAGGAGTGGGAAAGTTACTCACAGACGACATAAGAAGGTACTTGAACTAACCAAGGGACATCGAGCGGCGAGGCATAAGCTTTACAGGACAGCTCACGAGTCCATGCTTCATGCACTGGATTACTCCTATCGTCATCGTCGTGAGCGGAAAAGCGACTTCAGGCAGCTATGGATTGCTCGCATCAATGCTGCGGTACGGGCCAGAGGACTTACGTATAGTCAGTTTATTGCAGGATTAAGGAAGTCAAACGTGGAAATCAACCGCAAGATGTTGGCTGAGATGGCAGTTAAAGACCCTGAAGGTTTCGCTACATTACTAGAGTCGGTAACCGACGTTAACTCATCTCGCTTGTGAGCACATTATGCCTGAGAATTCCAGGAATTTTGAACAAGGATAACATTACCTCGCAGTCAATGCTGGAACGACTCAAGACTCTTCACGCACAAGCTCTCGACGAACTAAGTAATATTGGTAATTCTCGGGAGCTCGAGCTGTGGCGTGTTCGTCATCTGGGTAAGAAAAGCAATCTAACCCAGATTCTGCGTTCTCTGGCTACCTTGCCCCTGGAAGAACGGGCCCGGATAGGCACCCAGGCTAACGAAATCAAGAGAGCTTTAGAATCAGGGCTCAGCGAGAAGGAGAAACTTCTACAGGAAGCCTTCTTGACCTCTCCTTTGGAGTCCCAGAGACTGGATGTCACCCTGCCCGGTCGGCCTTTCCCTACGGGTCGTCTTCACCCCACCACTCAAACACTTAACGAGATTTGCGAGGTTTTCGGAAATATGGGCTTCCAAACCATTGAAGGACCCGATGTGGAGTGGGATTACTACAACTTTGAAGCGTTAAACATTCCTCAACATCATCCCGCGCGAGATATGTTCGCTACTCTATGGATAGATGCAGATATGGGAGAGAAAGCCAGACTTCTGCGTACCCATACTTCCCCAATGCAGATTAGATTGATGGAGAGAGAACGTCCACCAATAAGAGTCATAGTGCCGGGACGAACTTACAGATATGAAGCGACTGACGCTACCCACGAATCGATGTTCTATCAGGTTGAAGGTTTAGCTGTGGACAAGGACATCACTCTGGCTGATTTAAAAGGTACTTTGTTTGAGTTTTGCCGCTGCCTTTTTGGAGAGGAAAGGAAAGTGCGCTTTCGTTGCGATTACTTTCCTTTTGTGGAACCCGGGGTAGAGGTAGCCATCGGATGTTCAGCCTGCAATAGCGATGGTTGCCGGCTGTGTGGCTACAGCGGCTGGATTGAAATACTGGGTGCGGGGATGGTGCATCCCGATGTCCTGGCACGCGTCGATATCAACCCTGAGGTTTACAGCGGTTTTGCCTTTGGGCTGGGAGTTGAGCGCATACCTATGCTGCGCTATGGCATTGATGACATTCGCCTGTTTTATGGCAACGACCTCAGATTTCTGAAGCAGTTCTGAACTTTAAGGTGACAACATGAAGGTTTCCCTCAAATGGCTCGCTGACTACGTTAACATAGAACTCGCCCCCAAGGAACTGGCCGACAGACTAACCATGGCTGGACTGGAAGTCAAGGACATACAGACTGTAGGAGACACCTGGGATAACGTAGTGATAGGCGAAGTAATAGCCCTGAATCCTCATCCTAATGCTGACCGTCTTAAGCTAGCTACAGTTGACCTTGGCACCCAGCAAGTCACAGTGGTTTGTGGTGCTCCCAATATCGGACCCGGGCAGAGGGTGCCCTTTGCCCGCATAGGAGCCCGGCTTATAGATGCTCACAGTGAGAAAATTATGTCGCTGAAGCCGGCCAAAATTCGCGGCGTCGTTTCCGAGGGTATGGTTTGCTCAGAGAAGGAGCTGGGGATATCTGATAGTCACGAGGGGATTTTGGTATTGCCGCCCGAGGCACCCGTAGGCACCCCTCTCGGTGCTTATCTGGGCGATACAGTTTTGGATTTGGATACAACGCCTAACCGCCCGGACTGTTTGTCTGTAATCGGTGTCGCCCGCGAAATTGCTGCCCTAACCGGTCAACCACTCTGTTTATCTCCAATTCACTATGAAGAATCAGAGGACTCGATAAGCTCCCTTGCCTCCGTTGACATAGTCGAGCCAGACCTGTGTCCCAGGTACTGCGCCAGTTTGATTACTGGAATTAAGATTGCTCCATCCCCAGGCTGGCTACAGCGCCGTTTGAATATCTGCGGCATGCGCCCCATTAACAACGTTGTTGATGTTACCAATTATGTAATGCTGGAATATGGTCAGCCTCTTCACGCCTTTGATTATCATAAACTCAAGGGCCGACAGATCATCGTTCGCAGGGCCAGAAATGGCGAAACCATCACTACCCTGGATGGAGCAGAGCGTAGTATTAGCCCAGACATGCTGGTGATCGCCGATAAAGAAGAGGCTGTTGCCGTTGCTGGAATCATGGGCGGCTTGTATTCCGAAGTTACAGACGAAACCGACGCTATCCTCCTGGAGTCAGCGAATTTCAACCAAATGGCAATCCGTCGGGGCTGTGGTTATCTTCAAGTCCAAAGTGAGGCTTCGATTCGTTTTGAAAAAGGACTTAATAGCGAGCTTCCACCGCTACCATTGAAACGGGCTACTCAATTGCTACTGGAGCTGGCCGGCGGCAGAGCAGCTAGGGGTGTGATTGATGTTTACCCCGGGGAATTGAAACCGAAGCCTGTTCTGCTTCCTGCCCGGGAAGTGGAGCGTCTGTCAGGTTTGGAAGTCAATATCGTTGAGATTCTTAAGGTGTTAAGAGCTCTGGGCTTTGAATGCCGGGAGACCGATTCGGATTCGCAAATCGCGGTGTCTGTGCCTTATTGGCGCAGCGACATTAAATGCGCTGCCGACCTCGTGGAGGACGTGGTTCGCATCATCGGTTATGAAAGGGTCCCAATCACCAGACTTGGTTCAACTTTGCCTCAACAACAATCAAAATTGTCACCGCCAGCCCAGCGAAGCAATCTCAAGAAGAAACTACGTAATATTCTGACCGGCTTTGGCTTTCAAGAGATACTGACCTATTCCTTAGTAAGCCTGGACAAATTGCAGAAGCTTTCCCCGAGGCTTGAGCTGCGAATTCCGCCGTTGAAGGTGGCTAACCCTATGACCAGGGAACAGGAATACCTGCGTACCAATCTACGGGCCGGTATTCTGGCCACGTTGGCACATAACCAGAAATTTGAGCCAGCAGGTATCAGGCTCTTTGAAATGGGTAAAGTATTCCTGCCCAATAACCCCCCTGTCATTGCGAGCGACGCGAAGCAATCTCGAGTAGAAAAAGAGCTACCCCAAGAAAAGGAAATGCTCTGTGCTGTGCTCAGTGGCCCCAGACTGGACTTGTCCTGGCATACAGACAAGGAGATGCTCGATTTCTTTGATGCCAAGGGCGTAGTGGAAAATCTTCTGCACCAGTCGGGACTAAAAGCGAATTTTGATTTCAGCGACGATGAAACTCTATTCCCGGGAAGAGAGGCCCACATAAGCGTTGACGATGACAAGGTAGGCATTGTGGGCGAGCTACATCCCAAAGTAGCACAGGCCTTCGAACTCTCTGGCAGTGTCTACCTCGTGGAAGTCGACCTGGAGAAATTGTTGACCAAGGTTAGCGGGAGGAAAGAATACCAGCCTGTTCCACGGTTTCCCCGGGTGACGCGGGACATCGCTTTAGTAGTAGATGAGCAGGTGAACTATCAAAGAGTGGAGAGCATAATCGAGGGTTTTCCGCTGGTGACTCAGGTCACTCTCTTCGACCTTTATCGGGGCAACCAAATACCCGGGGGCAATAAATCTTTTGCCATCAGGATTACCTTTCAATCGCTCAGTCATACCCTGACCGATGAAGAAGTTGACCAGACTCAGGTGCAAATGCTCGATACGCTACATCGAGAACTTGGCGCTACTTTGCGACACTGACTTGGTTGCAGTAAGCCAGACTCTATTAAGATTGAGGGTGCACGGCCTCTCCGAGAAGCTCCTTCACATGCACCGCCAAGTCCTCAAGACCCAGAAGCCGGGCTTCCTTCTCTGTGCGCCATTTTGCCTCTATGCTCTGGCTTTGTAAGGTGCGTGGAGACAAAGTCAATCGCAGCGGAATGCCCAGAAGGTCAGCGTCGTTGAATTTCACGCCGGGAGATTCATCGCGGTCATCGAAAAGCACCTCAATCCCTTCGTTTTGTAATTCCCCATAAACCTTCTCCGCCGTCGGGAAGACCGCCAGCTTGTCCAGTTGTATAGGACACAGATAGACTTGATAAGGGGCGACGGAGAGCGGCCAGATAATGCCTTTGTCATCGTGACTTTGTTCTACTATGGCAGCCAACAACCGCCCCAGCCCGATGCCATAGCAGCCCATGACGATAGGTCGGGACCTGCCAGCCTTATCCAAGAACAAAGCTCCGAACTTCTCGCTGATGAAGGTGCCCAACTTAAATACGTGCCCCACTTCAATGCCCCGCACTGAGGATAATTCACCTCGACAGCGGGGGCAGCTATCTCCGGCCCGAGCCAGGGCGATATCAGTCATGAGGTCAACCTGGAAGTCCCTGGGATAATTGGCATTCTTGAAGTGATATCCCGGTCTATTAGCACCGACAATGAAGTTGGAGCCTGAGGTTACGGAATCATCAGCCACGATTTGGATGCCCTCTACACCGATGGGTGAGGCAAAACCAGCCGCCAGGCCAATCTCAGTCACCTCGCCCTCTGTAGCCAGGCGGAGCTCAGAGCACTTCAAAGCATTTCTTAACTTCGTTTCGTTGACTTCCAGGTCGCCCCGAATGACAACAAAGGTAAATCCTCCGTCAGCAGAATAAAACACCGCCTTAAGAGTTTGACGTGTCGGCACGCCGACAAAATGAGCCACCTCTTCTATAGTTTTCGCCCCCGGCGTGGCTATCTCCTCTAAGGGAAGCAGGTTCCTCGCTTCCCCTTCGCTATGCGCGGAGCTTTGGCCCGCTGCAACGATGCTTCCCACTGTCTTCACAAATTTGGCTTTCTCGGCATTTGCCGCATAATCGCAACTGGAGCAACAAATAATCTCGTCTTCGCCGATCTCAGTAAGAACCATGAATTCATGGGAATCCTTGCCTCCTATAGCGCCACTATCAGCCTCTATCATTAACGTCGGCAAGCTGAGACGGGCGTAGATATCCCTGTAAGCCTGGCTCGTCCTCCGATAGCTTTCGTCCAGACCGGCCTCGTCGGCATCGAAGCTATAGAGATCTTTCATGATGAACTCACGGACTCTCAATAAGCCACCACGAGGTCGAGGTTCATCGCGAAGCTTGGTCTGTATTTGATAGAGGAGCAAAGGCAGCTCGCGGTAGCTTTGCACATACCGGTGGACAAGATCGGTAATGACTTCTTCATGAGTGGGCCCCAGGGCCAGTGTATGTTCTTTGCGGTCGGTCAGGGTAAATAGAGATTTGCCAAAGGAAACATCGCGACCTGATTGCTGCCACAGTTCAAAAGGCTGCAACACAGGCAGCATCAGTTCCTGCCCCCCGGCCTTATCCATTTCCTCCCTGATTATGTTTTCTATTTTCCTGAGAACGCGCCAGCCCAGGGGCAGATAAGAATAGATTCCGGCAGCCTCCTGAGCAATCATGCCCGCCCTGAGTAATAGCTGGTGGCTTACGCTTTCCGCTTCAGCCGGCGCCTGTCGTAATGTCTTGCCAAAAAGCTTAGAAAAACGCATCTCTCTTACTCTTGCTCCAACATCCTCTCGTCGAGAGAGTTGACCTCTGCCATCAAGGCTTCCAGCAAGTTCTCCTCGCTTACTGTGCCAACTACCTCACCTTTTTTAAATATAGCACCTTTCCCCTTGCCGCAGGCAATACCGACGTCGGCGTCTCTGGCTTCGCCGGGGCCATTGACTACACAACCCATGACCGCCACTTTAACAGGCTTGCTCATCTTTTCCAGGCGCTTACTCACCGCCTCGGCCAGGGCAATGATATCAACTTCAGCTCGTCCGCAGGAAGGGCAACTCACCAGAGTCGGGCCCCGCTGACGGAGTCCCAGGCTTTTCAGAATTTCGTAAGCCACGAATACTTCTTCACAGGGATGAGCGCTGAGAGAAATGCGTATGGTGTCACCGATCCCCTGGTGGAGCAGTATGCCAATGCCCACGGCGCTCCGTACTGCTCCCGTCCGGGGAAGGCCGGCCTCTGTGATGCCCAGGTGCAGAGGATAGGGTATTCTATCGGCAATCATTTGATAAGCCTGGATGGTAGTGGGGACGTCAAAGGCTTTGAGTGAAACTTTGATCAAATTGAAGTCCAGACCTTCCATGAGCCGTATCTGCTCCAATGCCATGTTGACCATGCGCTCCACCAGCGGAGCATGAGGCTGAAAACCGACAGGCAAACTGCCGGCATTCACTCCAATACGGATAGGCACCTCTCTTGCTTTGGCAGCAGCCACCACTGTGCCGATCTGGTAATCGTCGCCTATGTTGCCGGGATTGAGACGGAGCCCGTCAGCACCTGATTGTAGCGCAGCCAGAGCCAGGCGATAGTCAAAATGTATATCGGCAATAACAGGTAATGAAACGCTTCTCTTGATAGCGGCCATACTTTCCGCAGCCTCGTTATCGGGGACTGCCACTCGCACGATCTCGCAGCCGTACTCCTCCAACTCCTTGATCTGGTGTATAGTAGCAGGAATGTCATGGGTATCGGTCTTGGTCATGGACTGTACTATGATGGGGGCATCGCCCCCAATCCACACTTCGCCAAGTCTTAAGGGCGTCGAGGTTCGACGTATCATAATCCAAAGCCCTCGCCACGGATTAGACGCAGAACATCGAAAAAGACTACCAAAACCAGAAGTGTAATTATGAAAGTAGTGCCTATCGTGTAGGCCAGACGCATTGCCCGGGGGGAGAGACGTTTGCCACGCCTGACCCCCTCAATGAACGCCACCAGCATACCCCCCCCATCTAAGGGAGGGATTGGCAGGAGATTGAATATGCCAATACCCAGGCTGAGTATGCCAGCCATAAATAGTATGCTGCTGAAGCCCAAGGCCCGCACTACCTCCACCGTCAACTGACCGGCACCTATGGGCCCCACCAGCGCCAGATCGGGAGATTCTACGATCAAGGGGATGGCCTCTATTATGAACACAGGCATATAAACGATATAACTGGCTCCTTCATAGACCGCCTTCCAGACAGGAAGTCGCTCCTCTTCGACAACAATGCCGTCTACCCACCGCAGCTCTACACCGGTCAAAGCCTCTTCGTTAACACCGACCAGAGGGATTGAAATGGTCTCCTCGCCTCTGAGCAAGACCAGATTCATCTCCTCGCCTTTCTCAACAGAACGCAGGGCGCTGGACAAACTCTCGCTATTATATACAGGTTGTCCATTGATGCTCAGAATGGTATCACCGGGTCTGACGCCGGCTTCGTAAGCTGCTGAGCTTTCCTCCACCTGGCTCACCATATTCCAGCAAAGCAAGACGCCGATTACCCATCGCTGCGATTCCGGGTCGAATTCCGGCCTCAGCACGGTCTGCTCTTGCTGCCCGTTCCTCAGCAGAAGCAGGCTTATTTCTTCACCTTCTGCGACTGAATTCACTATCTCTCGCAAGTCTCGCGGCTTACGCACAGTCTGCTCATCCACCTCCACGATTATGTCTCCGGGCTTGATGCCTGCTTCTTCCGCAGGAGAATTCTCCAATACAGAATGCACCATGAGTCCGTCACCAGCCACTACGCTTACGGGTAGCGCAAGGAAGGCACTGAGGAGCACGAAGGCCAGAAAAATGTTGACCAGCGGACCGGCGGCATAGACACCCAGCCTTGTCCACGGTCCTTTGCCAGCCAGGCTCCGGGGTACCGTGGGGTCATTTTCTCCCGCTGTCTTAACGAAAGCTCCCAGAGGTACGGCATTAACCGAATATATCGTCTCGCCTCGTTTAATGCCGAAAATGCGTGGGGGGATGCCTATGCCGAATTCTTCTACCTTCACACCGGCGCGCCTGGCAGTAATGAAGTGTCCCAATTCGTGAAGACAGATTGCCACGAATAGAGCTACGATGAACAGGATTATGATGATGACGACACTCATTGCTTATCTTCCAGTTCCCGGATTGGCTCGTCGCTCAGGCTCCTCACGATGACGAGAGGAAAAGCGTACCGCATAGTCCCTTGCCCAGGCGTCAGCCTCCACTATTTCCTCCAGAGATGGCCGAGCAACACTCCGATGTTGCTCCAGAGTTTCTTGCACAATCTTGGCCACATCGACAAAACTGATTCTATGATTGAGGAAAAGCTCCACCGCCACTTCGTCTGCGGCGCAGAGCACCGCCGGATAAGTTCCTCCTGATTTACCGGCATCCACTGCCAGCTTGAGGCAGGGAAATCTATCATAGTCCACGGGTTCAAAGTTCAGAGCCTGGATTCTGTTCCAATCGAGGCGCGGTAACTCTGAATTAGGCCACCTCTCCGGATAGGAAAGGGCATATTGAATGGGTAACTTCATATCAGGCCAGCTAAGCTGGGCTTTGAGGGAACCGTCCGTAAACTCCACCATGGAATGAACGATAGACTGGGGGTGAATCAATATTTCAATACTATCAAAAGGAAGGGAGAAAAGCCAGTGAGCTTCGATGACCTCCAATCCTTTATTCATAAGCGTCGCCGAATCTATGGTCACCTTTCTTCCCATCTTCCATACGGGGTGACGAAGAGCCTGCTCAGCAGTTACCCCGGCCAGTTGTGACTGCGAATAGTGATAGAAAGGCCCGCCGGAGGCGGTTAGAATAAGCCGCTGCGGTTTATTCTTCTCCCCCCGCAAACATTGCCAGATGGCACTATGCTCACTATCAATAGGCAGAATTTGAGCCTGATGGAGGCTGGCTTCCCGGACAACGACTTCACCGGCCATGACCAGTACCTCCTTGCTGGCCAGGGCCACCGTCTTGCCCGTTCTTAGAGCCGCCAGAGTGGGGCTCAATCCTGCCTTGCCCGAAGTGGCAACGATAACGAAGTCGATTTCAGGATGGCTGGCGATTTCCTCCATAGACACGAATTCCCCATCGTCACCGATGTCAGGCTTGACCGAGGAACAGAACATTTTGGGTCGGAATTCGTTAATTTGTCTTTCCAGAAGCTCAAGGTTCTTGTTACCGGCCAGAGCTACCACTTGCAGCTCATAAGGCCAGGCACGGACTATCTCCAGAGTCTGCTGCCCTATGGAGCCTGTCGAGCCCAGGATAGCTATTCTTTTCACACCACCCATATTACGTAATAGTATACCACTGCCCCGACGAAGATGATGCTGTCAAATCGGTCAAGGATACCACCATGTCCGGGTAGCAAATTGCCTGATTCTTTCACTCCCATATTGCGCTTGAGCAAGGATTCAACCAAATCGCCAAGTTGAGCAAACAGTCCGACAAGAAAGCCAAGGCCCACGATCTGCCAATACTCGAAGGTATAAGGTGAAATGACGTCGAGGATTATCGCTATTACCATAGCGCCCACAATGGCGCTAATCAAGCCCCCTATTGCCCCTTCCCAGGTCTTAGCCGGGCTCATAGCGGGAGCCAGCTTATGCCTGCCTCGCGCTCTCCCAATAAAGAAGGCACCAGTATCATTGGCAAATATGGTGAGCATGGCCAGGTAAACCCAGTTCCGGCCATCCTCTAAACCGCGCAAATTCAGCCAGAAGCTGAGCATCCAGCCCACATAGAGAGCGCCCACTATTGTCCAGGCCCAGTTGCCAAATGCGCCTTCCCTTGATGGGCGGCGCAGTAGCCAGATCAGAGAAATCAGCATAACAGCGGTAATGGTTATGGGCAAAACGTCAGGGCTCCTGTGATGATAATGAGGGCTCAAGACAAGTGCCAGCGCCCACAGTAAGCCCAGATACAGCAAAGGCTCCCTCCTGTCAAATCTGGCCATGCGGTAGAACTCGTAGGTGCCGGCTAACGCCGCTGCCGCTATGAACAGGCTAAACCAGGGGCCGCCAAACCAGATGGCAACGATGACGAGAGGCACGCCCACGACGGCAGTAATAACTCTATGCTTGAGCATAGCTCTATTTTAGCAGCTTTTGAGCCAGTGTAGGCCTGCCAGGTTTGTGATGCTCCATCAGTGGTTGCCAGGCGACGGGAATCCGGCAACCGGAGATTCATCAGGCATCTGATATCAGTAGTGTCAATCCAGCTGCTCTAGATACCAGCGGTGGAGCCTTGCGGCACTTTCTTGAAGACTTCCCTGGCTGCAAGTCCAATGCCGATAATAAACATTATAAGCATCACTATAGCTGACGTCCAGGGAAAGCCTCCGACGGGTCTGGTGATAGCCACCAGCGGTGCATTCACAACCCCCATCCCAATCAGAGTAGCCCACCACGCCCACCTTGCAGCCTTTCTCAGACCGTAATTAATGACGGCTATCAACAATATCCCCACGCTGACAAAGAGCGTCCCGGCAAGTCGGATAAAGATTGCCGCCAGGGTTGCCAGGTTGGGATTAAGTTCGGCAAGTTCTTCCATGGTCATGCCAATGAATTCCTGATGGTAACCCATGAGAGTGCCCTGGGCGACATAAACAACTCCTATGATGAAAGAGAATAGTGCCACTATGATGAGGATTATCGAAGCTGCTTTTAACATGGTCAACCTCCTTCAGTCCTGGTATCACCTCAGCCCTGTGCCCGGACAACTTGAACTGAGTACCCCACTACTGCCACCAAAACCAGCGCCAACACGCCAGCTATCACGATCTTCGCTGCCGAACTGGCGTTGACGGCTACGGTGCTCATTCCCACAGCGGGCAACAGCCCGGCCCTCACTATTGGCTTCAGGCCTGGATGCTCAATTATGAACTCAGCTATCGGCGGGCTGATCCTGTAGTAGAAACCTACGAAGGCCTGTCCCGGTGGGTTGGTAAGCAGGTATTTGTCTCTGAACTCACGCAGAACCTGTATTTCCTCTGCCATCGGGCTGCCATAGGCTGCGGTGGCGATGAAGCACCGGGAGACTGTCTCATCAAAATTGGCTCTGATGGCGTAGGAACCATCCATGATGATGGTGGTCGAGGCGGCATCAACATCGGCGATTGTGTCCACTTCGCCAAACCAGTTGACGAACTTATAGCCCTTGTCAGCCTCAGCAACGAGGTCGATTTCGCTGCCCAACAGATAAGAGAATGTCCCTTCACCGGGGACGGTTACCAAACCTCCAGAGGTGCTGGATACCGTCAGATCCACCTCCACCAACGGCTCGGGATGCCAGGACTTGAAATTTGCTGTGATGGAATAGCAGTCCTCCATGGTGATGTTGGTCGCGGCAGCATTGACATCGGCGATGGTATCCACATCGCCAGTCCATTTCACAAACTGGTACTCTTCCTCAGCCTCAGCAACAAGAGGGACCGCTTCCCCGGCATCGCGAATAAATACACCTTCACCAGGTGTGGTCACCGAGCCGCCCTCGGTGCTGGAGATGGTAAGGCTATGCCGACCTTCTTCTAGTGCAAAGTTGGCGGTGATGGAGTAGGAGTCCTCCATGGTGATGTTGGTCGCAGCTGCATAAACATCGCCGATGGTACCCACATCGCCGGTCCATCTCACAAACTGGTAGTCTTCCTCAGGCTCGGCAATAAGGTCGACCGCTGTTCCATTTCCATAGATAAACACCCCCTCGCCGGGTTGGGTTACCGAGCCGCCCTCGGTGCTGGAGATGGTAAGGCTATGCAGACCTTCTTCCAGTGCAAAGTTGGCAATGATGGAGTAGCAGTCGTCCATCGTGATGTTGGTCGCAGCGGCATAAACATCGCCGACGGTACCCACATCGCCGGTCCATCTCACAAACCGGTAGTCTTCCTCGGGCTCAGCAATAAGGTCGACCGTTGTCCCTGCATCCAGAATGAACCTGCCCTCACCGGGTTCGGTTGCCGAACCGCCACCAGTACTGGATATGGTGAGAGTACACAGGCCCTCGGGAAGCTCCACAGCAATACCGAGTCCGGCAATAATGTACTCCGCCTTGTTGATCACCGCGTGCGTCTCGGACGCAGCGAAGACCAGCCCCACGAATTCCCCATCTACGTCCACGGCCGAACCTGAATCACCCTGTGTTGCAAAAGACCAGTTCTCCTGAGCTACCACAATCTGGTCCACGAAATAAGCTAATTGGTCGCCGTACGTAACCCAGACGGAGACATTGGTGTGAACTACCTCACCTGTGGTTACGCCAGTGGTACGCCCGGATTTCCGTACGCTGTCCCCTTTAGAGACCTCGACCCACCCATCGATCCAGTACATACCTTCTTCATCAAACTGCTCGCCAGGAGACGCACCGACGCCGTCATCAATACTGCCTATAGCAGCATCGGCGTAGTTCTGCGCATCAGACCCAAACTCAATAGGCATGTAGCCCTCGAGTTCCCCCACCCGAGCGTCCAGTCTTCCTCCATCGCCGCTTCCCGGCTGTATGATGGGCGTTCCTGTGTTGATAAACTCATCGGTGCCCGGCTCCATGGCGATAACGTGTGCATTAGAAAGGATCTTGTTGTCATAGGTGACCATGCCCAGAGTGCCGGCATAGGTGTATATCCACGGCCCTTTCGTAACATAGGCTGACACACTTGTCCCGCCAACCAGAGGCCTCACGTCGGATCGCCTATCCACAGTAAGGTCGGTCGCCGGTTGCACTGCCTGAGTAGAAAGTACGTCGATTCTCCCGGTGACCTCTGTTCGCACCGTGTAGCCTTCAAAGCAGCATGGCACTTCGTCCCTCGTCTGTTCATCTTCGACAAAGACGATTAGCACGCCCTCAGCTTCCGAATGGGTGATGCCGGCAAAGCCAGCTCCAGCCCGAGACAGAAGTTCTTGTTCCAGGGCCTTTCTGGCTTCCGCCATTGACTTTCCGCGGCCGGGGTCTTCACCAACCAAAGCGACCAGGGAACCAAGAAGCAGCGCAACAACAAGGACCGGTGCTAAGAACGATAGAAGCTTCTCCCCTTTTATCATCTGTCTTCATCCATCAGCTCGGTCTTGCTTTCAGTTCGTATTATATCACCCGCACACGCTGTCAAGCATTTATCCTGTCAAGGATAAATGGCCAGGGCTTCCAGCCCTGTGGTCTGAGGCAGGTCGAACATCAGATTCATATTCTGCACCGCTTGCCCTGCCCCTCCCTTGACCAAGTTGTCAAGACAGCTAATAACTACCAGTCTGTCCGTCCTGGAGTCGATGGTGGGATAAATAAGACAAAAATTGTTCCCCCAGACATGCTTGGTGTGGGGTGGCCTGGTTGTTATTTGAACGAAGGGGGCGTGCTTATAAAATTCCCGGTATAGCTCTTTCAAGCTGACATCTGAGAGCTGGCGGCCGCCGGCCAATCTGGCATAGCAGGTACTCAATATGCCTCTGGTCATCGGCACCAGGTGGGGAACAAAGGTGAGCGAGGGAGAAAGTGCCGGATTAAGCGTTTTCAACTCCTGTTCTATCTCAGGCAAATGACGGTGCCCTTCCAGAGCGTAGGCACAGAGGTTCTCGTTAGTTTCGGAATAGTGAGTGGTCAAGCTCAGTGTTCTGCCAGCGCCCGAGACGCCTGATTTGCTATCCACCACTATGTCAGGGTCAATAAGCCCCTCTCTGGCCACGGGCGCCAGGGCCAGGATCGCACTGGTGCTGTAGCAACCCGGGTTTGCTACCAGGGAGGCCGGGGCGATTTCACTTTCATGCAGCTCAGGTGAGCCAAAAACCGCCTCCCTCAGTAGCCCGGGCGATGGGTGAGTAAATCCGTACCATTTGGGATATTCATCAGCGTTCTTTAACCTGAAATCAGCGCTGGCGTCGATGACCTTGATTCCTCGTTCTAGCAAAGGTAGTACCACATCTACACTGCTTTTGTGAGGCATCGCAGAGAAGGCGATATCGATTTCGCTATCAAGCTCTGCCTCTATTACATAGTCAGTTCCCGCGAAACTGGGGAAAACATCGCCCAGTTTTTGCCCGGCTGCGCTTCTCCCGGTAACAGCGACGAGCTCTACCTGGGGATGCCGGTAAAGCAAGCGGGCCAGTTCGGCACCGACATAGCCGGTAACATTTATTATCCCTGCTCTTATTGGCGACATAGTATGTTCAGGGCATTATACTACATTTTGCGCAATTGAAGGACATTCTGTGCTGGCTGACCACACAGCCAACACCGACGGAAGCATTCCATCGTGCCATACTCAGTGCGCCCAAAAGGTCAGCTTACGCACTGTGCCCTATTGTGCAGGCCCTCCGGCAGCAGGCTAGCGCTCCACGAGTTGCCGATTAATCATGTCCCACTCGCTATCCATGAGGGCGGACTTAACCTTGCCATGCTCGACAGTGACCACCGCTTCATGCGGGCTTAATACCTGGGCAAGCATCTGTCCGGTTCTATCTCCATAGCCGGCCTGTCTGCACACGAAGTGAAAGACAAAAGTCCATGTCTCCGCTATGTCAGCATACAGGATTTTCATCAGGTGCAGGCTGTCTTCCATGCCGTCGAAGGCGAAGGTAGGGTTGTTCCTGACGAAGTCTTCCGCTAACCACCGGGCTTCCTCTTCGGTCATCGTGTCCTCGGCGCCATTATTCGGCTAGATGATTTGATGTGATCGCCGTGCCGGTAAACAGAAGGGGGCTGGGTAAGACCAGCCCCCTTGGTGCTTCCGGTCCTCTACTCACTTACAGTATGTGTTATCCTCTGACCACATCTCCGGATAATCTCCGGCCCATGTTAGATCGTCGTGGGCCGCATCTATAATTTCAGTTGTATAACAGCCGCTCCCGTGGTTGTTGAGGCTGAAGGTAACAGTGCCATCGGAGCCGGTTGTTCCCCCGAAGTCCCAGGAGCTTCCGTCGTCGCGATGCAGAGTAGCGGAAACTGAGGCGTCGGCCACCGGGTTCTCCTCGTCATCCAGCAAGAGCAACGTAATATCCAGATGCCTGTCATTGTAACGTCCGCCTCTTGTGGAATAGGTGATGGACTCAACTCGCACCACACCCTCAGCAGTAGATTCTGCAAAGGTGGCCGTGATGGAGTAGTCGCCGTTCATTGTTATCGTGGTCGAGGCTGCGTTCACATCGGCGATTGTGCCTGTATCGCCGGTCCACTCAACGAATACATATCCGCTGTCCGCCACAGCTACGAGGTCAACGACGCTTCCTTCCTCATAGGTGAAGGTGCCCTCACCCGGCTCGGTCACCGAGCCACCCGTGGTGCTGGAGACACCGAGGTCATACTCCTCAGGCGGAGGCGGCGGCTCAACGTCTGCAACCTCCCTTACAGCCAAATCGGCTCGGACCAGTCCGTGTCCCTGGTGATTCGAGGGAAGCCCTAGGTCTTCGGCTGTCTGCTGCAGGATTGCCCTTAGCTCGACGTTGGTCAGACCGGGGTCGGCTGCCCAGACCAGAGCCGCTGCTCCGGCAACGTGCGGTGAGGCCATAGAGGTGCCGCTGTAGGTACCGTACTTGTTGTCGGGCAACGTGCTCAGAATACCAGAACCCGGAGCAATAAGCTCCACTGCAGCCCCGGTGCTGGAGAAAGAAGCCCGTCTGTCATTACTGGCAGAAGCAGCCACGGCAATAACCGAGTCGTACTTCGCCGGGTACCCGACGTTGTCACCTCTGCCCGCAGGGTTGCCGCTATTACCAGCCGCAGCTACTAACAGGTGACCCGCTGCATAGGCAGCATCGCAGGCGTCCTGAAGCGACTGGACATGGCTGCTTGTACCGAGGCTCATGTTCAGTATCGGTATGCCCTGCTGTACTGCCCAGTCAATGCCCCCTACGACGGACGCGACGGTGCCGCCTCCGCTAGCATCCAAAACCTTGACCGCGTACAGACCGACTTGCGGACCGACACCGACCACACCCCAGGTATTGTCCAGAGCAGCTACCGTGCCTGCCACATGGGTGCCATGCCCATTGCCGTCAGAGCCCCAGTGGGTACTATCGATCGTGTTCTCGCCGCCCAAGAGCGCGGGCAGGTCCTCATGGTTCACATCTATCCCGGTGTCAAGAACGGCAACCGCAATTCCGTCGCCTCTACTAATGTCCCAGGTATCAAAAGAATATGACTCTTCGCCAAATACCCGGTCGATTCCCCAGGGCACTGTCTGGTCAAGAGCGTAAACAGGTCCATCCAGCTCTACATATGCAACTCCGGGGTTTCGAAC
>JAWOFK010000017.1:0-28034 GCA_046497565.1 Dehalococcoidia bacterium
CCGGCCAATTACTGCGCGCCCTATGACGGAGCCGGAGAAGCACAAGTATAGAAGAAGGCTGAGGCGAAAACCAAGATAGGAGGAGAGATGGCGGAGAAAGGCAAGCGCTACCCGAACCCGAGATTCCAGAGTGTTGAAGAAGAGGTAGCCTATTGGGACCGACATAGCCCTATTACAGAAGGTTATGAAGGGCGTCTTCAACGCGGCCACCAGAAGCGCGATTCATTTCTGGCAGTTCGCCTCTCGGCAGAGGAACTGGAGCGACTGAGAGACGTCGCCGACAGAAAAGGGGTAGGCCCGTCAACCCTTGCAAGAAGCATGATCCTCGCTGCTATTGCTGAAGGCGGGCTTCCAGCCAGGGTCATGACAATGCCGGAATTCCAGGGCGTCATTGAGAAGGTTCTACAGCAGAAGCTCAACCCAGATACGTTGAGCGAGATGCTGGAGACCTATAAGTCAATGGCCATTGGTGATCCTGCAAGTCCGACATTGGTTATCGCAGACCAGGAAGACATGCGCAAGTTGGAGACCTTCTCCAAGTCGCTAGTCCTGGTGCTATTGCAGAGTCTTGGGATCCATGTGGTAACTGACCCTACTGCGTTGGGTAGCTACCGTACGCTATCCACACAGGAATCGCAGGCCACAGAGACTGCGTAGGCAAGAAAGGCAGTCTGGTCGCTCCTAGGGCCGTCACATGCTGCAATCCAGAGAGCACCGTGTTATGGAACGACTAGGAAAAACGTTCCTTTGTCGGCCTGCGTCTCTCAGCTAGTCCATACGAGGATAGCCACCGATTTCGGCGCCCGTTCTTTTCGTTCACACCGACCTTTGGCTCTAGACGGCCAGCCAAGTTTCTTACCCTAGGCCGCGCGCGTTGCTGTCCCGCCTTGGTTCGCTCACTTCGTCCCTGCCTCTCTATCTGTGCCACCCCAAGTTGGCTCTGGTGGAGGTTCGAATCCTGGATCCCCAGCTTCAGTCTCCTTGCTAGCATGAGACGATGGCTCCCCCTTTGCTGACGTCTTGGGAGGCTGAATTCCTTCCCTTTGTCTGCCACCCGGCCTTTGCTATAATGGCGAGCGTTCGGAAGGAGGCAGGCTCGCCTTCCGTAGCATGGTGGGGCGCATTCGTCTAGGGGACTAGGACACCTCCCTCTCAAGGAGGAGATCACCGGTTCGAATCCGGTATGCGCTACCACCTCTTTGTGGCCCGGCCAGGCTAGATTACTCCACTGGCACTCTCAGTCAATTCCCATCAGCCTGTTGCTGGCAAGCGAAAACGTCACCCTCTATTTCATGGTGACATTTTCGCTTAACACTTAAGGGTGACAAAATCGTAAAACATCTACATCAAAGCCGGAAGGGGTTGACAGTACGCGAGTGCCTCATATATCCTTATATCATACAGCACGGTACCCTAAGAATCACAGTTCTTGGCAAAACCGAACTCTGGCTGCAACTGAAGCCGGTGAGTCCCATAGTGGTAGCTACAACAGAACCAGAAAGCCCGGTCGTAAGAGGTGCATTTTTCCTGGCTTTCTTGGCTCATCAGCAACGAAATCTTAACAGGATCTTAACATTCGTGTGTTACACTTATCATCAAATACGTGAACCAGCCCGGTGGCTGAAAGGGGGTGAAAGCGGAGAATTAGATATCTGTCCAAAAACGCTGGAGACGATTGTGGGCTGTGATCGGTTCTCGGTTTTCACCGGGATGGGCTCCGGCGGAGGGATTTTCAGACAGCCCTAACATTAACGAAAGGAGGAGAAAAAAGTGAAGAAAGTATTTTTAATATTGCTGGCGATAGTTCTGGCTATGAGCATGGTTGTTGTCGGCTGTCCCGAGCCAGTAGAGCAGGAGGAAGAGGAAGAAGAGGAGCCGGAAGTCATAACACTATCGTTTGCCAACTTCCCGCCAGCGCCCACCTTCCCCTGCGTTTCTATGTTTGACTGGGCAGAGAAGGTGGAAGAACGCACTGATGGTCAGGTAGTGGTAGAGTGCTTCCCTGGTTCAACCTTGCTGAGCCCGCCGGCTATGTTTGATGGAGTGGCTGCGGGCGTGGCCGACATAGGCTGTACCTGCCCTTCCTATGAGCCGGGGCGCTTCCCGCTCATCGTTGGTATGGAAACACCGGAGGTTCTGTACCCCGGTGCTGAAGTGGCCAGCCAAGTCCTGTGGGAGGCATGTGAAACAATTGGATATGAAGTGACGGGGCTGACTGATTGGAAGGTAGTTACCCTGTATACCGCTGGCCTGAACCACCTCTGCACAATAGACAAAGTCGAAACTCTGGAGGACCTTGCGGGTATGGAGATCAGATGTTCAGGGGCAGTGGTGCCGATTGTGGAGGCACTGGGGGCAGTCCCGGTAGACCTGCCCCAGTCTGAGGTTCCTGAAGCCCTGGCCAAGGGAACGATCCAAGGCTATGTTTCCTCTGACGACGTGCTCAAGGACTTCGCATTTGCTGAGATCGTCAACTATCGGACTGATTGGTCCCCTTCTATAGGTTGTAGCTTTGCCGTAGTAATGAACTGGGACAGCTGGAATGCCCTGCCAGCGGACGTGCAGCAGGTTATCGATGACCTGGCTCTGGAGCACTCGATCTGGACCGGCGAATATTTGGACGCGCATTGCGAGGTGGCCCTGACCTGGGCGATAGATGAACACGGTCTTGAAGTTGTTACCCTCTCTCCAGAAGAGAAGGCAAGGTGGGATGCCGCGATTGAGCCGGTGACGGCGGCGTGGCTGGCTAATATGGAGGCCGAAGGCCTGCCCGGCCAGGAATGGCTGGACCTGCTGGCCGAGCTTAGTGAGCTATACAGCTAGGCGAGCAGAGCTGTGAGTGACAAGTAGATTTCCAACGTTACGGAGGGTGTCCTACCCTCGTCGATGGAAGGTATGGGCACCCTCCAATAATGTCGGCGATATTGGGATGTGAAGATGACGCGCTTAGAAGCAATTGTTACTGCCTTAAACCGGTGGCTCAAATGGGTGGCCGGCGGTTTTTTGTTGGCACTTATGCTGGTTACCGTCGTCAATATCATCTTGCGTTTCGTTCATAAGCCTTTCGCTGGCGCTGCTGCGCTCGTTGGCTGGCTGGCAGCACCGACAGCTGCCTTCGCCCTGGGCTATACCCAGCTGCAAAAAGGGCACACTCGCATAGATATTATAATATCGCGATTTCCGCCCCGAGTTCAGTCAATTATCGATAGTATCATGTTCTTTGTCGGCACGGGCTTTTTTGGGGTGGCGACGTGGCAAGTTGTCAAACTGGCCGGTCGCTATCGGCAACTAGGGCAAGTATGCCCAACAACGGGCATAAGCTATCACCCTTTCATATATGCCGTGGCCATCGGCTGTGCACTTCTCTGTCTGGTGCTGCTGCTTGATTTCCTGAAGTCTCTGGTCCAGGCGGTGAAGAGATGAGTCCCACTACAGTTGCCATTATCGGCCTGGGGGTCATGCTCTTATTGATGTTTCTGCGGCTGCCAGTCGGCTTTGCTATGGGCCTGGCGGGCTTCCTGGGCCTGATGTATTACATCTCGCCTCGGGCAGCGCTTCATATCCTGGGTACCGATATCTGGGGGCAGTTCTCATCCTATGGGCTAACCGCCATTCCCCTTTTTATCCTTATGGGTTATATTTGCTTCAATTCGCAAATAAGTGTCAGGCTTTTTGACACGGCATACAAGTGGGTGGGGCAAATACGAGGGGGCCTGGCCATGGCTACTGTCGTTGCCTGCGCCGGTTTTGCCGCCATCTGTGGCTCCAATTCAGCCACGGCAGCTACTATGGGCACAGTAAGCCTCCCCCAGATGAAAAAGTATGGTTATCAGCCGGTATTGAGCACCAGCACGGTGGCCAGTGGCAGCATACTGGGGGTGGTTATACCACCCAGTGTCGTCCTCATCATCATTGGGTTGCAGACCGGGCAGTCCGTAATCAGGCTGTTCTTTGGGGGCATTTTCCCCGGGCTTCTCCTGTCCCTTTTGTTTCTGATTACCATTTACGCTATCTGCCGATGGAAGCCCGACTTCGGTCCTGCCGGAGCCAGGACAAGCTTGAAAGAGAAGATAGTGGCTTTGCCCGGGGCGCTAGAGGTACTGGTCTTGTTCGCCCTGGTGCTGGGTGGTCTCTATCTTGGCTGGTTTACCCCAACTGAAGCCGGGGCTGCTGGCGCCTTCGGTGCTATAGTGGTTGCCCTGGTGAGGAGGGAGCTTAACTGGAAGAGATTTACTGCAGCCATTCAGGAAACGCTGCGGACGTCGTGTATGGTTGTAGTCCTGGTTACCGGGGCAGTGATTTTTGGTCGTTTCGTGGCGGCGACCAGGCTCCCCTTTGTGCTGGCAGATTGGGCAGTTGCCCTACCCGTTCCGCCTGCTAGTATTCTGGCAATAGTACTGCTTATCTATATCCTTGGAGGTTGCCTCATGGATGCCCTGGGCTTTCTGGTTATTACCATTCCTATCTTCTTCCCGCTGCTTATAGCTCTGGGTTATGACCCCGTATGGAGCGGGGTAATCTTAACCATAGCAACAACCATAGGAGCAATTACCCCACCGGTGGGTATAAATGTGTATGTGGTCAAGGGACTGGTCCCCGACGTGCCCCTCGAGACTATCTTCAGAGGGGTGGGGTTCTATTTTATTGCCTGTATAGTCTGTTTGATTTTACTGGTGGTCTTCCCTCAAATCACGCTATTCTTGCCCCGTGTGATTGGGTGAAGATGAAAGATAGCAGGACAAGCCCATCATGTTGAGTGTGGAGGTTCAGATAAACCTTGACACTCATAGGCGGCAGTGGTACTCTATGGTCTCAGAATGTTTCGAGCCGCAATTGCTATGCGCTTTCTCAGGTGTGTCCATGCCCACTACGTAACAAGGAGGTTGTAAATAAATGGATAAGCAGTTTGAGTGGGACTATACGTCATATCCCGGGTACAAAAAATACCCTCATCTATTCAAGCCGATTCAGATTGGCAAGCTAACCATTCCTAACCGGATAAAATATGCTGCCACTGAGGACAATCTGAACGACAGGGATGGTTTTGTCACTGATATGGACGTAGCCTACCTGAGGGAGAGGGCGAGGGGGGTTGTGGGCGGTATATGCACCATGCAGGGTGTGTATATGGACGAGAAACGCCAGGGACAGGGTTATGTTGGTCAGGCTGCCGCCTGGAATGACAAGTTTATTCCCGGGTTAAAACGGCTTGCCGATGTCATTCATGAGGAACGGGCAATAGCCGCCTGCCAGTTAATGCACTGTGGCCGTGTTGGCGCGGTAGAAACGGAGTATTGCCAGGGGCCCTCAGCTGTTCCACAGCGACTAAGGATTTTTAGACCGGTGGAAGAGATGTCCAGAGAAGACATCAAGCAGTCTATCAAGGAACATGTGGATGCTACCAGAAGGTTGATTGAAGCCGGGTTTGACATCGTGGAGATTTCGGGAATCGTGGGCTATCTCATCGCCAATTTCCTCTCCAGCTATACCAACCGGCGGACTGACGAATATGGTGGGGATATAAGGGGAAGAGCAAGATTTATGGTAGAAATCATCCAGGAAGTTAAGAAGGTATGTGGCGATGTCCCCCTCGGTATCAGACTGTGTGCCGAGGAGCTTCTGGAAGATGTGGGGGGGAATACTCCTGAAGAATCGATGATAACCTATAAGATGGCTGAGGAAGCCGGCGTGGACTACATGAGCGTTACCGCCGGTTGGCAGGAATCTATCAAGCCTGTAATCAGCAGAGACATTCCCCAGGGCTCCTGGCTGTATCTGGCCAAGCGGGCTAAGGAGCACATAAAGGTGCCTGTGGCCATGGCTTACCGGCTGTTTATACCGGAGCTACCCGATAAAGCTATTGGCGATGGTGAACTGGATATCTGGGAAATGTGCCGGCCTATGATTGCCGACCCGCTTATGCCCAAAAAGGTTCTGGAGGGGAGGGAGGAAGACATAAGACCTTGTGTGGCATGTAATGTATGTCTGGCCAGGCTCTTCCGTGACGCCCCGATGACATGCTATATCAACCCGGTTTGTGCCCATGAGTGGGACCCAAAGTATCAAATTACTCCGGCGGAAACAAAAAAGTATATTATGATTGTCGGTGCCGGTGCGGCAGGCTTAGAGTGCGCCTACGTGGCAGCACAGAAAGGACATGATGTCCACGTCTACGATAAACGCGAAGAATTGGGAGGAGTGGTTGCCGAGGCTTCTAAGGCACCTTACGGAGATGACGAACTCTATGGAGTGATAGAGTTCCACAAAGCTCAGTGTGAAAAGGCAGGGGTGAATTTCCATCCGGGCACAGAGGTGACCGAGGAGTTAATCGAGGAGGAGCTGCCAGATTCGGTCGTCCTGGCTACCGGGGCAAGCTATGTTAAGGGCACCGCCCCCGGTTTTGACCGAGATAATGTGGTCTCGGTGCTGGATGTTCTGAACGAAAATGTTGAAGTTGGTGGTAGTGTTGTGGTCTGGGGCAATAGGAAGCCGGGGATCGGGGTAGCCTTGTTCTTGGTCAAACAGGGGAAAAAGGTAACCATTGTCGGTAGTGATAGAAGACTGGGCAAGGATGTCAACCCCTCCTTCAGGTGGCGCTATGCTGCCTTTCTCAGGGAGAATAAGGTCGCCTCCTACAACGATTGCGACATCGAAGAGATTACCGATGACGGTGTAGTTGTTAGGACTTTCGACGGCTATAGATTTCCAGTCAAGGCAGACACGGTGGTCTGCGCGGAAAGAAAGGCCAACGATAGCCTGAAAGACGTGGTGCAGAGAAACAGTATTGAATTGTTTACGGTTGGTGACGCGGTGGTACCTCGCACCCTGTCAACCGCAGTCCATGACGGATACCGAATAGGCGTCCGCATATAAAAGGGAGGTTAGAAATGCCAGTTGACGTAGAGAGAGAAATTACCAGGTTGCACGGCGCTCTGGGCGGTGCCCAGGGTGTAATCAAAAGCACATTCTATGAATGGCGTCAAACAGCGCTTGAACTTGCCGGGCCTGAGGCAAATCCCTTAGACATCATCCTGAAGTTCTGGGAGGTGGCTGGTAAAGACGTAGCCGGAAACTTTCTCCCCGCTATGAATATGGCTAAAGGCGAAGAAGCCTTCATGGTGAATCTAGCCAGAGCCTTAGCCGGCACCGGACTCGCCAATGGCGCTGTGGTTAAGGTGGAAAAGGGAGAAAACCCGAATGAAGTCTTCATCAGGTGGGAGAGATGCCCCTGGCCAACCTTCGCTAAGCGATATGGGGCCTCCATGGAAGAGGACCTTCAAGGTTGCGACCAATTCCTTCGAACCATTGTTGGCGAAGTCAACCGTTTCTCCAACACTAATTTCAAGCTGGAGACACTACAAGCTATCCCCAGGGGCGAGGGGGTGTGTCTGCGCCGACTTTACAAGGAATGAAACATAGGAGTGTGATATGGCTGCACAAGTAGATATGGAAAAATGCACCAGGTGCGGGGGGGTATCACAACCTCGCTGTGTAGAGGCCTGTATGGATGAGGCAATTAGAGTGCAGGACGATAGGATTGTGGTCACCGAGTTTCTGTGTGAAGACTGTAATGAATGCGGTTTCAACTGCCCTGATCAAGCCATTAATATCCCACTGGAATTGGTTACGTTTTAATTTGGCAGCAGGAGAATGAGATGAAGATTAACAAGATAGACCATATATGCGTCGCGGTGAAAGACCTGGAGGCGGCACGGAAGGCATGGGAGCCCATTCTGGGAAAGTCAGAGCCTGATGACGCTTACGTTGATGAACCGGAAAAGATCCGGGTAGCAAGATACTGGCTGGGTGAGGTGGGATTTGAGCTGGTGGAGTCAACCAGTCCCGATGGAGAGGTAGCCAAGTTTGTGGAAAAGAGAGGGGAAGGGGTTATGATAATCAGCTTCAACGTGGACAATACTCGAGAGGCTATGGATGAATTGAAAGCCAAGGACTACCCCTTTATCGGCGGCGCCAGACCCTTCCGTGACTGTGAGTTTGCCTTTGTTCACCCCAAGGCGGTAAACGGTGTGTTGCTTGAATTAATCGACTACAAATGGGAAGAGTTTAAGAGGAAATAATTGCCCCGGCAAAACGATGGTCATTCGTCACAGGAAGCCGGTCTTCCCAGGATTAGTTCCAAATCACAGTGCAGGCAGCGTTTCGCCTCTCCGATTGCCTGTTCAGCGTCAAGGCCGAGTGCTACCTCGGCAAAGCTATCGTCTATTTCCGAAACGGATATCTTGGGGACCTCCACCCTGGTCAGGTCGGCAAAGCCTTTGTCCCTCTTGCCAGTATAGGCTTCGACAGCCGGTCTTTCATAGAGGGTTTCCTCGATATTGCCGTCTCCACCTAAAAACTTATCAATGGAACTGGCTGCCCTTCGCCCGGCAGCGATTGCGTCAATAACCGAAGCCGGTCCGGTAACGGCATCGCCACCGGCAAAAACCCCCTCCCTGCTGGTGGCAAGGATGTCTGGGGCAACCTGGATGCCATTGCCTTGACCTGTGGCCCAATCAAGTTGGGGAGGAATCTCCGGACGCTGACCGATGGCAGCGATGATATTATCAAAGCTCATGGAAAACTCACTGTCCTTAATTGGCTCTGGTCGACGCCGGCCGCTGGCGTCTATCGCCCCCAGCTCCATGCGAATGCACTCCAGCTCTAGCTTACCACCCTGACTGGTTATCCTTGACGGAGCTGCCAGAAAATGAATCTGCACTCCCTCAGCGAGAGCCTCGTCAATTTCTTCAGAGCTAGCCGGCATCTCGGCCCGGGTGCGACGATAAATGATGGCCACCTCCTTAGCCCCGAGGCGAAGCGCCGTCCGAGCCGAATCGATAGCAGCGTTACCGCCACCGATGACGGCAACTCTATTCCCTGGTGCCTCCCTTTTGCCCAGACTTACCTCGCGTAAAAAGGTCACACCCTCTATCACCCGCGGGTCGTCCTCGCCTGCAACCCCTACCTTCAGACCTTGATGCGCCCCGATGCCTAGAAAGACGGCGTTATACCCCTCCGCAAACAGTTTTTCTAGCGAGTCAACCTTAGTGTTGGTCCTTATCTCAACGCCAATATTCTGTATCTCTTCGATCTCAGCCCTGAGGATATCCTTTGGCAGCCGATAGTCCGGTATACCAAAACGCATCATTCCCCCTGGCTCGGCTCTGGATTCAAAAATGGTAACCTGATGCCCTTTCATCCTTAAATAAAAGGCTGCCGTCAAGCCAGCCGGACCAGCCCCGATTATAGCTAATTTATGACCGGTGTCACCTTTTGCCCGCAGTCCCTTTCGCCATGAGCCAGTTTCATTATCGGCCACATAACGTTTCAAGGCACAGATAGCAATAGGCATATTTACCTCTTTCCGCCGGCAGGCATCCTCGCAGGGATGTGTGCAGACACGCCCCAGAACGCCAGGGAGGGGAACCTTTTCCAGAATCAAAGCATAAGCATCATCAATCTTTCCTTGAGCTATGAGCCTCAAATAACCGGGTATATCTATTCCTGCCGGGCAGGCAAGGGTGCAAGGTGGCCACTCAGGAAATCGTTCTGGGGGGGATAACTGGCGCAGGGCGCGGATGCCAGCCAGAATCTCCACGCTGTTGGGACAAGCCTCTTCACACCGACCGCAGGTGGTGCAAAACCAGGGCAGGGGAGAATCAGATACCTCGTCAACCAGATCAAGCTGGACGTGCCTTATAATGCGCCGGATACTGAAATCATCTTTCCCGCTAAGGGGACAGGCTGCAGTGCAAATCCCGCACTGCTCACAGGCGGCAATCACCGCCGAATTTCTGAGTTTTTCGGCTAATACCGCTTCACCAATCTCCATAAATTGTTATCCCAGATTCAGTTTTTCCACCATAGTTCTGACAGTAGCAGCAAACTTTGGTCCGTCTGCCGCCGAAAGCCAGACCGTCCATAATTTATCCGGGTCGTAGCCCTTTTTGGCCAACCTCTTCTTGACGATACGTTCCATCCGCTTCTCGGCTTCGTAATTACCCACTATATAATGGCAGGTCGGGAATTCGCACCCGGCGACCAGTACCCCGGCGGCGCCCAGTTCAAAGGCGCGGAGGACAAACTTAGCCGCCACTCGTGCCGAACACATTACTCTTATGATGCGTACATTGGGGGGATACTGCAATCGGCTCACACCAGCCATGTCCACCCCACCTAGAGCACACCAGTGGCAACAAAAGGCAATAATTTTTTCCTGCGCCTTCTCTTCTAAGGCAGCCTCTACCTGAGCCAGAATCTGCTCGTCGGAGTAGTGGACAATGGTGATAGCATCCTTGGTACAGTCGGCGGCGCACAGACCACAGCCTTTGCACAGGGCTTTAATCACATTGGGTCTATCATTAAGCCACTGTATGGCACCGTAAGGGCAATTTTTGATGCAGAGGCCACAGTCATTGCAGGCATCCAGATTGATATCGGACACGATTCCCTCTGCCTCAAGGTATTCATTCTTCATCGGGATAGAGGCTCTCATCGCCGCTCCCATAGCTTCATCGCAGGTGTCCTTCAAGTTCTTTGGCGACCGGGCACAGCCACAAAGGTAGAGACCATCGCTGGGAAAATCCGACGGAGCGAGCTTGACATGGGCTTCCTGAAAGAACCCATCTGGACTGGCAGATACCTTGAGCAGACCCTTGAGCTTGTCTACAGTACTATCTCCTTCAAAAGCGACGGTTAGGACAATCAAATCAGCCGGGATTTTGAGCTCTCTCCCCAGAAGGAGGTCGTAAACTTTGACCATCAAGCCACCATTATCCTTTGATACTGCTGGCTTACGCTCCTCGGTATATCTTATGAATTTAATGCCCATACTCTTGGCATCTTTCAGATAGTTTACCTCCTCCTTCACCATATTGAGGTCTCTATAGAGTATATGCACTCTGGCGTCCTTGTTAATGGCTTTCAGCGCCAGAGCGTTCTTTACCGAAGCCAGACAGCCAATATTGCAACAGCCGCGCTCATCGTTTTTGGAATTGACGCAGTTGATTATGACAACATCCTTTTTCACCTCGCGGCCGTTACCTTTCAGCAACGCCTCAAGCTGGAGCTGGGTTATGACCCGGGGGTCTTCCCCATATCCGTACTGCCCTACCGGTTCTATCTCCCTCATCCCGGTAGCCACAATAATGGTAGAGGCATCAAATTCCTCACTTTTTCCGTTGGTCTTCACGCTGACCTTGTAGTTTCCGATATAGCCCTGTATATCTTCGATCTCGGCATTGGTATAGACCTTGATATTCTTATTCCGGGCAATAAGCTCAGCATTGGCCTTGGCAATCCCATCAGCCGAGACCTCTTTAGGAGCAATACGGACTAGCTTGTTCAATAGCCCCCCAAGCTGAGGTTGCTTCTCCACAATTATCGCCTGAAACCCTTGAGCGGCTACATTGAGAGCAGCGGTCATACCGGCCATGCCACCCCCGATTATGAGACAATCCTGTTTAACCGGGAGACGAATCTCCTCGCCTGGCTCAAGCAGGATAGCCTTAGCCACGCCCATCTTGACCAGGTCCTTGGCCTTTTCCGTCGCCCTCACCGGATCATTCATATGGACCCAGGAGACCTGTTCCCTGATACTTACAAATTCAAGCAAATAGGGATTCAGCCCTGCCTCTTTTACCGTCCTCTTGAACAGCGGCTCGTGAGTTCTCGGCGTACAGGATGCAATCACCACCCGATTAAGGTTATGGCTCCTTATCGCCTCCTGCAATTTGGCCAGGTAGTCTACGGAACACGACCACTTACCCTCCTCAGCGAAGACAACATTCTCCAGGCTCCCGGCATACTCCACTACTGCGGGCACATCTACCGTACGAGCAATGTTTGTGCCACAATCACAGACAAAGACACCAACCCTGATATCGTTATTCATCTTATCGCCTCGCCAATACCGCCTTCATGCTGGCTGCTGAAGCCTGCACTACCGATTCAGAGATATCTATTGGTCCGGTAGCCCCGCCACAAAGGTATATCCCGTCAACATTCGTCTCCAGAGGCGCATCTAACGGGGCTTTCTCTTTGAAAAAACCGTACTCATCCAGACCGATCCCCAGGACCCTGGCTAATCTCTGGTTTCGGTCACTGGGGATAAGTCCGGTGGCGAGAACCAGCAATTCCGCCTCCTCCTCCCTCACTTCGCCAGTATCGAGGTCCTCAAATCTTATGATCAAGTTCTTGCTCTCGGGGTGTTCAGAAACACCAAACGGCTTCCCCTTGATATAATGAGTACCAACTTCCACCGCTTTGCGGTGAAACCCGTAGAACCCCTTACCGTAAGCCTTCAAATCATTGTAGAAAACCAGTGTTTCTACCGAGGGGTCATGTTCTTTAGTTATGATTACCTGCTTGGCAGTTATCATACAACATACCTTGGAGCAGTAGGGTAGTTCCTTATCCCCCCGACCAACGCACTGAATCCAGGCAATCTTCTTGGGATGGGCTTTGTCTGAGGGGCGGACAATCTCTCCTCCGGTGGGACCACCAGCATTCATCAATCTCTCAAACTGAAGGCTAGTAATTACATTCTCGTGGACATTGTAACCATATGTCCCGGTACCCGGTTCGTAAGACTGTATCCCGGAGCACACAATAATGCTCTTGACCTCGATATCCACGGGCTTATCAGCCTGCCACAGGAGCACGGCATCCTTGCCCTCGTCCTTGCATGCCTTAACACATAAGGCGATAGGGCATTCGCGGCACTGGATACAGTCCACGGTACATCCCCCGATACAGGCACCTTGCTCCCGCAGCTTCCCGTAACGGCATCTGGGGTCAATGATGCTGGTATTGGGTACCGCCTGAGGGAAAGGTACATAAATGAGCTTTCTCATGCCGCCAACCTTGCCGTCCAGTTCATCGGGAACACTAACCGGGCAGGCTTCAACGCATGACCTGCAGCCGGTACACTTGTCGGCATCCACAAATCTAGCCTTCTTCACCAGCCTGACCTGAAAGTTGCTGTTCTCCCGCTTAACCCTTCGCACCTCAGAATTGGCCAGAATCTCAATATTAGGATGGTTGTCCACCTGGTACATCAAGGGGGACTCTATGCATATAGAACAATCATTGGTGGGGAAGGTCTTGTCCAGCCTGGCCATCATTCCACCTATGCTGGCAGTATCGTCAAGCAGATAGACCCGGCAGCCATAATCAGCGGCATTTAGGGCGGCATTAATACCGGCAATACCGCCACCGATTATTAGAATTGAATCAGACAAGCGCAAGTTCTCTACTATGCCAAACTCCTATGCTGGTAGCCCGAAAATGGTTACCGCACTGACATGGATGCCAACATTGCCCCCTACATTATGGATGAGGCCAAGCTTAGGATTCTTCACCTGTCTTTCCGGGTTATCAACCTTTCCCTGCAACTGCTTGTAAATTTCGTAGGTCATGCGAAGCCCGCTCGCCGACAGGGGATGACCAAAGCATTTCAAGCCGCCATCGGTATTAATTGGCTGCTCCCCTGTGAGCAGATACCTGCCAGCCTCGATATCCTCTGGCGCCCTGCCCCGAGGACTGAATTCCAAGTCCTCAATGGTTATAAGCTCGGTGGAGCTGAAGCAATCGTGCAGCTCAGCGATACTTATATCCTGGCGAGGGTTAGTTAGGCCCGCCTGTTCATAGGCAGCCTTGGCCGCAGCTACATTCTCCGGAATATGAATAAAATCAAACTCGGGCTGCATTGTCGATTGAGCAGCACCGACCGCCAATGCCTGAGCCTTCACCAGAATATAATCCTGCCTCAGGGTCCTGGCTATCTCGGGCGTGGTTACAATAGCAGCAGCTCCACCGTCACTCATGCCACAGGCGTCGTATAAGGAAAAGGGCCAGGAGATGATACGCGCCTTGAGTACATCATCAATGGTTATCTTGCGATGCAGGTGAGCTTTAGGAGTTAACAGTCCGTTATCATGGTTCTTAACATCGATCATGGCTAATATTCGCTTGAAGCCCTCAAAATCCCAGCTATAATAATCGCGATAATGATAAAAATACTTGGTGGCATATTGACCAAACTGGCTCGCCGGCGGTATGTCCCATTCTGTTAACCCCCTATCTAATGGCTCTTGAATATAGAGGCCGAAGCCACCACGATGGTCCTTGGTCTTCTCCACGCCGCAGGCCAGGGCAATATCACAAGCCCCTGAGGCTACTCCGTAGCAGGTGTTCCTCAAGACATCCTGTCCGCCACAGCAGAAATTTTCTATCCTTGTAATGGGCATATAATCTGTCTTCAAGGCACGAGAAAGGTGAGCTCCGGTAAACCCTGACTCGCGGCTCCCATACCATGCTGCCTGGATATCCTTGGGGTCGATGCCAGCATCCTCAATTGCCTCGTAGCAGGAATCCACCACCAGGTCTTCAATGCTTCTGTCCCATAGCTCACCAAATCTGGTGCAGCCCATGCCCACTATCGCTACCTTATCCTTAATACCTTCCATGAATAGTCACTCCTTTTTCCCCTGTTGTTTACGCCCTCGGTGGTTTGGCTTCCCAGAAGTAGAGATAGACACCTTCTCTGAGTCCTATCTCTTCCCACAGGGTATACCGCCTGAAGGTCATCTCTACCGGTAGGCCAACAGTAATCCGGTCCACGTCCACCTCAGTCATATAGGCCTGTATTCTGCCACCCTCTTCGAAATCGACCTCTACCGTGGCGATAGGCGCCTCAACCCGGGGGGTTATGTAATCGAGGGTATAGGTGAATATCTTGCCTCTCTTCCCAACAAAGCTATAGGGCTCCATCTGGTCCTTGGTGCGACAATTGGTACAAATTCTTTGCGGTGGGTACTGAATGTAGCCACAAGCCTTGCACCTGGAACCATGGAGACTGATGTTGCGGTCGTATTCCCTCTTGGCTGCCACTGAAGAATAAGCGACAACCGGTGGTGCCGCTGCCTTGTCCAGAGGGACAATGCCCCGCCACCTCAGGTATCTTAAGTAATCGGTAATCACCTTCTTCGAGGCAAGGTGCCCGCTCATCCCCAGTCCCCGGCCTCTGAGCTTGTCGATATTATCATTTACCTTGCAGGCGAAGGCGTCAGCCCCGTTGCCATAACTGGCTAACAGGATAAGTTCGCCGGGCTTAGCCTGCTCCAGAGCGGTTACCAGTAACATCAATACTGAGGCAGCCCCAGTATTGCCCATAAAATCAACCAGCGGGTCCTGTAACTGAGTTTTGACGTCAAAGCCCAGACCGCGGGCTAAATCAGCGCCTCTTCTGGCGTCAGGGCTATAGAAAACAACCCTGGCAAAATCAGCCGGCTGATAGTTAAACTTTTCCATCAGCCCGGTTATTGCCCGACGCATTGCTGGCAAATAACCCTGTTCAGCAACGAATCTGTCCTCCCAGGTACGGACAAAGGTGTCGCTATTGGTACGCCAGACATCGATTATTTCATCGTAAACCGAGTAGCTACCCTCTACCGTGACCGCCACATCGGTGTCACCGATGACCAAAGCAACAGCACCGTCACCAAGGCTTCTCTCTAAGACTGAGCCCGGGGTTCCCATCCGACAATCAGCGGCGGTTACCACCACCCTCCTGGCTGAACCCGCCTTAACTGAATCAACACCGGCTTTGAAAGCCGCAATACCTGCCCTCAGTGAATTACCAAATTCAGCGGTATACGTATTCTCCTTGAGGTCTGAAGCCATAGCTATGGTGGTAGCCCCCAGGTGTTCCTTGTACAGGGAGGTGGTAGTCCCGAAATAAAGGGCGTCAATCATCTGCCTATCCTGTCCCTTAAGACAGTCGTTAACCGCCTCTACCGCCATGGTTGTGCTGTCCTCATCAAAGTTGCAGACAGCCTTCTCACCTCTAGCGCCGATAACACTCTTATCCAACCGGTACAGCGGTACATAGGCACCGTAAGCAGTAATACCTATCAATCTGTCCCTCCTTCTCCGAAATCTATTATTCCCGATTTACTTTTTGTATTCTGGTTGCCTTTTTTCCAGGAAAGCAGAAATGCCTTCTTTGGCTGCCTCAGTGCAGGCAATCTCACCAAAGCCGTTATAGCCAATCTCCAGGGCCTGGGCAAGACTCTCAGCGGCAGCTCCATCTCTAATAGTCCTGGCGGCGATGGATACCGCCTCCTTACTCAGGGGTAATCGACCAGCCACTGGCTGTTCCGGAACTTCCACTTCAGGGATGTCAACTTTTCCTTCAGGGATTGGCTTCACCTTGTCCCGGAGGTTATCCACCTCTTTCACCGCCTCCTTAATCATGTCATAGTAATTATCTGCCAGTCTGGTTACCATCCCAATGTCGGCGGCCTGTTTAGCATCGACAGTCCTGGCTGAGCAAATCATGTCATGAAATGCCTTGGCTCCCTGTGGCCACTTTCTATAGGGAACAATACAGCCACCAATGCCGGGCACTATGCCGAGAGTAATCTCGGGAAAACGGAAGGTGGATTTTGTGGTAGCGATTATACTATGGCAACGAATGGCAAGCTCTAAACCACCACCCCAGGCAAAACCATCGACAGCGGCAACTACTGGCTTATCCATGCTGTCCATAAACAATTGTACCTTAGCACACTCGCGGGAATACTGGGCCGCCGCCGCCTTGTTTCCCAGCATCTCAGGAAACCTGCCGATTTCGGCACCCGAGGAGAAGGCAGCCTGTCCATATCCGGTGATGACAAACCCGGTGACTGAGGGGTTATCTATGTTCTCCTGTAGCACTCCCAGAATCTCACCATTTACTTCATCATTGATAGCATTCATTGTCTGGGGCCGGCGAATGGTGATAATCTTGACCCCATCCGTCTCATCAACCAGGATATGACGCCTGAAGTCCTGATATTCCGAGAAAGGCTTCTCTGCCCCGGGAAAACCTTGTCTCTCGACTTGAAATTTAGCCATAATGCGCATGACTTCAGCCTCACCAAGCTCCTTCATGATATCAAATGGCCCCTTGCGGAAGCCTAAAGCTACCTGGCAACCAAAGTTAAGGTCTTCCGGGATGCCTATACCTCGATTAATAACATCAAAGGACTGGGAGAAGAGAGCGCCCAATAAGCGATCGCGAACCGCATTCTTTATCTGCTCAGGCACCTCCAATGGGGTACCGGGACGCAAGGTCTGCCACTCAGCCACAGAATTGAGAATGGGCGCCGGCAGATAATGAGGACCCTCCTCTGCCTGAAGGGTATTGGCTTCAACAATAATAGGATTACCCTTAGCCATGTTGAGGACGTAAAAGGGTCCGGCAGCGACGAACTCTTCGGCTACATGGTCAATCTGGCTGGCGGTGGCAATATCCAGCAGGTAAGCCGCCTCATTACACCAGTTATCAAAGATTCGGTCTAAGACGAAGCCTATGGCATCGTTGGTGATGATTGGTGCTTTGCCGGTGGCCGCCAACATCCAGAACAGGTAATTGACTACTTCCTGGCTCGCCTTGTCCCAATTGATGACCTCTACGGGAAGGCTTCGCCACGCTGGTGCAAAGAAGTGGGTAACGGTAGCCCTCTGGGGCTTCCTCATCTTCGAGAAGACCCGGGCAGCGGGAATAGCACTGGTGTTGGAGGTGATAATGGCATTCTCAGCCACTATTTCCTCAATCTGGGCAAAAATCTGTTGCTTAATGGGAATTCTTTCCGTTGCTGCCTCAATAATCAGGTCGCAATTCCTAATTTGAGAATAATCCAGAGTGTAGACAACATTTCCCAGAATCGTCTCAGCCTGGGCCTCTTTCATCTTGCCTTTGTCCAGTGCTTTTTTCACATACCCGGCAAAACGTTTCTCGGCGCCCTTGAGTGGTTCTTCTACAACATCAACGAGAAAGAGTTTGATCCCAGGGAGGGCGCTCTTCAAGTAATAACCAATATCTGGCCCAATGGCTCCGGCGCCAATTATAGCCACCTCCCGGGGAAGAGGGCGCTCAGGTTTAGTTAATAGGGGGTTAAGAGTTGAGGGGTATAGCTTTCTTGCTCGGTAATCCATATTCTCTCCTTCTCAAGTTTCTTTGGCCCACCTCATTCAAGCCCAATGCTGCCTAGGCGTACCGCTTAGCCGGGTAAACCTTGCACAGCAAGGGCAGAAAGGCCACTGCCCCGGTGGGAGGGTCACAATATCTATCATCGTCTGGTGTTAAAACATTCGCGTTTGACTCGAATACTCTATACAGTACCGGCTCCTCAGCAATTTCCTCCGGGAACCACCAGCCATGCTGAACCTCAACCATTCTTCGATGCATCTTGGTGGTGAGTTTAGCCCTCTGCTTTATTTTCCCCCTGGGAGTTTCAATGATAGTCCAATCCCCTTCACCAATGCCCTGCCGGCGGGCAGTGTCCGGGTTGATTTCAACTGTAGGGTAGGGATAGAGCTTGCGCAGCGACGGTATTTGTCGGTGCTCTGAGTGGTGCATGGGTCTGAACCTTGCGCCGGTGATAAGGATGAGGGGATATTCTTTGGCTAGCTCAGGGTCAGCCACCGGCGTTTCCGGTGGTTCTTCGTAGTGGGGCAGCGGATCATAGCCAAGCTTTTCCAGTATGGTGGAGCGAAGTTCAACCTTTCCCGTAGGAGTGGCGAATCCCCTTGGCTTTCCCGTTCCGGGATTGATTTTCTCATACCTCTTTTCTGTGGCGGGAGGAATCCACCAGCGTTTACGCCGGGCGAACTCGCTGGCCGAATCAATATGAAGCTCATCGAGCAGAGGCTTAATACACCAGTCCCACTCTTCTTCCAGCGTGTTACGCCAATACTTTTCCTGCCCCAGCCTCAGTCCCAGTCCTTGATAGAAATAATAATCAGCCTTGCGCTGGTGCAGGGGTTCTACTACTTTTTCCCCTATTGAAACCTGATTACCGTGACCCTGGTAGGTCTGGGTATACATAACCGGCATCTCCAGCCAGTTGGTAACGGGGAATACGTAATCGGCGAGCATAGCCGTGGGCGTCATCCAGTGTTCCAGGACTACCAAAAGGTCCAGGTTAGGACTTTTCAGTGCCTGATAGACCCGTTTGGTGTTGGGATAGGCAACAAGGGGGTTGTTACCGCTGCAAAGCAAGGCTCTCACCGGGTATGGCTGGCTGTCGATTATGGCACGCCATATCTCCGGCTGGTGACAGCCAGGAACAAAAACAGAGGCGTTTCCCTTTCCATACCAGTAGGGTTTGGCAACCTCATGAACCAGCTCAAATCCCGGCCAGCCCCAGAGTTTGTGCCTATCAGCGCCCAGTTGCTTACCTCTTTGCTCTGGAGGCATCATCTCCAGACACTCCAGTGCCGGTCCGTAGTTGGCTTTCTCACCGGGTCCTCCCAGGATATCCCCGCCAACTATGTCAAGGTTACCGGTTATTGCCCGCAGGATGCATTTGGCGTGGTTAATGGAAGTAACATTTCGGCCCTGCATATCAGTCTTCACGCCCCACAGGATAGATGCCGGTTTGCTGGTGGCGTATAGCCTGGCTGATTCTACTATTCTCTCCTCTGGTATCCAGGTTATCTTAGCCACCTTGCTTAACGGATATTCCTTCACCCGCTGCTTAAGCTGGTCAAAGCCATGGCACCATTGCTCGACAAATCCTCTATCGTAGAGTCCCTCCCCAATAATCACATTTAGCCAGCCCAGGGCCAGGGCGGCATCAGTGCCGGGTCTAATCTGTAGCCACAGGTCAGCCAGTTGAGCTACAGTCTCCGAATACTTGGGGTCAATGACGATGAACTTGGTTCCCCTGGTCTTGGCCTCAAGAAGGGTGGAATAGGTGCAGGCAAGTGATTCTTCCGGGTTACCTCCCCATATCACGGCGCACCGACAGGGTTGCCTCACTGTCCTGCCTGCTCCTGTCCCCTGGATGGCACATTCAATAAGACGGGATACCACCGAGCACCACTGCCCGGCATTAGCGCTATTGGGACTGCCAAACAGGTTCATGAACCGTGCCTGAAAGACTTTGTGATGTCCCCTGCCAGTGCCAGCAAGAGCGGCAACAGCCTCTGCCCCATATTGCGCCTTAACCTCCTTCAGCTTTTCAGCTACCTCATCCAACGCCTGCGCCCAAGGGATTCTCTGCCATTTACCGTCCCCCCTTTGCCCCACCCTCTTCAGCGGGTAATTGAGACGGTCTTCGTGATAGAGATGTTCAATGAATCCCTTAGACCTCTCGCAAATCCAGCCACGATTTACCGGGTGGTCCGGCTCGCCTTCAAGCTTCACTACCCTGCCGTTTTCCACTGTAGCGCGCACTCCACCCTGTAACCAGCAACCAAAGCAAAGCGCTCTTTTGGCCTCAGTAGCATCAGGCAAACCGGGATTTCCTATATCAACTGCCATGGCTACGTCGAAACCTGTATCACCAGCTGTCCCGCGGTCTGTTGACAATAAGCAATATGCTGTGGTACAGTCTAACTCTGGGCAATGTGGGTTTTTTTGTTTCAGTCGGCTATTTTATAGCGGGAAAATGCCACTTGTCAAACTTTTGGAATCTCGGTTGCATATCAGCAGCACATTTGAGGAGGCAAAGATATGACACGACCGTTGAAGCCTTTCGAATATCTTGAACCCACTACCGTTGAGGAGGCGGTGCAATTCCTCAAAAAGTACGGCACCAGGGCAAGGGTCTTCGCTGGTAACGTAGATTTGGTGGCAAGGATGCGCCAGCGCCTAGTCACGCCGCAATACGTGATAAGCCTGTTGGGTATTCCAGGTCTGGATTATATTCAGAGCGATGAAGCAGGCTTGAGGTTCGGTGCCCTCACTACCATCCGTTCCATAGAGCGTTCACCTGTAGTGGAGAAGACTTATGTTGCTCTGCATGAAGCAGCCAGTCAAATAGCGTCGGTTCAGGTTAAGACTATGGCAACCGTCGTGGGCAACCTTTGTGTGGCTACACCGGCATCCGATATAGCCGCTGCCCTCTATGCCTTAGGGGCCAGACTGAAGATAGTCGGTCCTGGCTCAGAAAAGACCGTATCTCTTGAAGACTTCTATGTTGGAGTAAACCAAACGGTTCTAAAACCAGACGAAATAGTCACCGGGGTAATAGTGCCAAGCCCTGCCCAGCAAACAGGCGGGGCTTTTCTTAAGCTCGTGAGGACGGCATCTGACATTGCCAAGATCAATGTGGCAGTCATCCTGACCGTTACCGATAATACATGCAAGGAAGCCAAGGTAGTCCTTGGCGCGGTGGCTCCTACGGTAATGCGGGCTACTCGGGCAGAGGAAGCATTAAGAAATAGCAAGCTTGAACCAGAGACAGTGGAGAAGGCCGCCCGGTTAGCTGCTCAAGAGGCAAAGCCAATTACTGACCTTCGCTCAACTCTGGAGTACCGCAGCGAAATGGTCACGGTGTTGGTGAGACAAGCGGTGGAAAAGGCACTAACCAGAGCAAGGGCATAGCCAGGAGGAATATGATGGCAGAACAAAAAGTGAAATTCATGGTAAATGGCAGGCCATATGAAATACTGACAGAGCCACATATGACTCTGGTTGAGGTTCTAAGGGATAAGCTGGATATCACCGGGACCAAAATCAGTTGCGGAGCTGGTGAGTGTGGAGCCTGCACCGTTTTGATTGATGGCAAACCGGTGCTTTCCTGCCTGACACTGGCAATGACCGCCAGAGAGAAGAATATCCTTACTATAGAGGGGCTGGCTGAAGGCGGCAACCTGCATCCCATTCAGCAGGCATTTATAGACCATGGTGCCATACAATGTGGATTCTGTACTCCGGGAATGGTTCTAGCTACCAAAGCCCTGCTGGATGAGAACCCAAATCCCACCCGGGAAGAGGTGAAGAGGGCTCTGGCGGGCAACTTGTGCCGATGTACTGGCTACGTGAAGATAGTCGATGCGGTACTAGCTGCCGCGGAGAGAATAAGAAAAGGAGGCAGCTAACATGGCTGAGAAATTTGCGGTAGTAGGCAAGCCGATTACCCAGGTAGATGCTGCGGCCAAGGCCACCGGGGCTGCCAGATATGCCATGGACCTGAAACTACCGGGGATGCTGATAGGAAGGGTGCTCCACAGTCCCTATCCCCACGCCAAAATCAAGAAGATAGACAAGTCCAGGGCAGAGAGACTGCCCGGGGTTGAAGCCGTAATCACTGTAGAAGATACACCAAAAATACTGTGGGCTCGCTCCTTCCGTGACCTGCCCATGGCTCCCAGTGGCAGCCTGCAGCAATCCGATGAGTATATTCTTGCTGACAAAGCTCGCTATGTGGGCGACCCGGTGGCTGCGGTGGCGGCGGTAGATGAGAAGACGGCTGATGAAGCACTGGATTTAATTGAGGTAGAGTATAAGAAATTACCTTTTGTCCTCGACCCCTGGGAAGCTAAGAAGCCCGGTGCCCCGGTGATACATGATTTTGCGCAGAATAACATCGTGGCACACACTACACCGCCTCCCTTTCTGGTCACAGGGGATGTAGAGAAAGGCTTTGCTGAGTCTGACGTGGTAGTGGAGGAGAGCTACTTTGTTGGCAAGCAGTGTGCGTGCCAAATGGAGCCCCATACAACTGTAGCCAGCGTTGATGCTAATGGCAGGATAACCTGCTATGGCCCATGTCAGTTAGCCTATCCTTTCCGCAGAGAGCTGGGGAAAATGTTCAACAAACCGGTGGGGATGATAAACGTAATCAGCCCCTTCGTCGGAGGCAGTTTTGGCACCCGGCTCAGCTGTCACAATGAGCCTATCTGTGTTGCCCTGGCGCTGAAGACCAATAAGCCGGTAAAGCTGGAGTATACCAAGGAGGAGGATTTTACCGCAACTGATACCAGGACACCGAATTACTGCACCATAAAAATGGGGTTCAAGAAGGACGGTACCCTCCACGCCTTCACTATACACACCACAACCTGGGCTGGGGGTTACTTAGGCCGGGCTCAACTGGCAGGTGGCATTACCCTGGTATGGGGCCTGGGCCATTACCGATGCCCGAATACCGATGGCTGGTGCGATGTGGTCTACACCAATGTCCCCTTAGGTGGTGCCATGCGCGGCTACGGCAACCCGGAGGTAATGTGGGGTGTGGAGCAGACAATGGATATAGCGGCTGAGAAGCTGGGTATTGACCCAATGGAAATCAGGTTGAAGAATATCAAGCACACCGGCGAAATGGCTAACATGGGGCTGCCTATCGAGAGCAGTTACTTGGATGACTGCGTCCAAGAAGGGGCGAAAAGGATAGGCTGGAAGGAAAAGAAGGGGAAGGGAGGGGTCGGTAAGATAAGACGGGGGGTGGGAATGGCGACCATGACTCATTGCAGTGGTGCCTGGCCGTTGCTGATAGAGCATTCCAACGCATTTATCAAGTTTAATGAGGATGGCACTATCAGTCTGACGGTGAACCCTGGTTCGCCCGGCACCCACATCTGGGGTACTCTAGCCCAGATCGCTGCTGAAGAGCTTGGCATTAGAGTTGAGGATGTCAACATCGTAACCGGGAGCACCGATGTCACCATGTTTGACCTTGGCTCCCATGCCAGCCGGTCAACCTATGTTACTGGAAATGCAGTCCTGGAGGCAGCTCAACAGGCTAAGGCTCAGCTCCTGGAGCGGGCAGCCAAAATGCTGAGGGTCTCCCCCGATGAACTGGAGGTCAAGGACAGGCAGGTCTATAGCGTAAAAGCTGCAGATAAGCGCATTTCGGTGGCTGATGTGTGCTTCGATGCCATCTGGAACTTGAAGGGAGAATCCCTGAATATAGCGGGGAAGTCCTCCTGGGCATCTCACTACAATTCTGTGCCCACCGCTGCTTATTTCGCTGAGGTAGAGGTGGATACCGAGACCGGTGAGGTAAAGGTGATAAAGTTCATCACTGCCACGGACTGTGGCAGAGCAATAAACCCGATGACGGTGGAGGCGCAATGTGAGGGCGGAATACAACAGGGCATAGGCTACGGGCTGACCGAGGACTATGTTATCAATAAGGACAGCGGAGTGGTGGAGAGCGATAACTTCACTACTTATAAGATGCTGGGAATCCTTGATATGCCAGAGACCGAGGTGATAATTATTGACAAGCCCGACCCCAAGGGTCCGTTCGGCGCCAAGGGTGTTGGTGAGCCAGCTTTGGTTGGCGTGGCCCCGGCTATAGCCAATGCCATCTATGACGCCGTAGGGGTACGAATAACCGATCTGCCAATTACAGCGGAAAAGGTCCTTGCCGCCCTCAAGACAAAATCAGCTTAGCAAGATTGAGGGTGCTATGACCGGGGAGAAAGCGCAAAGTTTCCCATGGAAGTCGTTGCTCCATTCATAGAGGTACGAGATGTCATAAAGGAAGAAGGTGGTGAGACCCTTAAATTATGTTATCAATGTGGGCTTTGCACTATAAGTTGTCCTTGGAATCTGGTAAGACCTCTGCTGGTCCATAGGCTGGTCCGGGACGCACAACTCGGCTGGGTCGAACTTCAAAGTGAAGACTGGTGGCTCTGCCTCACCTGTGGTCTCTGTAATAATCGCTGCCCTCGCGGTGTCTCCATCATAGACATCATGAGAGCTGTTCGGAGGCTATTGATACCTGGAGGTGTAGTTCCGCCTAGCCTCCCCAAGCTTCGAAGCATAATGACAGGCATTGCCAGTGCAGGCAATCCGTGGCTACAGGATCCACAGGATCGAGCGAATTGGGCAAAGGATTTAAATGTAAAAGTATTCACCGAGGATACCGAACTATTATATTTCCCTTGTTGCACCCCTGCCTTTGATCCGGGCGCCAAAAGGATAGCTCAAGCTACAGTTAAGGTTCTTAAGAAGGTAGGGGCAGATTTTGGAATCCTGGGATCTGAAGAGAAATGCTGTGGTGAAAGCGTCCGCAAGCTAGGAAATGAGCCCCTTTTTGAGAATCTGGCAAAGGCCAACATCAACACTTTTGAGAAACATAAGGTCAAGAAGATAATCGTCTCTTCTCCTCACTGCTTCCATGCTTTCAAGAATGAATACCCTGAGTTTGGAGGCAGTTTTGAGGTAGTTCATTTTGCTCCATATCTGGCACAGCTTCTTAAGGAGGGGAGGTTAAAGTTCACCAGAGAGTACAAGAAACGGGTTGCTTATCAGGATCCGTGTTATCTTGGGCATCATAATGGCATATATGATGAGCCGAGGGCGATTTTGAGGAGCATTCCCGGTTTGGAGCTTGTCGAGATGCGGAGTTCTCATGAATCCAGCATTTGTTGCGGAGGGGGAGGTGGCAGGATCTGGATGGAAACCAAGAAAGAAGAAATGCTTGCCAACTTGCGGCTAGAAGAAGCCATTCAAACGGGGGCAGAGGTTTTGGCTGTCGCTTGCCCTTATTGTATGCTTAATTTCGATGGCAGCGTTTTGGCGATGGAAAAAGGCGAAATCATCGAAATCAAAGATATCGCGGAAATCGTGCTGGAGGCAATCTAGAAGGCAAGAAAAGGACAAGGATGGAGAAGAGGATAGGCGTATACATCTGCCATTGTGGACTAAATATCGCAGCCACAGTTGATGCGGAAGAAGTAGCCAAATATGCCGCAACTCTGCCTAATGTGGTGGTCTCTCGCGACTACCGGTATATGTGCTCTGATCCTGGTCAGGAACTCATCAAGAATGATATTAAAGAACTGGGGCTTAATCGAGTTGTTGTCGCCGCTTGCTCCCCGAGGATGCATGAGCCTACATTCCGCAGGGCTATTGAGGACGGCGGGCTTAATCCTTATCTATATGAGCATGCGAATATCAGAGAGCATTGTTCCTGGGTTCACGAGGATAAAGAACGGGCTACGGAGAAGGCCAAGGGCCTTGTTTGTGCTGCGGTAAGGCGTGTTTACTGGCATGAGCCCTTAGAGATCAAAGAAGCGTCGGTTAATCCAAATGTCCTGGTAGTAGGAGGAGGTATCGCCGGCATCCAGGCTGCCCTGAAGATTGCCGATGGTGAGAAGAAAGTCTACCTGGTAGAGAAGAGCCCTTCAATTGGCGGATATATGATTCTGCTCGATAAGACCTTTCCTACGCTCGATTGCTCCGCTTGTATTCTCACTCCCAAGATGTCTGACGTGGGGCATCATCCTTTTATCGAGCTTCTAGCCTATAGCGAGGTGGAGGAAGTCTCAGGCTTTGTGGGCAATTTCAAGGTTAAAGTCAGGAAGAGAGCACGCTACGTAGATGAGGACAAATGTGTTGGTTGTGGAGATTGTGAGGAAGCCTGTCCGCGAAGTGCACCCAGCGAGTATGAGATGGGCATGGCGAACAGAGGAATGGCCTACATTCCGTTTGCTCAGGCGATTCCCAATGTTGCCACGATCGACAAGAGAGAGGAAAGGCTCTGCAAAGCAGCCTGTAAAGAAGCCTGCCCAATTCATATGAATGTCCTGGGCTACGCATCCCTTATCAAAGAAGGAAAATTCGAAGAGGCTTACGAGGTCATAAGAAGAACCAATCCCCTCCCGGCCGTGTGTGGCAGGGTCTGCTATGCCCCTTGTCAAGAGGCCTGTAACCGAGGGCAGTTTGATGAACACATAGCTATCAGAGAGCTAAAACGTTTTGCTGCCGATCATGAACTGAAACTGGGCAAGGGAAAGGCGGCACCCGTGGAAAGGACGAAAGAGGAAAAGATAGCTGTTGTCGGCTCGGGTCCGGCCGGTCTGGCCTGTGCTTACGACCTGGTCAGGCAGGGATACCCGGTTACAGTGTTTGAGTCTGGCCCTGAAGCCGGAGGTCTATTGCGCTGGGGTATTCCTGAATACCGGTTGCCCAAAGAGATGCTCAATAACGATATAGGCTATATACAGGATTTGGGCGTAGAGATTAAGACAAATACTACGGTGAATAGCCTGGAGGAAATCTTCAACCAGGAATATAAAGCCGTTTTCCTGGGCACAGGTGCCGGCATGAGCCAGAAGATGGGGGTACCGGGTGAGGATAGCCCGGGAGTGTTTTACGCCCTTGACTTCCTGAGGCAGGTCAACTACGGGGTCAAGATTAACCTGGGAAGCAAAGTGGCAGTCATCGGCGGCGGTAACGCTGCTGTTGACGCAGCCCGGGTAGCCCGGCGCCTCGGTGTTGATGAAGTAACCGTCGTTTACCGTCGCAGCCGCGATGAGATGCCGGCTATCCCCAGTGAAATCGAAGAAATGGAACACGAAGGAGTCAAAATTCAGTTCCTGGCAGCGCCGGTCAAAGTACTATCTGACAAGAACGGGGTAAAAGGAATTGAATGTATTCGCATGGAGATGGGGGCTACCGATTCCAGTGGTCGCCGACGTCCCGTACCCGTCAAAGGCTCAGAGTTCACCATAGACGTCGACAATGTGATCATGGCTATCGGGCAGGGCGTGGACAAGGCCATGCTCCCCGAAGGCCTGGCCTACACGGACTGGGGAACCCTTTCCATTGACCCGGATACCATGCAAACTAACATCGAGGGAGTATTTGCAGGGGGAGACGTGGTCTCCGGTCCGGCTGATGTAATTGCCGCCATAGCTGCCGGTAAGAGGGCGGCTTGCTCCATAAATGCCTACCTGAGAGGCGAGGAGCTAATCGTTGAGGAAGGTGGCAAAGTCGAAAAGCTCAGTGACAAGGAAGTTGCCGAAATCAAGGACCGCTTTGCCTCCCGCAATAGAGTAAGCGTTAGCAAACTGGAGCCCGAGACGAGGGTCGGTAGTTTTGAAGAGGTGGAGAGGACTTACTCCCCCGATGAAGCTCGAGATGAAGCAGGGCGCTGTTTAGCCTCAATGGTAGAAGGGTGCTTTCAGTGCGGTGAATGCAAGGAGGTATGCGAGGCTGACGCCATAGATTTCGGCCAGACCGATCAAATCGTCGAATTGGAAGTTGGCACAATCATTTTGGCCACAGGCTACGACCAGTTTGACCCCTCGGTGATACCACAATATGGATACAAGAAATACGACAATGTGTTGACCGGGCTTGAGTTTGAGAGGCTAACCTGTGCCGCAGGACCAACCGAAGGCAAGATCCTGTTGAAGGATGGGCGGGAGCCGGAAAGCGTAGCCATTGTACACTGTGTAGGCAGTCGGGACCAGAACTACCATGAGTATTGTTCCCGGGTATGCTGTATGTACGGACTCAA
>JAWOFK010000022.1:0-4611 GCA_046497565.1 Dehalococcoidia bacterium
CGACTCGCCTACGCGAGACTTTTTCCCTTTCGTGTGGGCGAGCCAGCCTTTTTCGGCCGATAACAGGACTGTCGAGCTATGACTGTATCCGGCTTCCGACTGATAACCAGCGTTTACTCTCTGGTAATCGGCATCTACCATATTCGTAGATCGTGGGAAACCGGTCGACGCGCTGTTGAAGATACGATGCGAGGGCTGGGATTCGAACCCAGGGATCCCTTCGGAAGCGGGTCTTAAGCCCGCCGCTTTTGGCCTAGCTCAGCCACCCTCGCCCACTCGTTCTTCGCTCATCCGACAAAAGTGGGTTTCGATGTGGGCTACCAGTCGACGCTCAGCGAGCCGTCGCTTGTAACCTTCTTGTAATTATGACTCGCAATAGCCATGTTACACCTCCGCTACCAGCATAACATCAAGATGGCATATTGTCAATTCATGCAAACATCTCCACCAAATTTCCTCGATTTTGGTTTTGGCGCGAAGGGAGTTCCATATCCTAGAGTAGCGTCAGGACCAGAAGGATTTCCAGACAGACGGCGATAACCAGAGCTCCCAGCACTATATCGCGGGAGTATTCCCTGAAAATTGGGAGTATCTTGTCATAGGTCTGCCGCCCTCCCGACACGACGAAAAGCTCATAAGCAAGCCTGTTAGCCAACCTCGGCAGCCTCTGACAGAAATCATAGGCACGGCGGCCTCGAGAGACGACATGACCATGAAGCAGGCTGGGGAGAGTTCGACAGAAATCGTAGGTCCGGCGGCCTCCCGACAGGACGAACAGCCTGCAAGCAAGCTCATAAGCCAGCCTCGGGAGCCTCCTGTAGAACCAGTCGGTATCCAGAGTAATATAATCTTTGCCGCGTAGTTTGTGAACCAGTACCCAGAAGCCGAGGCCGGTAAACGCCATGAGCTGCATGGTTTCCACAACTTTGGCCGTGGTGTAGGGCTGGTAGTCTACTGTGAAGGGTAAGATATCATGAAGCAGCGATGGATAGACTCCTATAGCGATGCAGAGCCCTGCTGTGAGGGCCATACTGAGGTACATACCCACCGGCGTGGCGGTGGGTTTGAGAGAACGATTAGGCCCCAACCAGGTGAAATAGGGAAGCTTCAATCCGACGCTGAGAAACGTGGCGATTGACACTAGGTATAGTAGAAGAACTACTGCACCCATATGGTTTTGCCCTGCGGCATAGACGACCATGGGCTTGCTAACAAAACCGCTGAAAAGAGGAAATGCCGAGATGGACAGGGCACCAATCATATAGAGCGCCAGAGTAAGAGGCATTGCGCGAGCCAATCCGCCAAGCTCACTGAGTTTACTCCGACCGGTAACCAGGCTGTCGGTCGCGAAGTCCATCAACCACCTCTGGTTAGGTCTCTCTGGTGCTGGCAGTACAACCCTGGTCATTGCTGCCGTCTTCTTGCGTTTCCTTTTGCTCAAGGACAGCCCTTCTTCCATATATATCCTCTCCGTCCGCTTGTGATTGACCACCAGGCCCTCTCGCTGCAGCAGGAGATGGATCCGGGGACAGCCGAATCTCCGCCGCTGGTGTGCTAGCTCCCTCATTCTCTCACGAAGCTTCTCATCACGGTTTGCTACCGCTGGCTGGTAATCGTAACTTGCCCGTGCTATACCCACTGGCAGGCAGGCCTTTCTCCTACTCCGCCCAAGACTGGTCACCGCGTAAGTGACCGCTTGTTTCCTGGTCCTGGGCGTCAGAAGTTTTTTAGAGCAGTTCCTTTAGTGTCAGGTTATGCACAGCCTGTTTGGCCACGATCTGCTTTAAACGCCTATTCTCAGCCTCTAGCGCTTTCAGCCGTCTCAAGTCGCTGACCGTCATTCCGGCATACTTGGCCTTCCATAAGAGCAACTGGCCTAGTTTTGGGCGGCAAGGTCATTATCACTATACATTCTTGGTGGGGCATTTCTTATTGCTAGTGCCTGTCAATCCTAATATGCGGCCAGAAGCAGACGACACAACGATAATATCAAACTAGACGTGATATCGAAATCTGCTCTTTGGCCGTGTTACTGTCATAACGAGTGCCATGGCCCAATCCAAGGGGGGCTTCTCTTTGAAAATGGAATACCTGTCTCTGACCTATTTGGGTTTTGGTGGTATAGGGAGTAATGCGTCCTCAACCGCTTTCTGAGCCTCTTGTTTTGTCCTATAAGCCCCAATGACTCCCCTGCCATAGGTTGTTCTTCTAAAAATCCCCAGAATTTCCTTTTCAAAAGGTGGTTCCACTGCAGCCAACCAGTGCGGGCCCTGTGTCATTAGAGATCCCGATTCATATATGTCTGGCGGAGCAATAGAAACTGACCCGCAAAGTCTGTCATTGATAAAAAGCCCATCCGATTCCCACCAGAATTCCTTTATACCATTCTCAGTCACATATGTTCTTTTCTCGGCCAAGTGCTGTTCTCCCATCTCTCATTGAATTGACTCGTCTATCGACCATAGCCGCTTATTCTATTGTAGCACTAGAGTAGGAATTTTCAATACCCTTCAAGGGTGCACTGAGCTGAGGTTTAAGGATAGTTCGAAGCTAAGCCATTGCCCAACCATTCTGGCAGAAAGGGGCCTCCCTATCCTAGAGTAACGTCACGAGCAGGAGGATTGTCAGACAGACGGCCATAACCAGAACTCCCAGCGCTATGTCGCGAGAATATTCCCGGATCAGGGGCATGCATGCCTCTCTGACAGTCCGGTAGAGACTCATGCTTCCGCTGCTGATAATAGCGAACAGAGCCTCTCTGGCCCGGCCGAAAACCCTTTCACTGGCAGAACAAGCCCGCACAAAGCCACGGGCACCTTGCACATACAATCGGTTAACGCTAAACCATGATGGCAAACTGTAATGAAAGGGGTCATACTGCTTACCCTTATTTCTGAAACGGCTCCATCCCATTACTGCGGCAAACAAGCCTGCCCCTAAAGCCAACGGGAGGAAGATATCCTTGATATAGTACCAAGAGTAGATATTCAGATCACCCAGATGAGCCACCCCGTTAGGATCAAGCCCGCCGAACATCCCCACAGCCGGGATTATCAACTGCCGCAGTACCAACCCTGGTGCCAGGCCCGCTGTTAAGACCCCAACAGCGAGAACACCTGCACCCACAAGCATCCAGCTAGGAGCTTCTCGAACCTCCTTCACACGACGGGACGCTTCCTGTGGAGGTGAGCGGAAAAAGACATAATAACTCATCTTCAGACCGTAGAGAATGGTGCCCGCAGCGATAACGGTGTAGAGAATCTCCACCGCTTGCAGCCCGGCTGCGTGGTAAGAGCCTCCCGCGGCGGCCAGGTATTGAGCGTCCACAATAGCGTGGTGTAGCAGAGATTTGGACACAAAGCCATTGAAGAGAGGAATGCCCATAAGGCCCAACACCGCAATGCACCATATCACAGTAGTCACAGGCATTTTTCGCCAGAGGCCTCCTAGATTGAACATACCGATCTCGTGAGTGGAATAGAGGACTGAGCCCGCTACCAAGAACAGGCAACCTTTAAAAAAGGCATGGTTCAAGATGTGATACAGGCTGCCGGCCAAGCCGACAGGTCCTTCAGCTCCCAGATAAGCCAGACCGCCAACTCCGAGCAGAAGAAATCCCATCTGGCTTATGCTTGAGTATGCCAGCGTCCTCTTGAGGTCACTCTGCTTCACCGCCAGCATCATACCGATGAACGCAGTTGCTATAGCTATCCATATCAAGACAAACCCCAGTGTTTGAGTATCTGGAGGTGGAATATAAAAGAAGCTGGTAACTGCCCTGATTATTCCATAAGCTCCCGCCTTAATCATAATCCCTGACAGCAAAGCGCTGGCTGGAGAGGGAGCGACGGGATGAGCATCCGGAAGCCATACGTGTAGGGGCACTATGCCCGCTTTGACTCCAAAGCCCGCTATCATAAAGACCAAAACAATCACCGGGAAAGGACCGGTCAAGAAGCTGCTCCCGGCAGGGGGCGTAAAATCAACGGTCCCTGAATAGCTAAGATACAAGAAGATCCCCATAAGCAAGGAGAGGCCGCCAATGATTGCCAGATAAAGGTACTTGATTGCGGCGCTCTTAGCTTTATCGGTCTCCGAATGGACCACCAGGAAGTAAGCTGCCAGCCCCATGATTTCAAAGAAGACGAAAAGGCTGAGAAAATCATTGGCCATGAACATCGCCAGAATGGCCGCCTCGGTAATCATCATGAATGCAAAGAAGCGTGTACGTTTATGTTCGTGGTACATGTAGGCGGATGAGTGGGCCATAGCTGCCACCCATAATATACCCGCTATCAGGGCGAAAAAGGCTCCCAGTGGGTCCACCATCAGGGTTAAGGAAAGTTGTCCGACCTGGATAATACCCAGATCAAAGTAAAGGGAGGCACCTCCCATCACTTGGATTCCAATGGCCAGCATCACCCCAAACGTTGCTATGGCAGCCAGAAAAGCTACTAGGTTGCGGAGCTTTTCATTGAACTCGCCTATTGCCACGATAACCACGGCTGCTACAGCCGGGATCACGAGGGCCAACAGGGGAAGCACGGAATAGGTGTTGTTCGCGATTTCTGCGGCAGACAATACCTTTCTCCTACCTTAAGGCCTTAAGGG
>JAWOFK010000032.1:0-12697 GCA_046497565.1 Dehalococcoidia bacterium
TTCTATACTTCGGTATCCACACCAGGTGATATTTCAAATCGTATACGGCGTGTTTTGTCCTCTTAATTCCCACACTACAGTTATACAGGGGAAAGCCCTGCTTAAACAAGTGTCCTTGCCTCGCCTTACGGCGAGCCACTTTCCTCCCGCCAGCAAGCTGGCGGGTATCCAGTGGAGATTTTTATGAAGTGGCTGGACATAGTGATAATAGTTGTTGCTGGCATACTTGGCTTCGTGGGGTTGCGGAATGGAATTATCAGGACAGCGTTTGGCATTGCCGGGTTAATAGGTGGCATAGTTTTGGCCGGGCGTTATTACAGCGGGCTTGCTGCGTTGCTCTCTCCCGGCGACGCCATCTGGGCTACGATAGCGGCCTATGCCATCATCTTGGTGGCTACTATGGTCGTAGCCGGTGTGGTTGGCTGGTTCGTAGCCAAGCTCGTTCATATTGCGATGCTCGGTTGGCTGGACAGGCTTATAGGCTTCATACTTGGTGTCTTCATAGGGTGTATGTTATGCGCTGCTATCCTCGCTATTGTAGGTAAGTCTCACCCGGGCATGGAGGGAGTCATTAGTGAATCAGCAATAGCCAGATTCTTAATGGGCGGATTCCCCTTGTTATTAGCACTTCTACCTGACGAATTCGGTTTTATTCGCGACTTCTTTTCACCATCCCGGTAGACTTATTGAGAGCTAGCGTATAGTTTACCCCTCAAGAACTTCATCCAACACCTTTTTGAGTTCCTTCCTAGGTTTATAACCAATGACTTGCTGAACAGGCTGACCGCCTCGAAATATTAGCATGGTGGGAATGGAAGTTATACCGTACCTGGCAGCCAGAGCACCATTGGCATCCACATCTACCTTAGCAAAGTCTATCTTACCAGCATACTCGTCCGCCAATTCCTCCAGGACAGGAGCAGTAGCCAGGCACGGAGCACACCATTGTGCCCAGAAATCTACCATAACTGGCGACTTCGATTGCAAAACAACGTTTTGAAAGTTATCCTCTCCTGCTATTGATTCTATCATCGGATTCACCTCCTTATTTAAAATACTGTATCTAAAGAGAACAGGTTAGTGGCATTTCTCGTTGTCTGTTCAGCAATTGTGGCTTCGGCAATTCCTTTCAGCTGTGACACGGCCTTCAGGCCTCTCAAAATATCCGCGGGCCTGGACTCATACCTCGTCTCCCTCCCATATGTGACGGGGCAATCAGTCTCCAGTAGTAATCTCTGCAACGGCGCTTCTTTGACCGCTCTTCTGTGCTCCTCATGATACTCAGCGGCTGGCGTGGCAGAAACAAAATAGCCACCATCAATTATATCTTTAAGAACCCCGGAAAAGCCAGTGAACCAGTGAAAAACGGCTTCATCTATGCCAACATCCCGAACCACCTGCAGTGCATCCTTCCAAGCATATCTGCTGTGGATTATAGCTGGCTTAGCATATGTTCTAGCCAAGTCCAGGAGCCGTACGAAAACCTTTTTCTGCAAATCCTTAGATGCCACCTTCAGCACCCTCTTGTCATAGTCCAGACCTATTTCACCCACAGCAACTGCTGAAGCGATATTTTGCTCAATAAATCGCAAACTATCATCGATGCCAGAAGCTCCAAGGTTGGCTAACTCCCACGGATGTAAACCAAGAGCAGGATAGACAAACCCACGATGCTTCTGCGCTATCTGCAGCGTCTCTATGTTCGATTGCCGGCTTGACCCCACAGCCACTATGGCAATAACGCCAGCTTCCCTCGCTTCCTCAACCATCCAATCGAGGTTCTTCAGTTCGTCAAGATGGGCATGAGTATCAATGAGCTTGTACACTAAATCTTCTTCTCGTTAAGCATGGCTTTATAATACCTGAGCCCCGTCTCCGTCGGCTTGTAGCTCCACAGAAACACCCTGTCTCCTGGTTCCCTGGTGATTAAATTCGCCGATATCAACGCCCTTAACATGGCCTCGCCAAAGTATCCAGCCAAACTAAGGTGGTGATCCGGAACCGCTTTATTAGTCGCTTCATACTCCCGGCAAATGACACCCAGGAGCTTCGCCGGCTCCCTCTCCAGGTTCACAAGGAGAGTTTGCATAGTTTCTGTCTTCTTCACCACGGCAACAAAATCTTCAAAAGCGCCCATGCCTGCCACATCCTGGTTTCAACGGTATGTCAGAGGCCAGCTAGAGTCTTCCCTTTCAATCCCATTCCATCACTCTTGACCTCTTGCCACGGCTAACCTCTTGGAGGAGATATTTTAGCGATTATAGCTCACCGAGACAAGCAGAATAAGCCCGTCATCGTCACTAGTACGTATTGACAATATGGTTAGCCGATGCTATAGTGAAAGAGAATTCGAGATACTACTGAGGTGTTAGCGAGGTGCAAGGATGAACTATGCACGTGAGTTATTGAAGGGGAACACTGATTCTCTATTGCTTTGCCTGATCAGTCGTGAGCCTACTTATGGCTACCAAATAGTAAAGGAACTGGAGAGAAGAAGTAACGGATATTTTCAGTTCAAAGAAGGTACTCTCTATCCCGCCCTCCACCGCTTAGAGCGAGAGAAACTTATTGAGGGTAGATGGCAGATACTGCCTAATGGACAACAAAGACGTTATTATTACATAACTGAAAAGGGACAGCAGGTCCTGGCCACGAGGTTAGCCACATGGCAGGATTTTTCCACCGCAGTGAAAGCAGTTACACAAGCAGAGACAGTCTAGGACCAAAATGATAAATAGCGCAACCCATTATTTGAATAGGTTTAAAGCTTGCCTCAAGATTGACCAGACTATAAGGGACGGCGTGGCTGATGAGCTCCGGACACATCTTGAGGAGAAGAGTCAGGAGCTGGTAGAAAAGGGGCTAAGCAGAGAAGAAGCATACAAAGTCGCAGTGCAATCGCTGGGCTCCCCTGAATTGGTTGCCCAGCAGGTCTATGAAACACATGCCCAAGGCACCTGGAAAGAGGCATTCATCAGTGCCCTACCCCACTTCTTAGTGGCCTTGCTCTTCACTTCGTATTACTGGCAAAATGCCGTCCTCCTGGCAACCATATTGATACTAACCGTTAGCATAGCAATCTATGGTTGGCACCAGGGCAAGCCAATATGGCTCTTCCCCTGGCTGGGATACTATCTTATGCCAGTGGTGGTTACGGGAATACTGCTACTCAACCTTCCTCAAGGTTGGGGCTGGATAGCGGCCCTCATTTACATACCCCTAGCTCTTTATGCTCTTATCCACATAATGAGACAAACCGCACGGCGGGATTGGCTGTATGCATCACTGATGCTGGCTCCAATGCCTGTGATATTCAGCTGGTTTTTGTCCCTGGGCGCAGGAAATCAGTTTTTGACAACTGACATATGGATGGCAAGGTTACAACCAAAGGCACCGTGGGTAGTTGTTAGCTTTATTGCTCTGGCAGCAGCAACTATAGCTTTTATCCGCCTCAAGCCGCGCAGGTATAAAATCATCAGTTTATTGATCCCGCCAGTTGTGATCTTATCCGCGGTAACCTGGATAAGTCGAGGGAGCATCGAGCCCTGGGGTTGGGTGATACTGTCGTTTTCCTTATCCGCCTTTGCTGTTCCGATATGGATGCAAGCCAGGGCACAAAGCTGAAGATTAACTCTGTTTCTGACCCCACAAGCCAGGCTGGTGCTGAGCGTCCTTTTTGTAAGACAGCCCGAGGTGCTCATAAGCAAGTCTGGTAGCTACTCGGCCACGAGGTGTACGTTCCAGAAATGCCAACTGCAAAAGGTATGGCTCATAAACATCCATGATAGTATCAGCGTCCTCGTTAATAGCGGCAGCAATGGTATCCAGACCAACAGGGCCGCCATCAAACTTGTCGATTATTGTAAGCAACACTCTATGGTCTATATCATCCAGGCCCACGGAATCTATCTCCAACTTTGAAAGCCCTGCCAGGGCAACTTCATTTGTAATCACTCCATTCGCCATAACTTGGGCATAATCCCTTATTCTCTTCAAAAGCCGATTGGCCACTCGAGGAGTACCTCTGGAGCGCCGGGCAATCGGGACAAGCCCCTCTTCCTCTGCTTCCACTTTGATGATAGTTGCTGACCTCTGCAGAATTGTCTGTATCGCCGCCTCATCGTAGAAACCAAGATGATATGCCACCCCAAATCTATCGCGAAGGGGAGGACTCACCAGTGCAAAGCGCGTAGTAGCCCCAATTAAGGTGAAGCGGGGCAAACTCAACCGCAAATTTCTAGCAGATGGACCTTTCCCGAGAAAGATGTCAAAAACAAAATCCTCCATCGCCGGATAGAGCTTTTCTTCTATTGTGTGGCTAAGCCTGTGCATCTCGTCAATGAAAAGGACATCGCCCTCACGAAGGTTAGTAAGGACAGCTGCCAAGTCTCCAGGGCGTTCTATCGCCGGGCCGGAACTGACTTTGATGTTAACTCCCATTTCAGCAGCAATGATGTACGCAAGGGTGGTCTTTCCCAGGCCGGGAGAGCCATAAAGAATGACATGGTCCAGCGGCTCGCCTCTTTTCTGAGCAGCGACAATAGCTATTCTCAGATTTTCCTTAATCTTATCTTGACCTATGAACTCACTGAGGCGTTTGGGACGCAGGTCAAAGTCAATGAAGCTGTCCTCGGTTGTTGTTTTACCTGAAACAAGTCGCATTGATAGCCTTTAGGATTCTGACGCCTTTTGGACATCCAATTCTAAATCCGCCCTCTCCGCTTCATCAACATCTCCCACCTTCAATTCTTTCCTGTCGTCAGAATCCAGAGCGATGACCTGAGATGGCATGCGCTTACCCAGGATAACATTTTCCTTGAGACCGCGAAGTCTATCCAACTTGCCTTTGACCGCAGCATCGACAAGAACACGTCCCGTTTCCTGGAAAGATGCAGCTGCTAACCAGCTGTCCTTGCTTAAGCTAGCTCTGGTTATCCCGAGAAGTGCAGCCTGGGCCGTTGCTGGCTCACCTCCCTCGGCCAGTACCCTGGCATTGATATCTTCATAGTCGAACCGATCAACCAACTCGCCAGGCAAAAGCTTCGTGTCTCCTGAGGAAATAATTCTCACTTTGCTTAACATCCGCCGAGCTATAACAGCAATATGTTTATCGTGTATAGTCACTCCTTGCGAGCGATATACTTTCTGAATTTCATCAATCACATATTGTTGGACTGCGTCTTTTCCCATAATACGCAAAATATCATGCGGGTCAATGGGCCCTCTGGTCAGCCTATCGCCCGCTCTGACCTGATTCCCTGATCGAACGACCAAATATGCACCATGGGCTACACTATATTCTCTTTCCTCCCTCTCTTCATACCTGACGTAGACATGGCCATCCTCAGCGATGACTTGACCAGCGACTCTAGCTACTGTAGGCTGAGATTGTCCTGCTTCACCGTAGCCCGCGGATGGCAGTCTCTCTTCAGTCTTCTCCGGCAGAGAAAATATGATGCTGCCGGCACTAACTGACTGCCCGTCCTTTACAGCTAGCTCTGCTCCCGGTGGAATCGGGTATTCATCCCGGTAGAATTCAGAGCTGGTGATCTTGACTATGCTCTCTCCATCAGTGTGAGATACTTCAACAGTTCCGTCGATCTCGGCAATTATGGCATGGCCACTTGGTGTTCTAGCCTCAAAAAGCTCTTCCACGCGAGGAAGTCCAGTGGTGATATCGACACCTACTGTGCCCCCTGTGTGAAAAGTACGCAGAGTTAACTGAGTTCCAGGCTCACCAATGCTCTGAGCAGCAATAACTCCTACAGCGGTACCAGGCTTCACCAATTCATTCTTTCCCAAGTCCCTTCCGTAACAGTTTCGACAAACGCCAAACTGAGAACGGCAGGTCAAAGGCGACCTCACGTGTACCTGGGTAATACCAGCCGCGACAATGCGTTGCACTCTGTCTTCGTCGATTTCTTCATCACGATCAACAATGATTGCGTTTGTATTTGGATCAACAATCTTGCTCGCCGCTAAGTAGCCAGTAATCCGTTCTTCAAACGGGGGGAGTGTACCCTCTTTTGTTTCCCGGGATATCCAGAGTCCCTCGGTGGTACCACAATCAATTTGATTTACAATGACATCCTGGGCTACGTCCACAAGACGTCTGGTAAGGTAACCACTGCCTGATGTCCTCAGGGCAGTATCAGCTAATCCTTTGCGAGCACCGTGGGTAGAAATGAAATATTCCATGGGTGCCAAGCCATCACGCAGGCTCGACTTGATGGGAAAATCTATTATCCTCCCTGAGGGATCGGTCATCAACCCACGCATGCCGGCCATCTGCCTAATTTGAGAAATATTTCCCTTGGCACCTGATGTGGCCATCATGTAGACGCTGCCATAAGGGTCCAGCGCTTGGGATATATTCTCAGTGATTTTATCGGTGGCCTCCATCCATACTTGAACTACATTCTCATACTTCTCATCATCAGTGATCAAGCCGTGGCTAAACTGATCCTCAATAAGGCTAACTTGTTCCTCAGCCTCTTTGAGAATGCTGACCCTGTCCGGAGGCTCTTCAATATCATCCATAGCGATGGAAATGCCCGACTTGGTAGCATAGTCAAACCCCAATTGCTTAAGCATATCGAGGATACCAGCAGTAGCCTCGTTGCCCAACAAGCGAATGCAGCTGGATACCAATGTTCTCAAAGAAGCCTTGTCTGCTGGCTTGTTGTAAAAGCGCAGCTGCGGAGGCAAAGCATCATTAAACAGGATTCTCCCTACTGTGGTGTTGATCCTCCCTCCGTCTGAACGAAGCGAAGGGTCTCGCACCACAATTTCGGCGCCTAAGTCAATAATGCCGAGTTCATAAGCTAACTTAGCCTCGTCAAAACTGCTGAAGAATCTTCCCTCCCCACGAGCTCCCGGCTTTGAGATGGTGAGATAATAGCAGCCCAGAACCATGTCCAGAGTGGGGGTTGTTACAGGCTCGCCACAACTTGGTAGCAGCATATTGTAAGGACTAAGCATTTGTTCCCTGGCTTCCTTCACTGCGGCCCTGGACAATGGCACATGAACCGCCATTTGGTCGCCATCAAAATCAGCGTTAAAGGCAGTGCAAACTAAGGGGTGGATTTGAAAGGCATCCCCGTCGATTAGCACTGGTTCAAAGGCCTGAATACTGAGGCGATGCAATGTAGGAGCTCGATTAAGCATTACTGGACGCTCCTTGACTACTTCATAAAGTGCATCCCAAACCTCAGGGCTGTCTCTTTCCACCAGGCGTCGAGCACTCTTCAGGTTATTGGCATACCCATTCTTTATGAGTTTATGCATCACCAAAGGCTTAAATAGCTCCAAAGCAACATGGCGGGGCAAGCCGCATTGGTGAAGTTTGAGTTTAGGACCAACGACAATGACCGAGCGCCCGCTGTAGTCTACCCGCTTACCGAGAAGATTTTGCCGAAACCGTCCTTGCTTGCCTTTCAGGATGTCCGAAAGAGATTTCAAGGCATGGTTATTACCGGTGGTAACTACGCGCCCTCTTCGCCCATTGTCGATAAGAGCATCAACAGCTTCCTGCAACATGCGTTTCTCGTTCCGGACAATTATTTCCGGCGCACCTAACTTCATAAGACGGCGAAGACGATTGTTGCGATTGATCACCCTCCGGTAAAGGTCGTTGAGGTCGCTGATAACAAAACGACCTCCATCCAGCTGAACTATAGGACGAAGCGCCGGCGGCAGCACAGGAAGGACAGTCAAGACTGTCCACTCAGGCTTATTCCCACTGAGCTTAAAGGCTTCGACCAATTGTAGCCGTTGGCTAATCTTCTTACGGTATCCTCCCGAGGTGCTACGAATTTGCTCACGAAGTTTCTGGTGCAAAGCATCCATATCAATCTGCTTCAGTATTTGTAGCAGGGCCTCAGCTCCCATGCCAACTTCAAAAACAGCACCATATTTATCTTGCAGTTTCCTGCATTCCTCTTCGTTAAGTAGTTTTAGCGGCTGAATGTTTTCTAACTCTTGAATGCTTGCCTTCAGCTCTTGCCCAAGTCTTTCGTTCCTTTCTATTAACCTGGCACGAAGCTGGTTTATCTCCTTCATCTCAATCTCTTCGTCTTGGCTTTTGGCTTTCAATTCCTCGATTTTGTTGTCCACGCGTTCCTCTTGCCCGGCAATTTTTCGAGCCATCTCTTCCTCAAGTTGACGGAGTTTTTTCTCTTTGGCTTCCTCATCGACAGAGATAATGATATACCGAGCAAAATAGATGACTCCCTCCAGGTCCCGCGGCGACAAATCCAGAAGCAGCCCAAGCCGACTGGGTACCAGCTTAACAAACCAGATATGAGTGACTGGCGCAGCTAGTTCTATATGTCCTATGCGTTCCCGACGTATACTGGAATGAGCTATTTCAACGCCGCATTTATCACATGTAACTCCCTTATACCTCGCCTTTTTATATTTGCCACAATGGCATTCAAAATCTTTAACAGGACCGAAAATCCTCTCACAAAAAAGGACATCTCTTTCTGGCTTCAAAGTGCGGTAATTTATCGTCTCTGCTTTGGTTACCTCACCGTGAGACCAACTCTTGATCTGTTCTGGTGAGGCTAGGCTTATTCGAATACCATTTACGCCGTCAAATTGAGACATTTTCCCCCTCGCTAAGTAGTTCAACAGCAAAACCTAAACTACGTAGCTCCATAAACAAAACTCTGGTTGACTCTGGGATCCCAAGCTGTTGAATATCCTCGCCCTTAACAAGACATTCATAAGCTTTGGCCCGTCCCGTCACATCATCTGACTTTATTGTGAGCATCTCTTGAAGTGTATGAGCTGCACCATATGCTTCCAATGCCCATACCTCCATCTCGCCGAACCTTTGACCACCAAACTGAGCTTTTCCTCCTAAGGGTTGCTGGGTGATGAGCGAGTATGGGCCGGTAGAACGTGCATGCACCTTATCACCAACGAGATGAATCAGTTTCATCATGTAGACATTGCCAACAGTTATCGGCTTATCAAACAACTCGCCGGTTCTTCCATCTCGAAGTTCCATTTTGCCGAAAATAGGGGGATAGAGCTTTCGTTCTTTGTAGACTTTTTGTGCCATGTGGTCTAAATCGCTATCACTGAGAGTTCTAAGCTGATAACTGTCAGCTACACCCAGTTCCTCAAGCCATATACAGAGAGAGGCCTTTCTAGCCGCGCCGATATGCCCTTCATCCATTATTTCCCTCGCATCAAAACCACGCTGGGAAAGCCATTCTCCTATTCTTTCTTTACTGGTCCGGGCATTTCCCGGCTCTTCAGGGCTGAAGCTAACAGCGCCAGCTTTCCAAGCTATCCAGGTCTTGGCTAAGGCATCCTCGATAGTCATAGCATCAGCTCCATCAAAAATAGGGTTAATTGCCTCAAAACCCAGCGTCTGAGCTGCCCAACCTAAATGGGCCTCCAAAACCTGCCCAATGTTCATACGAGAGGGAACGCCAAGAGGATTGAGAATAACATCTACAGGCGTGCCGTCTGGCAAGAATGGCATGTCTTCCTCAGGCAATACGACGGAAATGACCCCTTTATTGCCATGCCTCCCCGACATCTTGTCTCCCACTGAGATTTTGCGCTTCTGAGCAACCCACACTTGTATAAGTCGGTTCACCCCGGCAGGTAATTCATCGTGGCTGTCACGCGAAAAGACCCTGGTCCTGATTACCCTCCCCCACTCACCTGACGGCATCCTGAGGGAGCTATCTTTCACCTCCCGTGTTTTCTCACCGAAAATGGCTCGTAACAATTTCTCTTCGGCTGAAGGTTCAGTTTCACCCTTGGGAGTAATCTTCCCAACCAGGATATCGTTCGACCTCACTTCAGCCCCCATGCACACAATGCCCATTTCATCAAGGTTAGACAGACTTTCCTCGCTCACATTGGGGATGTCTCTGGTGATTTCCTCTGGACCAAGCTTGGTATCACGCTCCTCTATCTCATATTTCTCAATGTGAATGGAAGTATAGACGTCATCCTTAACCAGCTTACTGCTGATGATAATGGCATCCTCAAAGTTATATCCTCCCCAGCTCATAAAGGCACAAATTATGTTTTGTCCCAGGGCAAGGCTTCCATCATCTATGGAAAAGCTATCTACCAACACCTGTCCTTTCTTAACCTTGTCCCCCTTTTTCACAATAGGATGCTGATTAATGCACGTTCCTTGATTAGTTCTGGCAAACTTGATCAAATCGAATAGTTGCTCTTCGCCTCCTTCAGTCTTTACCACAACTTGTGAGCTTGTCGCCGAAGTAACTACACCATCGGCAGAGGCAAATACCGATTGCCCACTATACTTAGCTACCTCTGTTTCCATGCCCGTGGCCACCAAAGGACGCTTGGGATGCAGCAACGGCACCGCTTGTCGTTGCATATTGCAGCCCATTAAGGCGCGATTAGCATCATCGTGCTCAAGAAAGGGGATAAGACAAGCAGCTATACTGAATAGCTGTTTAGGTGAAACATCGATAAAGTCTATTCTGTCTATTGCTTCTTTGAAATATCTGTCCCCCTTCTTGACCTCGACCTTATCATACACAAACTCATTTCTTTCATTCAGGGGAGCATTAGCCTGAGCAATGTTATATTGCCCTTCTTCGTCGGCCGTTAAGTAAACGATTTGCTTGGAAACAAAAGGCATTACCTTAATATCCCGGGACGAAAGAGAAGACACCTTCTGTGCAAGCTGCTTTGTGATTAATGTTCCGCCCCTGCCCACAAGTTCGCCATCATTATCTAATATATCTTCCCCGATTGTCCTCCCTGTCAACTCGCCCACGGTATTGGGGACCTGCTGGAGAACTTTGAGATATGGCGTCTCGATAAAACCATATTCATTAACTGAAGCGTAAGTAGCGAGGGAGCCAATTAGACCGATGTTTGGTCCTTCAGGTGTTTCTATGGGGCAAATCCTACCATAATGAGAATGATGTACGTCACGAACCTCAAATCCAGCCTGTTTTCTTGAGAGTCCTCCAGGACCCATGGCGGAAAGACGACGCTTGTGAGTGAGCTCGGCTAACGGATTAGTCTGGTCCATGAATTGCGATAACTGGGACCGGCCAAAGAACTCCCTTATAGCGACTGCTACAGGACGAATGTTGATCAAACCAACGGGAGTTGCCGCCTCGGGGCCAAGAATACTCATTCGCTCTTTGATAGCCCTTTCCAACCTCAACAAGCCGATGCGGAATTGCTTCTGTATCAGGAAACCTACAGCCTGAGCCCTTCGATTGCCTAAATGGTCAATATCATCAGGAGCTTCCTTGCCGATGTTAACCGCGATAATGCGACGAACTATTTGTACCAAGTCTTCAGGGGTTAAGCTCGTGCAATCCCCGGCAACGTTAAGGCCCAACTTCTTGTTAAGCTTGTAACGACCAACTTTGCCCAGGCTGTAGCGGCGAGGATTAAATAGAAAATTATTCAGCAAGGCCTGAGCACTACTAAGACTAGGAGCTTCACCGGAGGATAGCTTCCTATAGATATCGAACAGGGCATCAGCCTTGTTTCTAATCAAAGGGTCTCGCTCCATTGTAGAGCGGATAAAAGCATGTTCTGGCGAGTTGTCTACATCCTGGAAAAGGGAAAGCAAAGCTTCATCGCTTTCAAAGTCAATGGCCCGCAGCAATGTAGTAACCGGTATCTTTCGTTTGCCACTCACTTTGACTGAGATCACATCTCGATTAGAAGTGTCAAAATCAAGCCATGCCCCATGTTCAGCAACTAACTTAGCAAAGCCCAATTCCCGTCCACTTGAAGCATCCCTGCCTATGGTAAAATAAACGCCGGGAAAGCGAGTCAATTGGTTGACTACTACCCGCTCTACTCCAGCAATGATAAAGGTGCCATTATCGGTCATCAGAGGGAAATCACTGAAGAATAATTCCTGTTGGCTGAATTCGCCGGTCTCCTTGACCACCAGTCGAGCAGTGACATAGATAGGAGAAGAATAAGTCAAGCCCCGTTCAAGACACTCGGGAATCGAATGTTGAGGCTCTCGAAATTCATAATCAACGAAATGCAGTTCTAGCCTCGTGTTGGTATAATCTTGAATTGGCGATATTTCCTCAAACAGCTCCTTCAGACCCTCTTCTTGAAACCAACGAAAGGAGTTTAACTGAACCTGGATAAGATCAGGTATTTCTAGAGTTTCGCGCAAGCTAGCAAAGGACTTCAGTAATTCGTCTTTAAGCATAGAAAACACGCTCCTGCCTGTTCTTTTTCAAAACAATATCTTGGAGACACTAAGTGGGTAAAATTATGGTGCTAAAAATGGAAGAGAATAGGAACATAACACAAACAAATCATTTTAGCACCCCCGTTAAATTTTGTCAAGGCTTAGTCTCTTCCTCTTAGTAATTTTTGAAAACTGGACACTTAATCCTTGAAAGCTGGACAGTTAACGATTCAAAACTGGACTGGGATATTACATCCTTTCACAAAAAGAGGAGGGATGTATGGACCAGATCCACAAGAGGGACACCGCCGAAGAAGTAAAGATTTTGCTGAAAGGGTATTGCCATGGTTTGTTGGACAGGCCCGCGATTGAGCAGACTTTGGGAATCAGCAAATCCACGTTCTTTGTGCTTCTGCGCGAATATCGCCGCAATCCGGATGGATTCTCTCTTACTTATCAGAGGGTCACCCCAACCAGGCTTCCTGCTTCCACTCCAAAAAGATTGCGAAGGAG
>JAWOFK010000073.1:0-107579 GCA_046497565.1 Dehalococcoidia bacterium
AAGAAATACGACAATGTGTTGACCGGGCTTGAGTTTGAGAGGCTAACCTGTGCCGCAGGACCAACCGAAGGCAAGATCCTGTTGAAGGATGGGCGGGAGCCGGAAAGCGTAGCCATTGTACACTGTGTAGGCAGTCGGGACCAGAACTACCATGAGTATTGTTCCCGGGTATGCTGTATGTACGGACTCAAATATGCCCATTTGGTAAGAGAGCTCACCAAAGCCGATGCATATGAGTTCTATATTGATATGCGCTGTTTTGGAGAAGGCTACGAGGAATTCTATAAACGTCTTTCGGAGGAAGGGGTGAATTTTATACGGGGAAAGGTGGCCAAGGTTACGGACGAAGCTATAACGGATGAAGAGAAGGGCAAGCTGATCGTGGTCAGTGAGGATACACTTCTAGGCAGGCTGGTACGGGTTCCCGTGGACATGGTTATACTATGCTCTGCTTTGGAAGCGCGCTCCGACGCGGACGATGTCGCCAAGCTCCTTACTATTAATCGCAGGGCAGACGGCTTCTTCCTGGAGAGGCATGTTAAGCTCGACCCCGTGGCTACTCCGACAGACGGCGTTTTCATCGCTGGCTGCTGTGAAGCTCCCAGGGACATTCCTGATACCGTAGCACAAGCCGAGGCGACGGCAGGTAAAGCGTTGTCGTTGATAACCAAGGGCACTGTGACACTTGAAGCTGCTATATCAACAGTGGATGAATCTATTTGCCACGGATGTGGACGCTGTGAAGAAATCTGCACCTTTCATGCTCCTAAGGTCGCTGCCAAGAACGGAACTTTGATTTCCAGCATAAATGAAACTCTCTGCAAAGGTTGTGGCGCCTGCGCTGTCGTCTGCCCGACAGGGGCAATAGCTATAAAGCATTTCACCCGGGATGAGATACTGGCTCAAGTTGCTGCTTTGACGGAGGCGTACTAATGGCTGAATTCGAACCTCAAATCATTGCCTTTTGCTGCAATTGGTGCACTTATGCTGCTGCCGATTTAGCTGGAACAAGCCGCGTTCATTATCCACCGAATGTCAGGATTGTGAGGGTGATGTGCAGTGGCATGGTGAACCCCGTATACGTACTTAAAGCCTTCGAAGGTGGCGTTGATGGGGTACTAGTTGCGGGCTGTCATCTTGCCGACTGCCATTATCTGGATGGCCCGACGAAGTGCGATGCCATGGTTGACAAACTAAGGAAGATGCTTCATGTGCTCGGCCTGGAGGATGAACGACTCAGACGCGAGATGATATCCACGTCTGAAGGAGTGTTGTTTGCTCAGGTAATCCGAGAAATGGTGGAGCAACTCAAGAAGTTGGGTCCTTCGCCTTTCAAGGTCAAAACGGAGGCTCTGGCGTGAACTTAGAGGACATTATTCAAAAGACCAAGACTTACTATTGTCTGGAGTGCGGTAAGTGTACAAGCATATGCCCCGTCGCCAGATATGATTCAGGTTTCTCTCCCCGGCTGATGATTGAAAATGCCCTTCTAGGCTTCGAGGATGAGTTGGTGCTCAATCAGAAACTCTTTTCCTGCCTGACTTGCTATGCCTGTCAACAGGAATGCCCCAGCGATGTAGATTTCCCCGTCTTTACCCGCGAAGCCAGGAGCATAGCCCAGGACAACGGGCAATATGGTATTTGTGCCCACTCCGGGCAGCTGCAATCTCTGGCCAGGCTCATGACAAGCCCCGCTATCAAGCAAAACAGGTTGGAATGGCTTTCCAAGGAGTACCGCGTTTCAGACAAGAGCGATATCCTTCTCTGGGTGGGATGTGCCCCTTATTTTGAACCCATCTTTGAGGACATCGGGTTCAATGCTCTCGACATAATCAAGGCAAGCCTCAAGACCCTGAACCTGCTGGGAATCGAGCCGCGGTTACTTTCTGATGAGCGATGCTGCGGTCATGATGCGCTTTGGACTGGCGATATCGAGACTTTCAAGAAACTGGCTGAACACAATGCAGCCCAGATAAGAGAAGCAGGCGTCAAGAAGATAATCCTGTCCTGTCCCGAGGGTTACCGCACCCTTAAACTGGACTACCCCAATCATGTGGACCTGGGCTGTGAAGTGCAGCATGTCTCTGAATTCCTGGCTGAAAAGATGGGGCAAAACGGACTGAAGCTTAAGGAAATCAACAAAAAGGTCACCTATCAGGACCCTTGCAGGTTAGGGAGGCATTTGGGCGTGTACGATGCCCCACGGAAGGTGCTTGAGTCGATTCCGGGCATAGAATTGGTTGAGATGAAACACAGCGGATGGGAGTCCATTTGTTGCGGCACCAGTGCGTTCACCAACTGCGACGCGTACTCGAATCTGCTAAGGGCCGAGAGATTATCTGAGGCAGCAGCCACAGGAGCCGAACTGCTCATAACTGCCTGTCCTAAATGTCAGACCCATTTCAGATGTGCCATGACGGATAAAGGAGAGGAGCATCGAGCGACCCCCAAGATTGAAATAATGGACCTGGCAAACTTGGTGGCCAATGCTATTGGGGAAGGAGGTAATGCTAGCAAGTAACAATGACTAACGGTGAGAACGGACATAAGTCGGTACTGGTAGTCGGTGGTGGCATAGCCGGGATTCAGTCTTCACTTGACCTGGCTAACATGGGGTTCAAGGTCTATCTGGTGGAGAAGGCGCCCAGCATCGGGGGCAGAATGGCGCAGCTGGACAAGACCTTTCCCACCAACGATTGTGCCATGTGTATCCTTGCCCCCAAGATGATTGAGGCCAGCTCGCACCACAACATAGAGCTCATGACTTATTCTGAGATAGACAAGGTCTCTGGAGAAACGGGGAAGTTCAAAGTCAAGATAAAGAAGAAGGCGTCTTTTGTTGATTGGACCAAATGTACAGGATGTGGTCTCTGTGTGGAAGGTTGTCCCGTCATCATATCAAACGAATTCGATCAGGGGATTGGAACGAGAAAGGCTATATACCTGTATTTTCCCCAGGCTGTTCCCAAGAAATGTGTCATAGACAAACGGGAGGAGCGCCCCTGTAAAGCAGCCTGTATAGACACCTGCCCTGTTCATACTAACGTGCCCGGGTACATCAAGCTTATTGCAGAAGGGCAGTTCAAAGAGGCCTATAAGCTTATCAGGGAGACAAATCCCCTGCCTGCATCAGTTGGGCGGGTATGCTACGCCCCTTGCCAGGAAGCGTGTAATCGTGGAGAAATAGATGAACCGTTATGTATCCGTGACCTTAAGCGAGTCCCCTCAGACCAGTGGAGTATCGAGGAACTTGAGGTCCCGGTGGTTACCAAAACTGACAAGAAGGTAGCGATTATAGGTTCCGGTCCTGCGGGTCTGGCCGCTGCTAACGACCTCGCCTTAAAGGGTCACAAAGTAACTATCTTGGAAGCTCTCCCTGAGCCAGGAGGCATGCTTCGTGTTGGCATCCCCGAATATCGCCTGCCCAAGGCAATCTTAGGCCAGGAAATAGGCTACATCCAGAAGCTTGGTGTGGAGATAAAAACGGGCATCCAGGTTGGCAAAGATATTACCCTCGAGAAATTGAAGAAGGACTACGATGCCGTTTTGCTCGCTGTGGGAGCGCACGGCGGCATGAAGCTGGGAGTGGAGGGAGAAGACACTCCTGGGGTAATGGAGGGGATAGGATTTCTCCGGGCGGCCAGTCTGGGGCAGAAAGCAAAAGTGGGAAACAAGGTGGCAGTGATTGGAGGAGGTAATACAGCTATCGATTGTGCCCGCACGGCCAGGCGACTGGGAGCCAAAGAGGTGACCATTGTTTATCGTCGTACTCGCGCTGAGATGCCAGCTGCCGAGGAAGAAGTAACAGCAGCAGAGCACGAAGATATAAAGATAGAGTTCCTGACGGCTCCCAGCCGATTCTTGGCCCAGAACAAGAAGCTTGCCAAGATGGAGTGCGTGAGGATGAAGCTGGGGGAGCCGGACGCCAGTGGTCGTCCTCGACCTATCCCTATCGAAGGTTCGGAATTTACTATTCCAGTGGACACAGTAATTGCTGCCCTGGGACAGGTTCCAGAGACAGATTTTGTTAAGGAGTCGGAAGTTGCACTTTCCAAGAGAGGCACGCTAGAAATCGATTCCGGGACTGGTGCGACCAAGGTTGAGGGAGTATTTGCCGGAGGCGATGCGGTTACCGGGCCTGCTTTTGTGATCGACGCTATCGCAGCAGGAAAGAAGGCAGCCCGCTCCATCCATCAATACTTGAATGGAGAACCTCTTGAGGGTGAGGAACCCTGGAAGGAGCCAGAGAAGTTCTCCGAAGAAGAGATAAAGGACCGCAAGAAACGGTTTCCTGCCACAAAAAGGGTGGCGATGAGAGAGGAGCCGGTCAAGAAGAGAGTCCAGGACTTCCGTGAAGTGGCTCTGGGATATTCACTGGAGGAAGCCACAGAGGAATCTTCGCGCTGTCTTGCCGGACAGATAGAAGGATGTATTGAATGCCATGAATGTGAACGGCGATGTGAGCCCAAAGCCATAGCCTATACGATGCAGGATGAGAGCATCGAACTGGACGTAGGCGCGATAATCGTTGCTTCGGGACTCGGCTTATACGATATCTCACCGCTCACCGAATACGGATACGGCAAGATCAAGAACGTGATTACAGCCATGGAATTCGAGAGGTTTACCGCCGCATCCGGACCCACTATGGGAGAACTCAGGCGACCTTCGGACGGTAGGACACCTCAGAATATAGCTTTTATCCAATGTGTAGGCTCTCGCGATTTCAGGAACAAAGCTTATTGCTCAAGCGTCTGCTGTATGCACGCCACCAAGGAGGCGATGCTTGCTTTTGAGCATCATCCCGGGACAAAATCCACCATTTTCTACATGGATATGAGAGCTGTAGGCAAGAGATTTCAAGAATATATTCTGAGGGCCAAAAAAGATTACAATGTGACTTATATCAGGGGGCGGCCGGGCAGAATTGAGGTTAACCCTGAGAATGATAACCCGATTATCTGGTACGAAGAAACCACCACCGGAGAAGTGAAAAGCTTTGAGGCGGAACTGGTAGTGCTTGCGCAGGCCATGGTTCCTCAAATCAGCGAAGAGCTGGCCAAAACACTGGGCATCGAGTTGGACCAGGAGGGCTTCGTAAAGACTGTAGATAAAGTGCTGCAACCGCTAGATACCACAAGGCCGGGCATTTTTGCCTGTGGCTATGTCCATAGTCCCCGGGATATCCCGGATTCCGTAACCCAGGCTTCGGGGGCAGCAGGCAGGGCAGCAGAATCAATAGCAGGAGGCAAGTAAAGTGGAAGAACCTCGCGTTGGCGTTTTTATTTGCCATTGTGGCATTAATATCGGGGCATATGTCAAGGTTCCTGACCTTGTTGAATATGTCAAGGAGCTACCAAACGTAGTGCATGCCGAGCGCAACCTGTTTACCTGCTCCGAGGAAGGGATTTCAGCAATAAAGAAGGCCATCAAGGAGCACGATTTGAACCGGGTCGTGGTAGCTTCCTGTACTCCCAGAACCCATGAGCAGCTCTTCCGTGCTGCCTGCGAAGAGGCAGGCCTGAACAAGTATCTCTTTGAGTTTGTAAATATAAGAGACCAATGCTCCTGGGTGCATATGCATGAGCCTGAGAAAGCTACGGAAAAGGCCGCAGACCTCATAAGAATGGGAATAGCAAAGGCTAGGTTGCTGGAGCCACTACAAGAGATTGAGATGAAGGTGACTCCTGCCGCATTGGTGATTGGAGGAGGAGTTGTTGGAATGGAGGCGGCCTTGAACCTGGCCAGGCAGGATTTTGATGTTCACTTAGTGGAGAAGGAATCAGAACTTGGGGGCACTCTTCGCAATATCAACAAGCTCTTTCAAACAAACCAGGAGGCAGCGAAGCTGGTCAAGACACTTGCTGAGCAGGTCAAGAGCCATCCCAGGATTAGAACTCATCTTTCATCCAGGGTCAAAGAGGTAACCGGATTTATCGGTAACTTCGATGTCAAGCTGGATAACAAGAGCGGAGAGAACGAATTCAATGTAGGTACCATCATTGTAGCCATCGGAGCTGAACCGTTTAAACCAGAGGGTCAATATGGCTATGGCAAGATGGCGAATGTGCTCACTCAACTGGAGCTAGAGGAGCACATGAAAAAAGGGAAGCCTGTGGGCCAGAATGTTGTGATGATCAATTGTGTGGGGGCTCGTGTTCCTGAGAGAACTTATTGCAGTAGAATCTGCTGCATGACGGCAATCAAGAATGCCTCTCTTATTAAAGAAGCGAATTCAGATGCGAAGGTCTGGATACTACACCGTGACCTCATGACCTACGGTGTTGATTACGAGCACTACTATCGAAGAGCCATGGAGCTGGGGGTCAGGTTTATCAGATACAGCCTGGAAAGGCCTCCCCAAGTCATCGGCGATGAAAAGGTCGAAGCGGTGAAAGTGTACCACGAACTGTGGCGCAGGGAAATAGAACTCCCCTGTGATATGCTGGTCCTAACTACGCCGCTGATCCCGGCCCAGGATAGCCAGAACATCTCCCAAATGCTCAAGGTCTCCCTGGACGAGTTCGGTTTTCTCCTGGAAGCACACTTGAAGCTCCGTCCGGTGGAGTTCGCCATGGACGGAGTTTATATCTGTGGCTCGGCACGCTGGCCCACAGATGTGACTGAGGGGGTTTCGCAAGCGTTCGCAGCTGCTTCGAAAGCCGCCGGCCCGCTGAGAATGGGCTATGTCAAGGCTGAGGCGATAAATGCGTATGTCAACGAAGCCGAATGTACAGGCTGCGGGCTTTGCGTACTCTTGTGCCCCTTTCAGGCTATTGAGCTTCAGCCCAAAGGTGACAGGATGGTATCCCACATCAACGAAGCGGTGTGTAAAGGGTGCGGCACCTGTTGTGCTGCCTGCCGTTCAGGAGCTATCACCATGCACCACTTCAGCGATCAGCAAATCCTGGCACAGGTAGAAGCTCTATTTGGCTAAGGGGATTATGACGGTTAATGCCAATGGCCGGGGCTCCAGAAAAGGCGGTTACTGAGTTATCTGCGATTTGCCTGCGACCCGGTACTTCGTACTCCATAGTTGATTGTATGGATCGGTGTCATGCTCCTTTCCCGGCTGCTAGAAATGAGATATGGCGCCCGCTCCATTCACCCCGTTGCCAGACCCGAACGTTCCATTTAATGGGGTGCAATCTTATGCGAGATTATGTGGGTGACCCGCAGCCAGGAAGTGACTGTGCATATGGAAGATGAGAAGAGGATCGGAGTTTACATCTGCCACTGTGGGTTGAACATTGCCGGCACGGTTGATGTGGCAGAGCTGGCACAATACGCTGCCACCCTGCCCCATGTTGTGATTGCCCGCGACTATCGATATATGTGCGCTGACCCGGGGCAGGACCTCATCAAGAATGATATCAGAGAACTGGGGCTCAACCGGGTCGTTGTCGCTTCTTGTTCCCCGCGAATGCACGAGCTCACCTTCCGCAAAGCCTGCCGGGATGCTGGTTTGAACCCCTATCTATATGAGCATGCCAATATCAGAGAGCATTGCTCCTGGGTCCACGCGGATAAGGAGCAGGCCACCGAGAAAGCCAAGGACCTGGTTCGTGCTGCCGTGCAACGCATCTACTACCATGAACCTTTGCTGGTCAAAGAGGTGCCAGTCAACCCTAACACTCTGGTTGTGGGGGGTGGGATTGCCGGGATAGAGGCGGCCCTCAAAATAGCCAACGGCGGGCACAAGGTCTACTTAGTAGAGAAGGAACCGTCAATTGGGGGGCACATGATTCAACTGGACACCACTTTCCCTACCCTCGATTGCTCCGAATGTATCATGACCCCGAAGATGAGTGAAGTGGGGCATCACCCTAACATCGAGTTGCTGGCTTACAGCGAGATAGAGGAGGTCTCGGGGTCCGTGGGTAATTTCAGGGTAAAAGTAAGGAAGAAGGCGAGATATGTGGACGAAGACAAATGTATTGGCTGCGGCATCTGTGAAGAAAAATGTCCCTGGAAGGTGCCAAGTGAGTTCGAAGTAGGATTGGGGAAAAGGGCGGCCATCTACATTCCTTTTCCTCAAGCCATCCCCAATATCGCCACAATAGACAAGGACCACTGTGTCTATATTCAGTCGGAAGGAAAGAAATGCGGCGCCTGTATCAAGTTTTGTGATGCCGGAGCTATAGACTTTGATCAGCAGGACCAAATTATCGAGCTAGAAGCAGGCGCAATTATCCTGGCTACAGGATATGATCTTTTCGACCCGAGCCAGATACCACAATATGGATACGGGAAATACGATAACGTAATAACTGCCCTTGAATTCGAGAGAATGACCTGCGCCTCGGGTCCGACTTCCGGGAAAATCCAGCTTAAAGATGGGAGAATACCCCGGAGCGTGGCTATTATCCATTGCGTGGGCAGCCGGGATAAGAATTACTGTGAATATTGCTCCAGAATCTGCTGCATGTATGCGCTAAAACACGCCCATCATCTGAAAGAGAAGACAGACGCTGACGTATACGAAATGTATATTGATATGCGCTGCACCGGGGACGCCTATGAAGAGTTCTACAAGCGTGTTGCCGAGGAAGGAGTTGTTTTCATAAAAGGGAAGGTAGCTGACGTGACTGATAGGGCCATTTCCGAGGAGGAGAAAGGAAGACTGGTCGTGATAGCTGAGGACACCCTGTTAGGAAAAATGGCGCGCATTCCTGTGGACATGGTTATTCTATGCCCCGCCATGATACCCCGGTCTGATGCCGCGGAAGTCGCCCGGAAATTCTCCGTTACTCAGAAGGCAACAGGTTTCTTCCTGGAACGTCATGCCAAGCTTGAGCCTCAGGCCACAGCCGTGGACGGAATTTTTGTCGCCGGTTGCTGCCAGTTTCCCAAGGATATTCCCGATTCTGTATCCCACGGAAGGGCGGCGGCGGCAGCAGCGCTGGAGCTAATAGACAAGGGTACTGTTGTGACTGAAGCTGCCATATCTTGTGTGGATGAGACCCTGTGTCATGGCTGCGGCATTTGCGAGGAAATTTGTGAATTTCAAGCTCCAAAGGTGGTTCTTAAAGACGGCAAGAGGGTATCCACGGTGAATGAAGCCTTGTGCAAAGGCTGTGGTGTCTGTGCTGTTGCCTGTCCTAGCGGAGCCATGTCCATCAAGCATTTCACCCGTGACGAGATATCCACCATGATTAAGGCGCTAACTGCTGTTGAAAATGTCTGAATTTGAACCTCGTATCATTGCCTTTGCCTGCAACTGGTGCACGTATGCTGCGGCAGATATAGCCGGCACAAGCCGTATCCATTATCCTCCCAACGTTAGAATCATAAGAGTCATGTGCAGCGGCATGGTAGCTCCAGAGCATGTTTCCCTGGCACTCGAGAGCGGAGCTGACGGTGTTCTGGTTGCCGGCTGTCACCCCGGTGACTGCCACTACATTTCAGGGAACTTGAAGGCGGAGGAAAGGTTCCAGATGGTGAAGAAGGTGGCCGACCTCCTCGGCATTGAGAATGAGAGGATAAGGCTTAAGTGGATCGCTACATCGGAAGGACCAATATTTGCCCAGACTATTCAGGAGATGGTAAACGAGCTCAAGAAGTTAGGCCCTTCACCTTTCAGGGATTCTCAACCAGTTGGCCGGGAAATACCCACCGTGGCTCTGGCGGACATTCTTCAAGAAACCAAGGCTTACTATTGTCTGGAGTGTAGCAAATGCACCAGTATATGCCCTGTGTCTAAGTATGACCCATTCTATTCTCCGCGGTCTGTTATTGAGAACGCTGCGTTGGGGTTGGAAAGTGAAAGTACTCATGATAAGAGGCTGTTCTCCTGTCTCGGTTGTTATGCCTGCTCTCTAAGATGTCCCAGCGACGTTGATTATCCCGCTTTTGTGCAGAAGATGAGGTCGATCGCTTTTCGGAGCGGTGAACAGGGCTGTCCGGCTCACGGCGGCTTCCTGCACTCCGTCACACGGCTCATGTCAAGGTCCCCTTACAAGCAGAAAAGGCTGCAATGGCTTAACGGGAGGCATAAAATCTCTGACCAGAGCGATATGCTGTTTTTTGTCGGTTGCACACCTTATTTCGAACCTACCTTTGGCTATCTGGGGGTGAGATCACTTGACATCACAGAGGCAAGTTTGAAGATACTCAATCATCTCGGCGTGGAGCCAATGTTACTTCCGGACGAGAAATGCTGCGGGCACGATGCCCTGTGGACCGGGGATACAGAGACCTTCTACAGGTTGGCCGAACACAATACGAAGTTAATAAGAGAAGCCGGAGTGAAGAAAATCGTATTCTCGTGTCCTGAGGGTTATCGGACGCTCAAGCTGGACTATCCTGAGCACGGGTTTGAGCTGGGTTGTGGGTTGCAGCATATATCGGAGCTTATGGCCGAGAAGCTAGAAGCAGGAGAGCTGAAATTTAAGGAGTTGAGGAAAAAGGTAACATATCAGGACCCCTGCCGATTGGGGAGGCACCTGGGCATCTATGATTCGCCGAGGAAGGTGCTGGAGGCTATTCCGGGGCTAGAGTTAGTTGAGATGGAAAAGAACAGGGAATGTGCTCTTTGCTGCGGGACGAGCGCCTTTACCAACTGTGATGTGTATTCTCATGAGATGAGAGTCGAGAGATTACTGGAAGCAGAAGCTAGTGGTGCAGAAATACTGGTGACTGACTGCCCAAAGTGCCAGATACACTTTGAATGTGCCATGAACAACAGAGGCGAGGAAAAAGGCCCTGATATAAACATTGAGGTGGTCGACTTAGCGAATCTTGTGGCGGGTGCTTTAGAATAGGCGTAGTCAAAAATATTAGGATTAGGAACCAGAGTTCTGGAGGCCGAAATGTACAAGATAGTAAAAAGGGAGGTCCTTGTCCCCAACACAACTCATCTTGAGTTAGAAGCTCCCGAGATTACCGCAAAAGCTCAACCAGGACAGTTCGTAATACTGCGGGTGGACGAAGTTGGGGAGAGGTTTCCTTTGTCGCTGGCCGGTTGGGATAAGAGTAAAGGGACGCTTGAGATCCTCTTTCTTATCATGGGCAGAAGCACCATGAAACTTGCTGCTCTTGGAGAGGGCGACTGCGTTATGGATGTAGTGGGCCCCCTGGGCAAGCCCACCGAAATCGAATCCTATGGTAACACTCTATGTGTCTGCAGCACATTTGGCGTCGGCCCCATGATACCACTGATAAAGGCCCTCAAGGAAAAAGGCAACAGGGTAGTTTCAGTCATGGAGGCAAAAGACGAAACCTTTTTATTCTGGGAGGATAGACTGAAGAGCATAAGCGACGAAGCTTATGTTGTCCTGGGAGACGGAAGCCGTGGGAAATACAGGCTGGCCAGCGAATTCATCACAGAATACCTGTCATCCGGGAACAAGGTCGACAGGGTCTTTGCCTTCGGGCGTGTATTCATGATGATGGAATGCTCCAGGGCGACCAAGCCGTTCGGGGTCAAGACCATTGTCGCACTGACACCGATAATGGTTGATGGGACAGGCATGTGTGGCTGCTGCCGGGTTTCTGTGGGCGACGAAACGAAATTCACCTGCGTTGATGGCCCCGAATTCGACGGCCATGGAGTGGACTGGGAGCTTCTCATTAAGCGGAAACGAGCTTATCTGAAAGAGGAGGCACTGGCATTTGACCTGTGGCAGCTTGATAACTTGCGTCGGATCGCAGAATTGTCTGAACTGTCCGACCGAGTCTCTGCGGTGTGAAAATGACGGAAAAACCAAAACTGAACCTGAACCGGGTGCCGATACCGAAGCAGGCCCCGGAAGAGAGAAGAGCAAATTTCAGTGAAGTAGCTCTGGGATATACAGAGGAGCAGGCTTTGGAAGAAGCCAGTCGCTGCATTGACTGCAAGAAACCTGGCTGCAAGGAAGGCTGCCCCGTTAATGTAGACATTCCCGAATTCATAAAGGCCATACAAGACGGTAAGATGCCTGAGGCAGTAAGAATACTCAAGAACAAGAACAGCCTACCCGGGATTTGCGGACGAGTGTGCCCACAGGAAACACAATGCGAGTTGACCTGTAACCTGGCCAAGAAGGATGCTCCGATTGCTATTGGTAGGCTGGAGCGGTACGTTGCTGATTGGGAAAGAGCTCACCCGGACGCTGTTAAACAAGGAGAGAAGAGGGTGGACTGTAACGGGAAGAGGGTGGCCGTTGTTGGCTCCGGTCCGGCAGGATTAACCTGCGCCGCTGACCTGGCCAAGCTGGGATATGAAGTTGTTGTTTTTGAAGCACTGCACGTTGCTGGCGGAGTACTGATGTATGGCATCCCCGAATTTAGACTGCCGAAGGCTATCGTCCAGGGCGAAGTTGATTATGTCAAATCACTGGGCGTGGAAATCAAACTAAACCATGTCATCGGCAAGATAGCTACTGTAGATGAGCTTCTGGAAAACGGCTTCCATGCCGTCTTCTTAGCTCCGGGTGCCGGAGCGCCCATGTTCCTGGATATGCCCGGGGAGAACCTGACCAGCATTTATTCTGCCAACGAGTTCCTTACTCGAACGAATCTGATGAAGGCATACCTCTTCCCGCAGTATGATACTCCAATAGAGGTGGGCAAACGGGTGGCAGTATTCGGCGCTGGAAACGTAGCTATGGATGCCTCCAGATGTGCACTGAGACTCGGCGCAGAGGAGGTCTATATTATCTATCGACGCTCCCGGGCAGAGATGCCGGCCAGGCTTGAAGAGAGGGAAAATGCTGAAGAAGAGGGGGTCATCTTCAAGCTTCTCACCAATCCCAGCAGGTTTCTTGGCGATGACCGCGGTGTAATCAAGGCGGTGGAGTTATACGAAATGGAGTTAGGTGAGCCCGATGCCAGCGGCCGGCCACACCCCATTCGCAAGCCGGACTCTGAGTTCATAATGGAGATAGATACTGCAATCCCCGCCCTGGGCACACGACCTAATCCGATCATCCCTTCAACCACCAGGGGGCTTGAACTCACCAGGTGGGGCACGATACTGACTGATGAGGCCACTGGTAGTACCAGCAAGGAGCGAGTCTGGTGTGGAGGAGATATGGCCACCGGGGCAGCCACTGTTATCAGCGCCATGGGAGCAGCCCGACGGGCAGCTATCTCCATTGACACCTGGTTGAAAGAATCTAAATGAGCTACGTCGCGAGATAAAGCCCGCTTCTGCCTCCGCTCTTCCTTATCAAACGAATCTCTCCAATAGACATACCCTTGTCCACGGCTTTGCACATATCATAAATAGTCAGAGCACTTACAGATACCGCCACTAGTGCTTCCATTTCAAATCCTGTTTTTCCTATCCCCTTAGCGCTGGCGATAATCTCCACTCCGACGAAGTCAGAGTCACTTTCGGGCAGATGAAATTCAACTGCAACGTTGGTGAGTTGAAGCGGGTGACAGAGAGGTATGAGACGGTCAGTCTCTTTTGCAGCCATTATCCCAGCCGTTTTGGCCACAGATAGGACATCTCCTTTTTCCAGTCCTCCTTTACGGACAAGTTCTAAGGTAGCGGGCTTCATATGTACCCTGCCTCTGGCCACTGCCTGGCGCTCCGTTTCTTTTTTCCGGGTAACGTCTATCATGCGAATTTGCCCTTGCTCCATGCTCAACCTCCGATCTGTGACATTTCTCCTTTTACCAGTCTGACCCCGATGCAACCGGGCCCTCCCGCCAGATGATGACGCCGGGGTTTACAGGCAACCGCCCTTAGAATCAAGTGCTTTATCTCCTCCAGCGGGACATTATTGCGCAGCGGCGGTTTCAGGTCAATCTTGTCTTCGGCCAGAAGGCAGGGACGTAGCTTGCCATCCGGGCTGAGCCGCAGGCGGTTACACCGGGAGCAAAAGGACGGTTCGCTGCGGGGAGTGATGAAGCCTATAGTCCCCCCGGCTCCCGCCAAACGGTAGTACGTAGCAGGCCCATTGCCATTCAACCCGACGGAATCGAGACAGGGCTCAAGCTTGCCCAGCGAACCGATATGCTGTCGCAATTCAGCAGCAGGAACGAAATCTCCGGTGCCCTTAAACGGCATGAGCTCGATGAATCGGACATGGCATCCTTCTTCGCAGGTCATCCTGGCGAAATCCAGTATCTCGTCATCATTTACGCCCCGCATAATCACCGTGTTTATCTTAACCGGATTGAAGCCAACCTTTCTTGCTTCCTCAATACCCTCGAGAACATCTTTCAATTCGCCCAGACGCGTTATGTAGCGAAACTTATCGCGATTGACCGTGTCCAGGCTAACGTTAACTCTGCACAAGCCCGCTTGCTTGAGTTCCTGGGCATATCTCTTGAGAAACGTCCCGTTCGTCGTCAGAGACAAGTCCTGAATGCCATCTATCTGAGAGAGCATTTGAACCAGCTGGGGCAACCCGGCTCTGACCAGGGGCTCGCCACCGGTGAGCCTTATCTTGTCGATCCCCAGTTCTGCTGCTGCTCGGGCAACAGTTTCAATCTCCTCGTAGGAGAGAATCTCGCTATGCGAGATTCGGGGAACACCTTCAGGCGGCATACAATAGATACAGCGCAGGTTGCAACGGTCGGTCACTGAAATCCGTAGATAATTTATGCTCCGTCCGAAAGAATCAAGAATTCCAGCCATTAACCGATCTCCTTTCCATGATATGCACTCCCGTAGCCTTAAAAGCGGCATAGACTTCCCCGCCCGCTTGTAGATTCAACTCCTCTGCCGATACTCTGGTGACCAAAGCTACCAGACGGAAGCCACAATTCATCTCTACCCGGCTGAGCGGTCCCAGAGAGGTCACTCGGGTAACTTTGGCCCGAAAAGAGTTCCTCGCCGAAGTCTTGACAGCTGTCTGCCCACGGCTATCAGCTATCAGTAATGTGACATCTTCAGGCCTGATGCAGGCATATACTTCCTTTCCCGTGGGGTAGTTAGAAACTGCCTGTATCCCGATTCCATCGGGATCGTCACCAATATTCACCGTGGCTATGCCTTCGTTGTTTTCAATTATTACACCCTCCATGATGTTCTCCATCCCGACAAAACGGGCCACTTCTTCGTTCTGGGGTGAACGGAATATGTCGGCGGCATTGCTCGTTTGGACCAGCTTGCCATTAAGGAGCACCCCGATCCTGTCAGCGAGTTGCTGGCCTTGAGACATATCATGCGTTGCCATTATCATAGTAGTGTTGCGTTGCCGGGCAACATGGGAAATCAACTGCTCAATCTTTTCTGTGGAAATCGGATCAAGGTTGGCCGTCGGCTCGTCCAATAACAACACCTCGGGATCGAGCAGGAGGGATCTGGCTAAAGCTACTCTCTGCGCCTCCCCACCGGAGAGTGTCCGGGCGTTTCTATTCTTATAACCTTCTACCCCAACCATTTCCAGAACATGGTCAACTTTTTCAGCAATCTTATGCCTTTTTTCTCCCCTCCATCTTAAGCCGCAGGCAACGTTGTCGTAGACACTCAGATTAAATACCTGGGGTTTCTGGTGTATAAATGACATCCGACGACGTATCTCCAATCTTTGTTTCCCTGCCCGGGGGATGCGTTGGCCGTCAAAATAGATTTCCCCCGCGTCAGGTACTTCCAGCAGGTCTATAATACGTAGAAGCGTTGTCTTGCCCGCTCCGGTGGGGCCAATCAGGGCGAAAACTTCACCTTTGCCGATGCTCAAGTTTAAGTCTTGCAGCACCTCTCGTTCACCATATCTATGGGTTAAGCCAGCCACCTTTATTAAAGACATAATTACCTCTGCTGCAGCCTACTCAGGACGATGACGACGATAAGCGCCAGAAATAAGAGAATTATACCCAGCGCTATTGATAGCTCTAAGTTGCCTTTGCTCGCCTCCAATGATATTACTGTGGTGATGACCCTGGTGGCTCCCCTGATATTGCCGCCGACCATCAGAGCACATCCAACTTCCGATATGGCTCTGGCAAAACCCATTATCACAGCCGCCAGCACAGCATACCTCGCCTCCTTCAGTATAAGCCAGATGGTCTGAAAGCGGCTGGCACCAAGCGAGGTAGCGGTATCTGCAAGCTCCCTACCTACACCGCTCAACGCGGAAATGGTGAATCCAAGCAGCACGGGAGCGATCAATAACATCTGGCCAATCACCATGACCGTGGGGGTGAACAATATGCCAACCTGACCAAGCGGCCCGGCTCGGGAAAATGCCACCAAAACAAGCAAGCCAACAAGGACAGTGGGCATGACGAATAGCGTCTGGATGATACTAATTAAGGCCCTCTTCCCGCGGAAGTGATGGAAGTGTATTAAACTCCCCAGTGGTATGCAGATCAGAGAGGCCAGAAGGCAGGCGGTCCCCGAAATGCTCAAGGACCTCCCAGCTATCTCCATCACCTCCGGGTCGAGGGAGATCAGGAGTTCTATGGCCTTAGTAAATGCATCCCATATTGCAGTCAATCGCTCTTACCTACTTTATTCCCGGCTCTGTCGGGATTTCTTGACATAGTCCTCATACTTGCCAGTGCACTCAATCTTGTCACCTCAGTCAGGTCAGACCCGATGATAATCGGGGTTGCTACTACCGGCATGTCATACCTCCCAGTACTTAGGGCAATCCGCAAATATCTGGATTCCAGGGGTAGAATAGTGGTCCTCCATATTGTCCCACGCCAAATCCGGCGATCAAAGTCTGGATATCATCTGCTCTGAGGAAATTGACCAGATTATTAGCCATCTCAGGATTGCTACCGTTCTTGCAGATGAGCACCGAGTAGACGTTAAGCAGAATATCCCCTGTCTCCAACAGGGGTACCAAATCCAAATCGGCCTGGTAAGCAAGGAAGGTTCCCTTGTCCGTCAGGGTGTAAGCCATCATCTGGTCAGCCATAACCAGTGTTGCCCCCATGCCTGTCCCGGCTTCGATATACCAGCCAGCCGCCGCTCCCTCCCCTTGAATATCCTCCGCATAATCGTAGCCGGCTGATGTCCAGACAGCTTTTTCTTTGCCGTGAGTTCCCGAGTTATCCCCTCGAGAGACGAACTTAACCGTCTCCGGGTCAAGTGCCCCCTCTTCCCGGATTTTCTGGAACGCTTCTTCAGGAGCCAAGCCACCGGTCAAACTACCAATGCCTGTAGGGTCAGCCTCAGGGCCCACGATGACGAAATAGTTGTAAGCCCAGGTGACTCGCTCCACACCAAAGTCTTCTGCTTCGACGGCGTAGCCATCGGCTACAAATGCTGCCTCTTGAACGGGGTCATGCACGGTAACCACATCCACATCACCCCTTTGAGCTAATTCCAGAGCCATCCCGGTGCCTTTAGCTGTTATCTGCAAGTCGGCGTTGTATCTATCCTCAAATATGTCCTCCAGATAATCCCACAAGCCGGTGTCGTAAAGGCTGGTAGTGGTTGCCACCCTTAGTACTACTGGCCCTGGGTCTTGCTGCACCCCACAGCCGAGAACCGTTACGAGCAAGGTCAAAACCAAAACAACTGAAGCTATTTTGGGCAAAATTCCTTTCATTGAAAACCTCCTTCTGCCTTTGAAAACTCCTTTATCAGACGTGCATTCCCGAAGCCTTGAATGTGCTCCTTACTGCCCGCCTGTTCTCAATCTAAGTTCAGCAAACGGCGGGCGGGTGATAGAGAAGCAACGAGCGGAAATACAAAAGCACCGTCACAAGAACGGTGCTGACCAAAAACGAAGTTTCATATTCCCTCCTTTCCTAGCACGGGAGGCACAGACATTTCTATCTGTGCCCTCGAGGCCTTTCAGCCCACCGACTGCTTGCCATGGACTTTCTTTAGGCAAGGCAGCTCGGAGAGAGCTAACATCTAATCGCGGGTAGTATAGCAAGGACTTACCAGACTGTCAAATCCGGTGTATTCGTACAGAATAGAAGCAATTCCCGGGTAAGTGGGACGGTTATGTCTCTTCTGTTTTTTCTTTATCCGGCGCAGCCTCTTCGGGAGCTTCAATCGCCTCTTTCGCCGCTTCTGCTGCCTCCGCCGCCACCTCTTCTTCTATCCTTGCCGCAGGTCGCAAACTGATCTTCAACACAACCAGCCCCGGGTCATTGAGAACAGTAACCCCTTCGCCCAGCACAACATCCTTGACTCTTATCGATTGCCCTGCCTCGACGAGGGAACTGATGTCCACTTCTATCTCGGTGGGGATTCTTCCCGGCAAACACTCCACACTCAAAGTGTCGAGCTCGTGCTCCAGCATATTGTCTTTGGACTTCAAAGCTGGCGCTTCCCCGACCCGGACAACCGGGATTTCCAGCCTCATCTTTTCGTCCATTCTAACCTGATAGAAGTCCACATGGAGCAATTGCCCTTTCCGCCAATCCCTGTCAAATTCGCGCACCACGACAGTCCTTGACTTCTTTTCGTTATCCAGCTTCAGGTTAACAAGCCCTGTGTAGCCAGCTTGAGCCAAAACTCGCTCGATCTGATCAGTGCTGCATTGTAGTGCTAGAGACTCGATTCCATGCCCGAAAACATGCAGCGGGGTGATTCCCTGGCGGCGCAAATGCTTGACCCTCTTGCCCAGAATATCTCGCTTGGCAACCTTCAATTCTATCTTGTCCATCTTAACTCTCCAATCATAGCAGAGAAGACTCCTCCCTGCAAGACAACCTGCCCGTTTGTCCGAGCAGCAATTCGAAAAACCTGCGCCTCAAAAGTGCGCTCACGACCTGCAAAAGTATTCCAAAGCTCGCTCCAGGTCCAGAGGCAAGGGCGAGGTAAATTCCCGATATTGCTCGGTTGATGGTAGACGAAAGCCAAGGCGATAGGCATGGACAAATTGCCTGTCGAGATGAACCCGTTTCACTCCATAGACGGGGTCGCCGACCACCGGGCAACCGATAGCTGACAGGTGCACCCTGATCTGGTGTGTGCGCCCCGTCACAGGGGTGACTTCCAGCAAAGTGTAACCATCCAGGTATCTGCGGACCTGATATTGGGTGCTGGCCTCTTTTCCTCCTTCTACTATTGCCATTCTCCGTCTATTACTAGGGTCTCGCCCGATGGGTGCTTCAATTATGCCCTGTTCCGGTGACAACCTTCCTCCGACAAGGACGAGGTATCCTTTGGTTACAGCGCGGCTTTTGAACTGTGCCACCAAATATTCTCGGGCAAAGTCATTCTTGGCGATGACTATGAGCCCCGATGTATCCCTGTCCAGTCTGTGAACAATGCCCGGGCGCATTAGATCGCTGTTCGTAGCCAGGCCGGGACAATGGGCTAAGACAGCATTGACTAAAGTACGGTCGGGATGCCCGGGCCCAGGGTGAACTGTCAATCCCGCAGATTTGTCTATGACCAATACGTCATTATCTTCATAGACGACGGCCAAGGGGATCGGTTCAGCCAAAGGATGGGCCGCCAGGGGAGGAAGCTCGACGGTCACTCTGTCTGTTCCACTTAACCTGTGGCTCGCCTTTGTCTTTTGCCCGTTGACCAGAATATGACCCTGCACAATCAATTTCTGCAAATAGGCGCGAGAGAATTGCGGCAGAACCTGAGTTAAATAGTTATCAAGGCGGATATTGGGAACGGATGAGTTGAAGTGAAATGTCTTAGTTTTGGGGCCTGTGGTTCTGTTCATATACTTTAGTAAATACGCCCGACCTACGAAAGGAATAAATGAGCGTAACGATGCCCACCGTTATGGCTGCGTCAGCGACGTTGAAGGCAGGCCAGGAGAAGAGCCCTTGTACGTAGAATTTAATGAAATCGATTACGTGGCCAAGATGGATACGGTCTATTAGATTGCCCACCTGACCGCCCAGAATCAGAGCAAAGGACAGCATACCCACGGTGGTAGCCGGAGGGAAGTAATGAATAAACACCAGGATAAGTAACAAACCGACTATGCCGAGAGATATGAGGAGCCCGGTCTGGCTGGAAAGCAAACCAAAAATGGCACCATCATTTCTAACCAGAACTAAATCAAGGAAGCCGGGCAACAACTCTATTTGAGGCGAATTGGCTCTGACCCAGAGCTTGCTCAGCTGGTCAAGGGCGACCACCAGAGCAGAGACAAGCAGAAACAACCTTAATCTTCCCCTATGCCTGCCTCGCGTAACCTCTGATTTGTCTTCACCCACAAAATCTCTTATTTGGTGTCCCCGGATTCACTTGGGGACCCATTCTCCTCTTGCATCCTTTACCCGACTTGCCTTACATTTCAGACATAAGCTTGCTTGAGGTATAGCTTCAAGGCGAGCCTGCTCTATGGCTTGCCCACAGCAATCGCACAATCCGTAAGTACCGGCTTCGTATTTCTGCAAGGCATGCTCCACAGCATTAAGAGACTCGACCAGCCTTTTTTCCAGGCCCAGTCTTTTTTCCAGTTCGGAGGCTTCATCGGCTCCTTCTTCTCTCTTGCCGAACGGGCTGCCTTCTCTCCTCTCTGCCGATGGTTGGCCGCGAACTCTCAGCTGTTCTATCTTTTCTAACAGTTCTGCTCTCTCCCTCTTTAACCTTTCATGAAGTTCAGCATATTTGGCCACTTCTTGCCCTCCTTATCCCGACTTCGTCGGATGATCATTCCAGGCTGAAATTCCACACGGACTACGTGAGGCTCACACTTATACTATAGAACGTCGAGTTTGGCAAAAACTTGCCTTATGTCAGGATGCAAAGACTCCCCCAGTTCTCTTACCGATTCATATCTGACCCTGTTAAGTTGGCTCTGCTTTTCTTCAAATTCAGTTTTGGAGTAGAGTTTCTCAGGATGCAAGTAGATGTCATCTACATACCTTATCGCTTTAGGCACCTTAAAACCAGTGGGCGAATCCACCCAGTCTTCTAAGCCTCCTCTTAGCAAAGAATCGAGTATCGCCATGGTGAATTCCAATTTTATATCTCTGTAATGTTCACCCTCGCCTATACCCCCGGTATTTATCAAGTAGTAACCCAGGTGGGGGATACCTCTTATTATCTCATAAAATATATTAGCATGCTCAGCCAGGTTTCCGGCGACAAATGGATCATAGAAAAACTCGCTTCTAATTTTTCCTGCCATGGTTGGGTCACCGGCCGAGGATTCCATCGCCTGTCCCAGCACCATCAACGCTACCGCTTGCTCTCGGGTTATTTTTGATATTGCCGGAATCAGTGGTCCCCTGGTGATGATAATCAAATTGTCAATCCTCTCCACATCGATATAGGGACTGGCATGCATGAAATCTCTCCTTAATATCACTGCTCTGCCATTGGATGTTCTTTCGAAATTGTAAAAGTCGAAATCTCCGTCTTCGGTCACGTGAACATTTTCGCAGATAGTCGCCGGTTTCAACAGTCCATAGAATATTTCAGTTTGCTCTCCCGGGTTCACATTCTCCGTTTTCACAAATATTCCCCCGGCTTCAAAACCGTGGAAAGAGCCGTCAGGCATGAGAGTCCCGCCATCGTCCTGAATCAGCCAGGATTTCTCCTTCCCTTTTCTGGCCAGGATTCTACAGGTTGTAGTTGTTTTCCCGTTGGCACTTAATGCCGTCAGTAACGTCCTGGCTACCTGATAGTCCCCATGCACTGATTGAAGACAATCCTCTCTACAGCCTGCATGCAAGAAGATGCCCCCTCTTCTCGTCTTAGCCACCCAATCCTCGGCGGCGAAAACCCCCTTCTTGTATTCACCTATGTAGTTACCATTCCTGATTACCTTGACAAACCTACCGTCATCCAGCATAGCCAGTCTGATAGTGATATCTCTCTCGGGAAGCGCCTTTGACTGGTTGGTTTCAAAAGCCTCGTCAGCGAAGAATAAGATGTGATAGGTTGGCTTTTTGACTTCTCCCTTCGGTGGTATGAAAAGGTTTTTGCCTCCGTGGGCAACATGGGCAAAACGCTCCGGGACAATCAACCTGACGGTCGTGTTGCTATTTTCATTACCCACAACCCTGTCAACCGAAATCAGCCTTTCCTTGCCCAGAACTTCTTCACACTGAGCTAGCAGCTTTAGTTCATCCTCGCCGAAGGGATAGTCAACACTGTTTTTGGTAAACATTGCTGACCTGGAAGTAGGTTCACTTTGGGCGACGAAGTTTCCGTACATCGTTTTCGTAACCCCCGGCTCCTTTTCCACAAGCTCTCTCAGTTTTGCGTCAGAAGGGTTATGGGTCAACCGGTTTTCTTCCAGCGCCTTTTGCCAAATCCTGTTGGCAGTTATGAAGAATTGTTCCAGTTCAAACATTGTTTTCACGCTCCTTGGGAGAAATGCAATTGCAGGTTCCTAATTTCTCAGAAATTAGGCCCAATCCCGACTCCGTCGAGATTGGTTATACCTCGCGGAACTCACCTTCCACAGTACCTTCTTCTCCTCCACCAGGTCCCTGTTCACCAGTTCCCTGCTCGCCAGGTGGCGGCTGCCCTGGTTCCTGGTAGATTGATTCTCCAACCTTCTGCATAGCCTGTGATAGCTCTTGCATAGCATTACGAATGGCATCTACGTCCTGCCCTTGGAGAGCTGACTTCACGCTGGCTATCTTGGCATCTATTTCCTGTCTTGCATCGGCGGGTACCTTATCCCCGTGGTCACGGAGGGTTTTTTCCGCGGTGTAAGCCAGGCTGTCAGCAGAATTGCGCACCTCTATTTCCTCTTTGCGTTTGGCATCCTCAGCGGCATGCTGCTCAGCCTCCCGTTGCATCTTCTCCACCTCCTCCTTGCTCAATCCGCTGGAGGCGGTAATAGTAATCTTCTGTTCCTTGCCTGTGCCTTTATCGCGGGCGCTAACATTAAGGATGCCATTGGCATCTATATCGAACGTCACTTCAATCTGGGGCACACCCCGCGGCGCCGGTAGGATGCCATCGAGCATAAACCGTCCCAGTGTTCGGTTGTCAGCGGCCATAGGACGTTCCCCTTGAAGAACGTGTATTTCCACACTTGGCTGACTGTCACTGGCCGTGCTGAAAATCTGGCTCTTGGAAGTGGGTATGGTAGTGTTACGGGGGATAAGCGGTGTCGCTACCCCTCCCAGTGTTTCTATCCCCAGAGTGAGTGGGGTGACATCGAGGAGGAGGACTTCTCCGACTTCACCCTTAAGCACCCCGGCCTGAATGGCAGCGCCGAGGGCCACTGCCTCGTCGGGATTGACTCCCTTGACAGGCTCCCGGCCGAAAAATTGCTTTAAGGCCTCCTGGACTTTGGGCATTCTGGTCTGCCCACCGACAAGAATGACATTGTTGATCTGGCTTGCCGTGAGCCCGGCATCTTTTAAGGCCTGGCGACAAGGTTCGATGCTTCTCTCTATCAAATCGCCGGACAACTGTTCCAGCTTGGCTCGCGATAATGTCATGCTGAGATGCTTGGGGCCGCCGGCATCAGCAGTAATGAAGGGAAGGCTTATCTCTGTTTGGGCTACCGTAGATAGTTCCTTCTTCGCCTTTTCCGCAGCGTCCTTCACCCTCTGCAATGCCATCTTGTCCTGCCTCAGGTCGATGCCCTGTTCCTTCTTAAATTCATCACACACCCAGTCCATAATCCTCTGGTCGATATCATCGCCCCCGAGATGGGTATCCCCATTGGTTGACTTGACCTGGAAGGTCCCTTCACCTATGTCAAGGATGGAAATATCGAACGTTCCACCACCGAGGTCATAGACGGCAATGGTCTGGTCCTGTGTCTTGTCCATCCCGTAAGCCAGTGACGACGCTGTAGGTTCGTTGATGATACGCAAAACGTTAAGCCCGGCTATGGTACCAGCATCTTTAGTGGCATTTCTTTGACTATCGTTGAAATAAGCTGGCACGGTGATGACAGCGTCGGTCACCTGCTCTCCAAGATAAGCCTCGGCGTCAGTCCTTAACTTCTGCAATATCGTGGCTGATATTTCCTGGGGACTATACTCCTTGCCCCCCATTACCACCCGGCAATCGCCGTTGGAGGCCTCGGTAATCTTGTATGGCAGGCGCTTTATATCGTTTTGTACAACGGCATCCTTGAACTTGCGTCCGATCAGGCGCTTGATGCTGAAGATAGTATTCTCGGGATTGACTATTGATTGACGCTTGGCCAACTCTCCGACCAATCTTTCCCCGGTTCTACCTATGGCTACCATTGAAGGAACGAGATTGCCGCCTTCGGCACTGGGTATGATCTTGGGGTCGCCCCCCTCAATCACCGCTACCGCACTTAAGGTGGTACCTAAATCAATTCCTATCGCTTTGCCCATTTCTACTTCTCCTTCTGAGTTGTTTGCCTTCTTTTCCTTCTTCTTCTCCTTTACCAACTATCACCAGGCTGGGACGAATCACCTTTTCTCTGAATCTATAGCCTTTTTGCGTTTCCTCGATAACCATCCCCTCCTCCCCTTCCTGCTGCATTACAGCTTCGTGCAGGCGAGGATCAAAAGGTTCCCCCTTAGCCTGAATCTCGGTTAAACCCTGCGCCTCCAGGGTTGCCTTGAGTTTATTATAAATAAGCCTGATACCTTCTGTCCAACCTGATTCATCCAGCTCGGCAGGAACCGAAGCAAGAGCCCTCTCCAGGTCATCTATGATAGGCAGCAGGTTACTAATCAGTGCGCTATTAGCAAACTCAATGCTTTCCCTTCTTTCCTGCTCACTCCGTTGTTTGTAATTGGCAAAATCCGCCTGGCTTCTTTGCCAATTGGCTAAATATTTCTCTGCCCTTTCCCTTTCCTCAGCTAGAGCTTGCCGTAGCGTTTCTATGTCCTCAGCCTCTTCAATTCCTTCCTCAGTTACCTCATCGCTCTCAACCAACTGTAGACCTCCTTCAAGTATATTCAACCGCTGCGTCACTCAGTAATGCTGAGAGGTAGTTCAGCGAAGAGATAGTCCTGGCGTAGTCCATACGCTTTGGTCCAATCACTCCCACGATGCCGCTGCCCTTGTCAGGTACTCCGTACTGGCTGGTTATTAAGCTTAGTTCTTGTAACGCTGGCTGCGGGTTTTCTTCGCCAATGACCACCTTTACCTCTCCTTGCTTGAATTCCTGACAGAATATGCTCCTGAGCCAGTCCTCTCCCTCCAGCACTTCCAAAATCCTCAGCCCTCTAGGACTGTTGGCGAACTCCGGATGACTCAGCAGCAAACGTAGCCCCTCCACATACGGCTCACCATACTCCAGCTTATCTTCAGCAGCTATCATTTCTGCCAAACACTCAGATATTTGCCTTTCTTCAGAAGAGAGACCCTCTTTCTTGGCCAGGATTTCGCTGCTGGTCATCCCGGCGTAAGCGGAAGTAAGCTTGTTAGCCATCTGCGTTAGCTCATCCTGGCCGACCTTTCTATCGAAAGACAAGACCTGCCGTCTTATCTTCGCTTCATAGAGGACCACTATCAACAAAGCCATGACATCCTGCAAGGCTACCAAATCGACATGCTTGAAGCGACAGCGAACCGCTTTGGGCGAGGTTATTACCACCAGGTTGTGAACAAGGCGAGCCAGAAGGGCTGCTACCGTTTTCAACCATTGTTCCAGCTCCTTTTTCACCTCCTGGGACATGTAGTGCGTCAGATACTCCTCAACAGGAGGAAGTTCAATGTTATCCCCTATCAATTCCACATAATAGCGGTACGCTTTATCAGTAGGTACACTGCCGGCCGAATGGTGAGGGTGGATAACGTACCCTTCTCGTTCCAGGTATGCGGTATCATTGCGGATAGTAGCCGGGCTTACCTTCAAGCCATACTTTTCCACAATAGCCCTGGAAGCTACCGGTACTGCCCCAGTGATATAATCTTCAACTATCATCCTGAGAACAGTCTCTCTTCTTTCTCTCACAGCCATTTAGCACTCTTCCCCTTTAATTGCTAAGTAAACTAATTTATCACTGTAAACACGTTCTGTCAATGGCGTTATTGGAACCCACCTTCATGGGTCTTGATTGTTGACCGACAATGGAATATTAAGTATTATTGTAGCACAAATCCGACAAACCGCGAAGGCAGTTTCTTTGACACAACGCGATAGCAAGGTAGCTCAAATCCTCAGTCTCGAGGCAGAAAGGCAAGCAAGCACCATAAATCTTATTGCCTCTGAGAACCATGCCAGCCGGGCAGTGCTTGAGGCCCAGCGCTCGGTGCTAACTGACAAATATGCTGAAGGGTACCCCGGGCACCGCTACTATAGCGGTTGTGTGTACATAGACGAAATTGAGAGCCTGGCTATTGAAAGAGCCGAAGGACTATTCAAAGCCAAGCATGCTAATGTCCAACCTCACAGTGGCAGTCAAGCTAACATGGCAGCTTATTTCATTATGCTGGAACAGGGAGATACTGTTATGGGAATGAGTCTCAGCCATGGCGGGCACCTCACCCATGGCGCTGGGGTCAATTTCTCCGGAAAATGGTACAACTTTGTCCCTTACGGCGTCGATGCCCAAACTGAGATGCTTGACTACGATGAAATTGAACGGTCGGCCCTGGAGCATAGACCGAAGTTAATAGTAGCTGGAGCGAGTAGCTACCCTCGTACTATTGATTTTGAGAGGCTTCGCCATATCGCTGATAGGGCGGGTGCCAGGTTACTGGCTGACATAGCTCACCTGGCAGGAATAATAGCCGCCGGACTTCATCCCTCCTCTGTACCCTATGCCCAGGTTAGTACGGCTACCACACAGAAGACCCTACGGGGACCGAGGGGTGGCTTCATTCTGTGCGACGAGGAGCTGGCTTCAGCCATTGATGCGGCGGTGTTCCCCGGGATGCAGGGCGGTCCGTCCATGCATACCATCGCCGCCAAGGCTGTCTGTTTCTTTGAAGCCATGCAACCTGAATTTGTCGATTACCAGAAGGCAGTGCTGGGGAATGCCCGCGTCCTGGCTTCCGAACTCGAAAACCATGGCCTGCGCATTGTTTCCGGGGGCACGGATAACCATCTTGTCCTCGTTGACCTCTCTGCCAAGGGTATCAGCGGCAAGGACGCCGAGGAAGCTCTAGAAGCGGCGGGAATCTCAATAAACAGAAATGGCATTCCCTTCGACCCCAGGCCACCGCGGATAACGAGCGGTATCAGAATGGGCACCCCGGCGGCGACCACGAGAGGTTTCGGTCCGGGGGAAATGAAGCGCATCGCATCTCTCATTGTCAAAGTGCTGTCTTCTTCAGGGGACAAGCGTGTCCAGGAACAGGTCCGCCAGGAAGTCCGAGAGATATGCCAGCAGTTTCCTATTCCCGGGCTGGCATAAGATACTTTTCCCCGGATCATAGTCCTCCCCGTAGATTTGTATAATTCTCCCGTAATTGGTGGGAGGACATCCAGGGAAATCCTAAGCACTAAACTCAGAATAGAACGTTTTGGTATTTGAATTTACAATATCGCATTTGTTCGGGATTTGGGAATTAGGATTTAGAGTCTCGTAAGTCTTTACTTATACTAACCATCCCTGAAAACAGCGACTATCTCATGCTATAATCAAGGCACCATTCAGATAAGTAAGAGGTAATGATGGACGAATTGAAAGTGTTCAGCGGCACTGCCCACCCCAACTTGGCAAGGGCTGTATGTGATTATTTGGGCATACCCCTGGGTCAGGCTGAGGTCTTTGAGTTCAGCAATGAGAATATTTTTGTGCGCATTCTGGAGAATGTCAGGCAGCGAGATGTTTTTGTTATTCAGCCTATTTGCTCCCCGGTTAACAAAAGCCTGGTCGAGTTGCTCATCATGCTGGATGCCTTCAGACGAGCTTCGGCAGGGCGAATTACCGCTGTTGTCCCCTATTATGGCTATGGCCGCACTGACAAGAAAGACCAACCCAGAGTCCCTATCACTGCTCGCCTGGTTGCCGACCTGATTACCACCGCCGGGGCTAACAGGCTGCTCACTGTGGACCTCCACGCACCTCAAATTCAGGGCTTCTTCACCATACCCGTGGATGAGCTAACTGCCCGGTCTATCTTGAGCCAATACTTCAAGGAAAAAGCCCTGGACAACCTGGTCGTGGTCGCTACCGACATTGGCATCTCCAAGGCAGCCCGGGACGTGGCTGCCAGCCTCGGAGCCTCTCTGGCTATCATTGAAAAGAGACGCCTGGGCAATGCCGATACCGCTGAAACCCTCAACATAATCGGCGCGGTCGAGGGGATGCGTGCCTTGACAGTCGACGATGAAATTGATACCGCCGGTTCTCTGGTTGAGGTAGTGAATACTCTTCTGGAACATGGCGTTACTGAGGTTTATGCCTGCTGCACCCACCCTGTCTTCTCAGGTCGCGCTATAAGGAGAATAGCCAGCAGCCCGGTAAAAGAGGTAATCGCCAGCGATACCATACCCGTCAACGGCGATAAGAAACTGGACAAGATTACCGTCTTGTCCATAGCTTCACTGATGGGCGAAGCTATCCACCGCATTCATACCGGCTCTTCTGTGGGTGCAATGTTTGAGTGATAGTCGAGCGGTCAGCAATCAGAAGCCAGTAGTCAGCGGTCGCCAGTTGACCGGAACTGAGGGCTAACAATGTTCAAGCTATTCAAGGGTCTGCTTGATTCCAACGAGAGGGAACTGAAGCGGCTACAGCCGTTGGTCGACGAGATCAACAGGTTGGAGCCTGAGTACGAAGCGCTGAGCGACGCCGAGCTTCCGGCCAGAACCGATGAATTCAAGACTCGGCTAGCTGATGGCGAGAGCCTGGACGAGATTTTGCCCGAGGCTTACGCTGCTGTCAGAGAAGCGGCCAAGCGGACGATAAGGCAGCGGCATTTTGATGTCCAGTTGATGGGAGGCATTGTCCTTCACCAGGGGAAGATAGCCGAGATGAAAACTGGCGAGGGGAAAACTCTGGTAGCCACCTTGCCCCTCTATCTCAATGCCCTTACCGGACAAGGCTGCCATCTGGTTACCGTTAATGATTACCTTGCCAGGCGGGACTGTCACTGGATGGGTCCTATCTACCACGCCCTGGGGGTGACCGTGGCCTCCATCAATGCCCAGCAAATAACCGACCAGCCTGCTCCTTCGTATATCTACGACCCCGACTACGAGTCGGAAGACCAGCGGTGGAGATTTCTCCGTCCTGTCACCCGCCGCCAGGCTTACGAGGCGGACATAACCTATGGCACCAATAACGAGTTCGGCTTCGATTACCTCAGAGACAATATGGTTGTCGACTTATCTCAATGCGTGCAGCGTTTCTTGAACTACGCCATCGTCGATGAGGTTGATAACATTCTTATCGACGAAGCCCGCACGCCGTTGATTATCAGCGGTGCTGCCGAGGAAGCAACTCAAAGGTATTATACCTTCGCGCAGTTGGTTTCCCGCCTGAGCAAAGCCGAGGACTATACCATAGACGAGCGCACGCGCAGTGTCACCCTCACCGAGACTGGCATGACCAGGATGGAGAAGATGTTGAAGAAGGAAGGTCTCCCCTCCAGTTACCTCCTGAGTCACTACTTGGACAGCGCTCTTAAGGCTGATGCCTTGTTTGCAAGGGACCGGGATTACGTGGTTAATGATGGACAGGTTATCATCGTGGATGAATTCACCGGCAGGTTGATGTTCGGGAGAAGGTATTCTGAGGGATTGCATCAGGCCATCGAGGCCAAAGAAAGGGTAAAGATTCAACGAGAATCCGTCACTCTGGCGACCATCACCTTTCAGAACTATTTCCGCATGTATCAAAAACTGGCGGGCATGACTGGGACTGCTATCACGGAAGCCGAGGAGTTCCATAAGATTTATGAGCTGGAAGTGGTCATCATGCCCACAAACAAGCCCATGATTCGGACTGAGCACCCCGACCAGATTTACAAAGATGAGAAGTCTAAGTTTGCCGCCGTAGCCCGGGAAATCAGGCAATTGCACGACCAGGGCAGACCTGTTCTTATCGGCACAACCTCTATTGAGAAATCAGAGCGTTTATCTGATCTCTTGAATAGAAATGGCATACCCCATCAGGTACTAAATGCCAAGCATCATGAAAAAGAGGCGGGCATAATTGCTGAAGCCGGGCGTCTCGGAGCGGTAACCGTGGCCACAAATATGGCCGGGCGTGGTGTGGATATTATTCTGGGGGGCAGTCCTGAAGGACGTGACGAAGCAGAATGGCAGGAAGAACATAAGAAGGTGATTGAGCTTGGCGGGCTTCATATCATCGGTACCGAGCACCACGAAGCCAGGCGCATCGATAATCAGCTCCGGGGACGAGCAGGAAGGCAGGGAGACCCGGGCAGTTCCCGTTTCTATTCTTCCCTGGAGGATGAGATTGTTCACCGCTTTGGCGGTGACCGTGTCAGGGGACTTATGCAGTGGGCGGGTATGGGTGAAGACACCCCCATCGAGCATCCCATAGTCAACAAGGCCATGACCAATTCCCAGGTGCAGACCGAAGGCCATAATTTCAACATTCGTAAACACCTGGTGGAATATGACGATGTCATCAACAAGCACCGCGAGGTAATTTACGCCGAGAGAAGAAAAATCCTCAGCGGTGCCGACCTCAAGGCCAACATCCTATCCATGGTCCAGGACGAAATCCGGAGCCTGGTAGACCGTCATCTCGGCAAGGCCAACTTCGAGTTGGAGGAAGAGCAATCTAGTCTATCCGGCTTGCTTAAGGATGTATCCGCTATCCTTCCCCTACCACCACAATTCAGGAGTGACGGGCTTTCTGAACTCAACGCCAGGCAGGTCGCAGAAAAGTTGAGGGATTATGCCGTCCAGCTTTATAACCAGCGGGAGCAGGAGATAGGTGCTGACCGAATGAGGTTGATAGAGAGATTCGTAATGCTGATAGGAGCCGAGGCAACTGTGAAGCTTCTAACTGGAAGATACGACGGCAAGCCAACCGGCGGTATCGACTTCTTCTGGATGGAACACCTTACTGACATGGAAGAACTGCGTCAGGGGGTCGGGTTGCGGGCTATCGGTCAGGAACAGCCACTTATAGTCTATAAGAGGGAAGGTGGTAACTCATTCCACAGACTTTTGGAAGACATTCAACGCGACGTTGTCCGCAGCATTTATCACATCAGCATAACCAGGGAAGCTCCACCGCAAAAGAGGGAAGCGGTGATGGCGGGCAAGAAAGCCGGCCGAAACGACCCTTGTCCCTGCGGCTCGGGCAGGAAATACAAGCACTGCTGCGGGAAATAATTGCCCCCTTGCAGGGAGAGAGTTGAAGGGCTCGCGGCCACAAGCAGTGCGGCGCCTGGTTGGTAGAAATTATTGCACTGGTCAGAAAGGCTTGCTAAAATAGCTGCATCGTTGATAACCAGGTTGTAGCTATGATAGATTCTCCGGTTTTGGTGCTTAACCAGAGTTACGAGCCTCTTAATCTTTGTCGCACGCGCCGGGCGATAGTCCTGATCTTTCGCGGCAAAGCCGAAGTGCTGGAAAATAACAGAGGTGAGCTTCACTCTGCCGACCAGGTATTTCAGATACCTTCGGTAATCCGACTCGTCTACATGGTCAGCCGTCCTCGCCATCAGAGAAAATTGAGCAGGTTCGAGGTGTTTAGTCGTGACCAGTACACCTGCCAGTATTGCGGTCGGCAAGCCAAAGAACTTACCCTGGACCATGTTATTCCACGGCGTTGGGGTGGGAAGCACACCTGGGACAATGTGGTCAGCGCCTGTATTCCCTGCAACAGACGCAAGGGCGGACGCAGTCCAGATGAAGCGAGGATGAAATTGCTACGCCAGCCGCGTTCTCCGCGCAACGATGGCTTCTATATTCCCTATCACCTTCTCAGCAATCACAGCGAGTGGCAGAAGTATCTACCTTCCTTGAACTAACTGGTCCAGAGGTAGCTCTCTAATTGCCTCATTCTCCAGTTGTACTGTTACAGTTTCCTTTAAGAGGTTGCTGCTCACTACCTTGGCTTTGCCCCAGGGTGTCACTATCTCTTGTTTCGGTTGAGGCATCTTCTTTTTGGCAGCTGCATAGTCCTTGCTTTCATATGCCAGGCAGCAAAGAAGCCTTCCACAGATGCCTGATATCTTCATAGGATTCAAGGCCAGGCTCTGTTCCTTGGCCATCTTGATAGATACTGAGGCAAAGCTGGTGAGGAAGCTCTGGCAACAGAGAGGATAGCCACACCTGCCCAGGCTACCCAGTAGTTTGGCCTCATCCCTGGCTCCCGCCTGCCTTAACTCTACCCTTGTTTCCAGAGCATGGCTTAGCTTTCGAACCAGGTCCCGGAAGTCCACCCTTTCCTGAGCGCTGAAGAATATGGTCAGGTGCCCATTCTGGAAATCATAGCGAGCCAGCAGCGGCTTCATATTCAAACCAAGTTTGGCTGCCATTTCGTTGCACCTGCTTAAGGCTTCGTTTTCCAGGTTCCGCCGAGCTTCCTCTAAGTCGTCAACCTCAGCCTGACGCACTATCCTCATCAAGTCCCCGCCTGGTCGAGATGGGGCTTCCAGGGTAACGACTCTGGCCACATCCAGACCATGCCCGGTATCCACCACCACATGGTCATTCACTTGCGGAAGTATCTCGCCAGCGTCACAGTAGAATGTTTTTGCTCTAGAGCGGAATTTAACTCCAATTATGTTAGCCATTGAGCCTATATTATAAACCCCTGATTCCGATTTCCAAACCCTGCGGTGACACCCCTGTTAAGGATCTCATGTTGACGTTTTTCTGGGTAAACTGAGCATCAGCCATTCCAATGCTAAGCGGGGATTAACATTGTCGGATATTTCCTCCTGAAGCAAGCGAAGGTTAGCAAGGAACCCTTTGATCTCACTCAGAGTCAATGCGCGGGCCTGTTCTGCCAGAGCCATCCCGTAATCTACATTGATGATGGCTTCCTTGCAACCACCTTTGATGAGCATCAAATCACGCCACCAGTCGAGCCAGGTTTCCATTATTTCTGCCCCCGCTCTCCGGTCCTGGCTGAACTGGCTTGCCAGCTCCTGGGCATAGGCGAACCTGTGCCCCAAGTTAGAATTCAATAGTGAGAATAGGCCGGCTATTCTTCGGGCCCGCTGCTCCAATATATCGTCATTTGCCAGGGCAGACAATGCCCAGCCGAAGCGGCCATGGCACAATCGGGTCACAAGCCTCGCCTTTTCAGCGTCAATATTGTATGAGTTGATGAGTACATCGTGCGCCCGTTCTGATGATACGGGCCTCAATTCCAGCCGCTGACAACGGGAAATAATTGTCGGCAGGAGACGCTCTTCTTCGGCGGCTAACAGAAGCCAGACTACCTTCTGTGGTGGTTCTTCTAACACCTTGAGCAAGGCATTAGCCGCCTCAGTCGATAGATATTCAGCCTCATCGATAATGAATACCTTGCACTTACCCTCATACGGCGGCAGGTTGGCCAAGCGTTGCAGCCCTCGAATATCGTCAATGCCTATCTCGGTTCTGGAGTCCAGGCCGATAAGGGTGACATCGGCGTGCTTGCCATCCAGGATTCGCCGGCAGGAACGACATTGACCGCAGGGCAATTCGGGGCCATCGCAATTCAGGGCTTGAGCCAGATTGAAGGCCAAGGTCCCTTTGCCTACATGCCGTGGCCCTACTAGAAGATAGGCATGGGCTATGGTATTGCTCTCAAGACTGTAATCCAGCAGAGATATGATTTTGTCCTGTCCAATAACTTGCCACATGTTAAATCAGGTCCAGGTTCATCAGGTCCTGATAAGTTTCCCGTCGCCGAATGAGACGGGCCTGCCCTTGCTTGACCATAATTATAGCTGCCCTGGGCATGGCATTGTAGTTGCTTGACATGGGTATGGAATAGGCACCGCAGACCGGGATGGCTATGATGTCACCTGAATGCACCCGAGCCAGGCTGATATCCTCCACCAGAATATCACCGGATTCGCAGAGCTTACCAGCTATGCTAACCAGGTCTCTTTCCTCCTCCCAAGCTTTGTTAGCCACCAGAGCTTCATACTCGGCTCCATAAAGAGGCGGGCGAATATTGTCGCTCATGCCGCCATCGACACAGACGTATTTCTTCGTGCCAGCTATCTCCTTTGTCGTCCCCACCGTGTATAATGCCACCCCAGCTTGCCCGACGATTGCCCTGCCCGGCTCGATAATGAGCCGGGGACGATTCAGTCCCAGTTCCGCAATAAGACTGTTCAGCTTGCCGGTTAGTGTCCCGGCATAATCAGCTACTGACGGCGCTTTGGAGTCCAGAGTATAGGGAATAGCAAAGCCACCGCCGATGTTGAGTTCGCCAAGGTCGAAGCCCAGTTTTGGGCCTATTTCCCGCACAAAGTGAAGCACAAGCTCCATGGCCAGTTCATAAGGCTGACCTTCAGGCACCGGGGAACCGAGATGGAAGTGCAAGCCCAGAAGGTCGAGGCTGGAAGCTGACAAAGCCCGGTTTACCGCTGCCTCAGCCTGCCCGGTAGCCAGGGGAAAACCAAATTTGCTCTCTATCGTCCCGGTAGTAGTATATTGGTGGGTGTGGGGATCAACCCCGGGAGTGAGGCGAAGCAAGATATTCTGGCTGATCGCCCTCTCTCCGGCCAGCCTATTGAGCATCTCAAGCTCATGGAAGTTGTCCACCACAATCCTGCCAACTCCCAAATCAAGGGCAAGATTTAGCTCTTCCGGCGTCTTGTTGTTGCCGTGGAAATAGACTTTTTCCAGAGGAAAACCTACGGAATGGGCGATGCTGAGTTCTCCCCCGGAGACGACGTCCAGCCCCAGCCCTTCCTCCTTGCATATGAGGGCCAGAGCCCTGTTCAGGAAGGCTTTACAGGCATAGATGACCAGGGTGTCAGGATAATATTTGCAGAACTCTTCTTTGAACTGACGGCACTGATGTCGGAGGGTTACTTCATCGAAAATATAGAGCGGCGTGCCGAATTCGTGAGCCAGGTCGACAACATCGCAGCCACCGATAAGGAGGTGACCGTGCTCATTTACCTCGGCGGCCAAGGGAAACAGGGCCAGCTTGGGCACCTCGGTTTGGTTCATACCGATATGGTAGCTTGTTATACGTGGTAAGTCAAAGACCTTGAGTGCATTCTGGCATAGCAGTTCATCTGTCATTCTGCCTTCGTTTAACTCAAAGGTTACCCCGATTAATCTACGCCCAAATTTTGTGATGGACACAGTATATACGAACTCCCGGTTCCCCCGATCCGATTTATCCGTCGCTATTGTGCCGCTTCCTGCCACACCCTTGCCACACTATATCCTGGCATAACCGCCTGGCCAGGATTAATGCTTCAGCTTCTCTCTCACAGCGTCGGCGACCTGGCTGGTGCCTGCGGCTGGGGCGGGATCGAGCTTCAAATCACAGGTAACATACTTGCCCTCAGCTATCACCTCAGCTATAGCCGCTTCCAGCTTATCGGCGCTGTCCTTCTCTCCCAGATGACGCAGCATCATCACCCCGGACAGCATCATAGCCATGAGGTTCGCCTTATTCTGCCTTATTATTTTGGTCGCTCCCTCTGCTATAATCAATAACATGCCTGATGACACGCCGAGCAAACCGGGTTACACGCAATGTGGGAGGAGCATGCTTTACTGGGGCAGGCGGACCTATGTCATGGGCGTGATAAACGTTTCCCCGGACTCTTTCTCCGGGGACGGGCTGGGTGATGCCGAAGAAGCCGTAACCATGGCAATACGGCTGGCCGCTGAAGGAGCAGACATAATCGATATCGGCGGCGAGTCCACCCGTCCTGACGCACCTCAGATTTCAGTCGACGAAGAATTACGGCGGGTAATTCCTGTTGTGGAGAAGCTGGCCCACGATATGCCAGTGCCGCTAAGTGTGGATACCTATAAGCTGGAGGTAGCCCGTGAGGCTTTGCATGCCGGAGCCGCTATGATAAACGACATCTGGGGGCTGAAGAAGGAGCCCGGGCTGGCCGAGTTGGCAGCCCAGAAGGGTGTGCCGATTGCCCTGATGAGCAACCAGCGTGGCGCTCCCTGCCAGGACATTATCTCCACAGTTATCTCGGATTTGGATAGAGCCATCCAGCAAGCATCAAGCGCAGGGGTGCCCCGGGAGAATATCATCATTGACCCCGGCATAGGTTTTGGGAAGACACAGGAGCAGAACCTGGAAATCCTGCGACGATTGGACGAACTTAAGGCACTGGGCAGGCCTATCCTGCTGGGCAGTTCGCGCAAGTCAGTTATAGGTTGGGTGCTTGATCTAACTCCTGAACAAAAGTCGAGAGAAAAGGTATTCGTGGCACCCGACGACGAGCGGTTAGAGGGAACAGCGGCCACTATAGCGATTGGCATTGTCAAAGGTGCCGATATCGTCCGGGTGCACAATGTCAAGGAGATGGCACGCGTATGCAAGATGAGCGATGCCATCGTCAGGGGCGTGTGAGCAAATTGGCCACTGCCTATCTTTGTCTGGGTTCAAACCTGGGAAAGAGGGAGGACAACCTCTGCCAGTCCTTGATAATGCTTTCTGGAAAGGTAAAACTTGAGAAGATATCATCCGTTTATGAGACCGAGCCGGTCGGCTACAAAGAGCAGCCCTTGTTTCTCAATCTGGTCTGTCGGATCACCACCAAGTTGTCTCCCCAGGAACTTCTCCGTCTGGCGAAGGAAATCGAAATCATAATGGGCAGGGTTCCCGGCGGACAGAGAAACGCACCCCGCCCCATAGATATAGATATCCTTTTCTATAACAACAAGACTATGAAAACTCAGAGATTAACTCTGCCGCACCCCCGCCTGAAGGACCGCGCCTTCGTTCTTATACCGCTGGCTGAAATCGCCCCAGAGTTAGTCCATCCCGAGCTGGGTAAGCATGTTGCCGAATTAGCCAGCGATGTTGAAGGACAAGATGGAGTGCGAAAATACGCAGGAGGTTTTGATGTATCAGCTATTTGTAGAGGAGCACTTTGATGCCGCACACTATCTCCCGAGCTACCACGGCAAGTGTGAAAATCTACACGGGCATCGCTTCAAGGTCGTAGCTCGCGTGGGAGCAGCCAGGCTCGACGAGACCGGCCTGGCTTATGATTTCGTTCAGTTAAAGGAGCATCTGAGGGAGGTCCTGGCTAGATTCGACCATACTTGCCTCAACGATGTGCCCCCCCTTGATAAGATTGGCCCTTCCAGCGAGAACATTGCCGCCACGATATATGATGCGCTTCAGCCTCGCTTTTCCGAATCCCCGGCGAAACTGATAAGTGTAGAGGTTTGGGAATCGCCCACCACAGGCGTGGCGTATAGCCCTTGATTTAAGTTTGCTGTTCAGGCGGTAACAAATTGGGAATCGTATCTACAATAGGGTAGAAGTGATTACAGGCAGAGCAATAAAGGGAGCCGGTGACTATTTCTTCCCCTTCCTCTTTGTCCACTTTGAGCTCCATGTCCCCTTTACATACGGGACAGGCCAGGATTTCCATCAATTCTTTCTTCATCAGATCCCGATTATATCACATTGAGCAGTGAAACTGACATGGGGAAGTGCTATAATACCCAGCGGGAGAACAGAATGGCAACCCAGATCAAAAAGACTTATAGAGGCTTGAATCCCGGGATGCTTTGCGATGAAGTGCGAGACTTGTTGAAGAAACAAGGGATTATAGCCGTTGAGACTGAGTCGCAAACATACGGTCTTTCCAGCGGGGCCACTCAGTCGCGTATCACGCTGGCACTGAAGACGCGTGGGACGCACGAGCAAGACCAGAAGGAATGCGGCACTGTACATGTACTGGGCTCACCGCGGGACGAAGCAAAAATGCTCTTTCACGTAGACGAAACTTGTTTCCCTTCTGAGAAGCTCTCCGCTTTTCAGGAAGACCTCGATTTTATTCTCGGCCCATACGAAATCAAGTGGTAGACAAGCGGCTTTCACAACACGACCAGCTTGCCAGAAAGACCAGGCAAGAGCGAAGAGACAAGCGGCGAGCTAAGGAAAAGGCCAAGTTACCTCAGCATGGCAAGAGCCTGGCAAGGGTATACAAAGACGCCATATCCAAGAGAGCCAGAGCCAAGAAAGCCGACAAGCAGTCAAGCTAAGTCTGGTGGTTGTGATGCTAAAGAAATTCCTGCTCAGGGGTCCGATAATAGTCCTGATTTGCCTCGCCATCGGGTTCGCCATAGTCTACGGTGGCGAGTGGTTGCTCCAGCAATTGGGGTGCATAGGGCCTTGATTTCCGGCCTGGCCTGGCTTGGGAATAGCTAATACGCCATCTTAGCCAGTCCGGCGCATTGAGCAAATTGCGGAGCACTGTTTGCATTCATTGTCGCATGGCTCTGCATGAATGACTACGCTGGCCTCGTAGAGTGTGTTTTGTATTTCAGCTTCAACCTGGTCACATATTTGATGAGCCTGTTCCAGGCTGATGTGCCTGGCCATCACCAGATGAAGGTCTATATGGCTCTGGCTTCCAGCCCGACGTGTCCGCAGTGCGTGGTAGCCGGATACTTGACGGCTGTGCTTCCTTAGACAGGCTTCGAGAGCTGCCTGTTGTGGAGGAGGTAGCTTTTCATCAAGCAGTCCGGATACCGGCTTACGGATAGTATCAACAGCTACTTTCAGGATGTAAATAGCAACTCCGATGGCAATCACAGAGTCGATAACATACAACCCGGTCAATCTCACCATTGCCAGCCCCACCAGCACGGCTGAGGCGGAATAGACGTCAGTAGCAATATTGCGGGCATTAGCCTCCAGAGCTACAGAGCCAGTGTTACGGGACACCCTTAGCAGGTGCCGGGATAGGAAAACACTGGCCACTATGGAAATCGCCATGACGGCTATCCCTGCTTCGACTACTTCAATACTAGAGCCTTCTATTATCCGACCTACTGCCGAATAGATTATCAGTCCACCAGCGACAAAGATGAGAATTCCCTGCGCAACACCAGCAATGTCCTCTACCTTACCATGACCGTAGGGATGTTCTATGTCGGCCGGCTTGGCCACAATACGAATAGCAGAGAAGGTGATTATGGCAGCAAACAAGTCTAATAAGCTGTCCGCTGCCTGGGCCAGTACGCTGATGCTGCCAGTTACCCAACCAACGGTTACCTTGAGTACTATCAGACCGGCGACTACAGCAAGCAGTAGCTTTGTGGCTCCCGGCTTTGTCGAGAACATTCTGTGCGGCTTCATATCTTCCCCAACATCAAACTGCAGAGCACCAGAAGTTTACAGCGATATTTCGGTCAAAGCAATTATTGGGCCCGCATTGTCCGATGTCATGCAACGAGGCGGTAAGGCGGCAGGTCCCTGTTCAGAACAAGACACCAGAATTAGAATAGTTCTCGCTGAATCAGATATAATGGCCGATCATGGCTGACTCTGTGAGCAATGATACCTCCAGAAGAGCGATGCTTCTTATCGCCAGCATGACTTTCTTTCTCTTCCCCTTCATGGCTTCCTCTGTGAATGTCGCCCTTCCCTCTATTGGAAAAGACCTAGCATTGGATGCAGTCACGTTAGGCTGGGTTGCCACCGCCTACCTCTTGTCCTCGGCTGTTCTTCTTGTTCCCTTCGGCAGAATAGCAGACATATACGGCAGGAAGAAGATTTTTGTCACCGGCATGGTTATCTTCACGGTTGCATCGTTCTTCTCAGGCCTGGCAAGCTCAGGCAGCATGCTTATCTCTTTTCGAGTCTTGCAGGGGATTGGCGTTGCCATGTTTGCCGGGACTGGAATAGCACTGCTCACCTCGGTATTCCCCGTCGATGAGAGAGGAAAGGTCCTGGGTATAAATTCGGCTGCGGTCTATGTCGGTCTTTCGTTGGGCCCGGTTTTGGGCGGGGTCGTCACGCAGCATCTTGGCTGGAAGAGCATCTTTTTCTTAACTACCCCCCTGGGCTTGGTAGTTATCGGCGCCGTCTTATGGAAGCTAAAAGGTGAGTGGACCGGGGCACAGGGGGAGAAATTTGATTTGGCTGGCTCTGTAATCTACAGCCTTGCGCTTGTAGCCCTGGTATACGGGTTCACTCTCTTGCCAGCGAGGCCGGGAGTATGGCTGGTAGTGGGCGGCGTCATCGGGCTTCTGGCATTCACCAGGTGGGAAATGAGAACCAAAAGCCCGGTCCTGGATATGAACCTGTTCAGAAACAGCAAAGCTTTCACCCTTTCCAGCCTGGCAACGTTGCTCGAGTATAGTCCGATATTGGCCGTGTCTTTCCTTATGAGTCTTTATCTACAGTACCTGAAGGAATTTAACCCGGAAAGCGCCGGCCTGGTTCTGGTCGCCTTGCCCGCTATGTCGGCTATTGTTTCACCCCTTGCTGGCAGGCTTTCGGACAGGATTGAACCAAGGATAATTGCCTCAGCAGGAATGGCGTTGACCACCATAGGAGTCACCCTGCTCATCTTCGTGAATGAGAATACTCCTCTGCATTTAATTGTCGGTAATTTGGTCCTGGTGGGTTGCGGGATGGCTTTTTTTTCCTCCCCCAATACTAACGCAGTTATGAGTTCTGTACCGAAAACGGCCTACGGAGTAGCCTCAGCAACCGTAGCGACGATGCGGCAGATTGGCATGGTCTTGGGCATGGGAATCGCCATGCTGATGTTCGCTCTGTACATAGGAAGAGTTGAAATAGGGCCTGAATCTTATCCCCTTTTCCAGGAAAGCATGAGGACATCGTTCATGATCCTGGCCATTCTCTGCTTTGGCGGCATCTTCATCTCGCTTGCCAGGGGAAATGTGCGCTAGGCTTCTTCTCAAGGCAGGTGGGTTATCCTGGAAGGCGGGTTTTTATGTAACTCAAACCCTATTCCGGCTTCCTGGAACAGGTCTATGAAGGAATCATCAGCGTAGTTGCCAAAGGTTACGAAGCGCTTTATTTTGGCATTGAGCAGCATCTTGGCACAGAGGACGCAGGGAGTATGGGTGCAGTAGATGGTACAGCCTTCGAGGCTGACGCCGTGCAGCGAGGCCTGGATAATGACATTCTGCTCGGCGTGAATGCCCCGGCATATTTCTTGCCTGGTACCGGATTCTATGCTCATTTCCTCCCTGAGACAGCCAAGTTCAAGACAATCCTTAAGGCCGGCGGCAGCCCCATTGTAGCCGGTAGCCAATATGTGCTTGTCCTTCACTGCCACGGCGCCCACATGATGGCGGCGGCAGGTGGAGCGTTCGGCTACCACAGCCGCTATCTTGAGGAAATACTCATCAATGTTTGGCCTGGTTCCCTTGTTCATTTCAAGCCGGAGATAACCCGCTCCGTTTCCCGCTCCATTTCCTCCAGCGACCCTTCGTTTAATATGACAGAGTCGGCCATGGCGATCGGCCCGCCCTTGTTAATATTCTCTATTTCGGACTTATCTCGTCGGGCTGCTTCATCAGGCGTTAAAGGTCGTTCGCCTCTGCTGGCAAGCCTTCTATGCCTGGTTGCGGACGATGCCCAGACAACAACGGTAGTAAACTGCTCACCATAGTAGTCCTTCAATAGAGTATACTCTTCCCAGGAGTAAAGCCCATCCACCACAACATCTGATGATTTCAATGAGCTGTCAATCCTGGGCAAGTTCAACTTGGCGTAAGCAGCCATCCCGTGTTCCTTTCTCAATTGCTGTCTGATAAAGCGCTCGTTTTCCTCATTCGTCTCAAGTTCCCTCTTCTTGAGCTCTTCATCTGTAATGTCTCCAAACCGCACTTTCTTGAAGCCATGCTTTTCAAATATCCTGGCCACCTCTGACTTGCCCGCGCCTGCCATGCCAACAATTGCTACCACCTTCATGGTTTACTCGCAATCAACCCCGACAAGAGCCGAGGAATTGCAGCGGTAACTATATTAACAGGATTTGCGTAACTATCATAGAGCCGCGCCTTCAAGAACGTCCACTCGTCATTCTGAGCCGTTCTCTTGCTGCCATTCTAATTGTCTGCCCTGTTGTTCAAATCAATAATTAAGCTGCCTTGTCTGGCGGTCCAGCATGAATTATACTGAATGCTGATAATTCGGGCTCTATGAGCGTAATATAGTGGTGTGCCAATGTTTGGTATCCTTTCCAGAGACGATATCCTGGAGATGCTGAAGGCAAGCCCTCCCCTGGTGAACGATTTATGTGATGCTCAGCAGCAGGTCCAACCCAACGGCATAGATTTGAGCCTCAGGGAAGTAGCTTTGCTTTCCTCGCCTGGTAATATGAGCCCTGACAATGAAAGCAGAGTCATTTCCGGGACTTCCCCCCTCGTTTTCGACGGGCTGGGTCGCATAGACCTGTTGCCTGGTTGTTACCTGGTCACGTACAACGAGGTGGTCAATCTTCCCAGAGACGTAATGGCTCTGGCAACACCCCGGTCGAGCCTTCTGCGCTGCGGAGTCAGCATCCATAGCGCAGTTTGGGATGCCGGCTATTCCGGCAGGTCGCAGTCTCTAATGGTGGTCTACAATCCGCAGGGATTTCGGCTACACAAGAATGCGCGAATTATTCAGATGGTCTTCTTCCGTCTGAGCTACAAGGTAGACGAAGGCTATCGAGGTATGTTTCAAGGCGAGAACCTGTGAGAAGGACTCTAGCTGAGCACCAATTCTCTGCGCCTGCTAGCTTCGTTGCTTGCTCCAGTCAGAAACATCACTGGTGAAAGGTGCACGTATTTTCGCAGCCACCTTACGGAAATGGAACCCCTGGACAGCAAGTGTCATGGACAAAGGAAAAGTTCTGGGCTTCTTCAGCAAGGTCCAGATAACCAACTTCCAATAATGCACTCTACCTTTTTCCTGAACCCCCAAAACCCATGTAGACCTCATCAAGGCTAAGAGATGGAGAAAAGAGATCTTGATTCTTCTCCTATTGCTAGGTTCATACTCCTTCAGAAGGGTTCTAATGCGTTCATAGTATGGCTTGGGTGCATATATTGTATCTATAACATGCTTATAGCCTCTGACAAGCGCTTCGAGCCCCATTTTAGGGATGAAGTTGGTTGAACCATCTGTATTGTCCCCCGTACCGCCCGGCAGTAAACGGTTCTCCTGTTTCAGACGTTTGTATAGTCTTGTCCCCGGGGGAGCCATCAACACACCAACCATAGCCATAACGATTCCACTATTCTGAATGAAATCGATCTGGCTCTTGAAGATGGAAACCGGGTCGCTATCAAACCCGACGATGAAGCCTCCCTGCACCTGCAGGCCGTGGTTTTGTATCTTCTTAACCGAGGCCAACAAATCACGGTTCTTGTTCGGCATTTTATTGCATTCGACCAAACTCTCTTCATTGGGGCTTTCTATACCCACAAACACGGTGTCAAATCCGGCCTTGACCATCATTCGCATTAGCTCTTCGTCATCGGCAAGATTAATGGATGCTTCGGTAAAAAATGCAAAGGGATGTTTTCTTTCTTCCATCCATTTAGTTATGGCCGGCAGGATTTCTGACTTTAGCTTTCGTTTGTTGCCAATAAAATTATCATCAACGAAGAATACACTGGCTCGCCATCCCATATCGTATAACGCGTCCAGCTCGGCTATTATCTGAGCCGCCGTTTTTGTCCGCGGCACATGTCCATTCATAATGACGATGTCGCAGAACTCGCAGTTAAAAGGGCAGCCTCGAGAATACTGGATAGTCATCGATTGATACTTTTTCCTGTCGATAAGCGACCACAAAGGCACGGGAGTTTTCTTTATGTCAGGGAACTCTTCAGACGCGTAGCAATGTTTGGCACATCCCTTCTCCAAATCTTCCACAAAGAGCGGCAGTGTATCTTCAGCTTCGTAAGATATCAGATGGTCTATATCATCATGACCAAATTCCTCATACCCAAGGGAAAAGACGGGGCCCCCACCAACAATCTTGGTTCCCAACTGCCTGCACCTGTCGACGACCTCCCTGGCCGAATCAGCCTGCACTACCATAGCGCTGATAAATACATAATCAGCCCACTTGATGGCTTTATCTGTCAGGTTTGTTATATTGAGGTCCACAAGCTTCTTCTCCCACTCTTGAGGAAGCATCGCAGCTACAGTTAACAAGCCCAGAGGGGGGAAAGTTGCCTTTTTGAAAATGAATTTCAAAGCATGCTTAAAACTCCAGAAGGTGTCCGGATACCGGGGATAAACTAATAATATCTTCAATTTACGCTCCTTTTTGTATAGCTTGAATCATAATACCATAATACAATAATATTTTACCAGTGTCACGACAAGCCCCCAAAAAACTCGGGAGGCACAAACCAAAAATGTAGAATGTTCCCAATGTTCATGCGGAATGGGACACATTGGGGGAGGGTTCATGTTGCAAGCATCTTGCCTATCCCGACTGGTCGGGACTTGACGTTTATATCGATCTAGCTGATAATCACAGTGACTGAAGGGTTGGACAATTGACTGCGCACCGCGGGGAAAGAATATACTATTGTGGCTAATCAAATCAAATTCGGCACTGATGGCTGGCGGGGGATTATCGCCGAGGACTTCACCTTCGATAACGTGCGTATCTGCGCTCAGGCCGTGGCAGAATACCTGAAGCAAAATGGACTCAATAAACGAGGCCTGGTCATTGGCTATGATACTCGTTTCGCCTCGGAGGATTTTGCCGCCGCCGCCGCTGAAGTGACGGCCGGCAACAACATCAAGGTCCACCTCTGCCCCAAACCAGCCCCTACCCCGGTGGTGAGCTTTACTGTCCCGGCTACTAATTCCGCCGGGGCCATTGTGATAACTGCCAGCCACAATCCCGCTTCGTGGAATGGATTCAAATACAAATCTGAGGATGGGGCCAGTGCTCCTGGGGACGTCATCTCCCAAATAGAGGCAAACATCGCTTCCCTCACCCAAACCCCACCCCCTAAAGGAAAAGGGCCGGGAGAGGGTGTGAAAAGGCTTGAGCTGGATAGGGCCTTGGAGAAAGGGCTTGTTGACTACCTGGATCCCTCTCCTGTTTACTTCGACCGCCTTGGCCAGTTTGTCGACTTAGAAAAATTGCGCCGCCAGAAACTGAATATCATAGTTGACTCCATGTATGGTGCTGGCATTGGCTATTTCAGGACAATCCTCCAGAACGGCAACCTGAAAATCACCGAGATTAATGCCGAACGAAATCCCTCCTTCCCCCAGATTCAGCCTGAGCCAATCGCCAAGAACTTGACCACGCTTTCGAGGTTGGTCGTTGAGAAGAAGGCCGATGTGGGCCTGGCCACCGATGGGGACGCCGACCGCATTGGCATCATAGACGAAAGGGGACAGTTTCTGACTCAACACCAGGTTTTTGCCTTGCTCTGTCTCTATCTACTGGAAGTCCGCGGTGAGCGTGGCGCCATGATAAGGACACTCACTTCCACCATGATGATTTCCCGCCTGGGCGAGCTATTCGATGTCCCTGTTTACGAAACGCAGGTGGGTTTCAAATATGTTGCCCCCTTGATGATGGAGAAAAACGCCATCATTGGCGGGGAGGAGAGTGGTGGCTACGGATTCCGCGGTCATGTCCCGGAACGCGATGCTATACTTGCCGGGCTCTACTTTCTTGACTTCATGGCGGAAACAGGAAAGACGCCATCGCAGCTTCTCGATTACCTTTACAGCAAGGTGGGATCTCACTACTATGACCGGACAGATTTTCACGTCTCCCCAGCTAGGCGTCAGGCAGTCATGCACCGACTGCGCTCCACCTCACCGGACACTATAGCCGGTTCTAGGGTGACCAGAGTGGATACCACCGATGGTTTTCGCTTCTTCCTTGCCGATGACTCCTGGCTGCTCATCCGTTTTTCCGGCACAGAACCGCTCATTCGCATCTACTCTGAAGCTGAAAGCCTAGAAAGGGTGAGGGAGCTACTGGAAGAAGGCAAGAAGCTGGCCTATGAGGCAGGCCCGTCTGGGCAAGATGGGAGTATCGCGGGTTTCTGACGTCGTTGTTAGGGCAGAGTTTCAGTATAACCAACTCTTATACTCGGGCGTAGCATCCTTCATATCCTCGTATAGCCATACCATCCGGTCTGCGAACCATAGCTTGCCTATGACCGTGATGGCACCGCCCATGAGAGTCGGCCAGACGTCCAGTATTATCAGACCCCAGACGAAGAAGGCGGACCCGATCACCGCGACCACAGAGAGGGCATTCGGGATGTGACGATGACGTTTCGGTACCGGGACGTTCCTACGATTCATCCAGACCCATTCGCCAAGAACCGCCTTTGACGCCCAGTTGTCTGTGCTCCTTGGTTCGGCGAAGATCCTCGGGTTAAGCCACACCCACAAGACCGTGGCCGTAATCGGTATGAGAGCCCACCACCCCAACCATGCTCTGCTCCAGAAAGCCAAGCCCAAGAGCGGAACCATGGAAAAGCGCGAATAGCCACTCCGAGGATTAGTGTGACGCCGGCGAGTGCCCTCATCCATACGAAACAGGCGTGCTATCATTTGTTCTATTGCCATCGACTTACCCTTACAAACCGCATTGCCGTGATAAGAAGCATCCATGCTAGGTCCCCATACAACTTCTCTGCTTACCGCAGATTAGCCCATGATGCCGCCAGCAAGCCGCGAAGACTACCTGCCGAGCTTCAAGGTATCTTGTTAGCGGTACTCCGGGTTTGGATGGTCAAACCTGCATCCAGCTTCCCACTTGCTTCTCTGGTTGCCATGCGCCGGTATCCCTTTACCCGCCTTGAGCATCTGAGCCAAATGCATCAGATTCCATGTCATAAAGGTGATGTTCCTTTGTGTGAAATCATTTTCAGGCCCTCCGGATCCTTCATCCAAATATGAGGGGCCAGGCCCGACTTCTCCGATCCAGCCGGCATCCGCTTGCGGAGGAATTGCAAACCCCAGGTGCTGGAGCGAATAGAGTATTCCCATTCCGCAATGCTTTATCCCGTCTTCATTTCCCGTTATGATACAGCCACCAACCCGCCCGTAATAGGCATACTGCCCTTCTTCGTTCAGTTCTCCAGATTGCCCATACAGGCGTTCAATAACCCTCTGGCAGACAGAAGACTTCTCCCCCAGCCAAATCGGGCTGCACAGAACAAGGATATCTGCTTCCATCACTTTTCTGAAGAGTTTGGGCCAGTCGTCTCTCTCCCAACCTCTTTGCGTCATGTCTGGCCATACACCTGCAGCAATATCAAAGTCAACCGCCCGGACCACTGCAACTGAAACACCGTTACTCTCCATAATAGACTTACTTACCTTCAGTAATCCCTCAGTATGTGAAATCTCAGGCGATCGTTTCAGAGTACAGTTGATGAACAAGGCCTTGAGGGCAGAGAAGTCTTGTGTGTTCCCTTCACATAGTTCTCGCTGTTTCTCATTCAGTTCCATAACTCTTCGATATTCCCCCCTCAGCCGAGCTATATCAATCCTCTCGACCCGGAGCAACCAGAAGGCGACTTCGTCGTAGTCGGCTAATGCTAGGACGACGCGTCTCGATAAAAGCCAGCAATGCTTCATATCGTGTGAATCGAAAACAACGACACATGCTCGCCATGGCACCCCAACTTCCTGACTGGCGGAGGGAGAGGGATTCGAACCCTCGACCCCGATAACTCGGAGTAAGCGCTTAGCAGGCGCCCGCACTAGACCACTATGCGATCCCTCCGCTTGTTACGACTCAGTTCATTATGCCATATATGAAGCCCATCGACAAAATCAGAGAGCGTCTGTTCATGTCATTCTGAACAGTCCAAGATGCGTTAGGGCGACGAAAGACCGATGAGCTTCTTGGCAGGATTTACCCCTTACACGTCGCTCGGGACACGGCTGAACGCGATAGCTCATTCGCCACGAGAAGCCTCTCAGGACCCAGAACGACAGAGAGCAAAGGGGGCAGAAGAAAGGCGGAGGATGCAGAATGTGGGGCTATGGCTGAGGCCCCGCTATTCATTTACACTTAAAATGTTTTCAATACGGTAGCAGAAGGTACCAGCGGGAGCGACAACTTCAACTGTCTGCCCCTTTTCTTTGTCCAGGATCATCCTGCCCAAGGGGGAAGCAACGGAAAGCCTGCCCCTGGCTGGATTCGCCTCTCGGGGGTCGACCAACGCGTAGCTGAGTTCTTTGCCTGATGATAAATCACAGAGCACCACTGTATCTCCAAATTTTGCCTTGGATACGCTCTGGCTTGTCCCCGCTATCTTGGCCAGATTCAAGGTTGCCTCCAACTCCTTGATCCTGCCCTCCAAGTGTGCCTTTCGCTCTCTAGCTGCGTCCAGAGGAGCATTTTCCGAAAAGTCCTTGTCCGCCGCTGCCTTTTGCATCTCCTCAATAACCTCGGGAAGCTGGTTTTTCAAAGTGATTAATTCCGATTCTAGTCTGGCATAGCCTTCCGCAGTCAAAGTGGCTCCAGCCTGAGAAATTTGCCAGGACGGGCTCGCCTTCAAAGAAGCTTTTCGTGCTCTGAGGTGCGGAGCTAAGCTTGTTCCGGTGAATCCATTTTTCCGTATGTATGTGAGAAAGGACTTGACGGGTTTGACTGCCGACGGGGTAATGTGTTCGCCATAGCTGGCTACATCAATAGGGCTGATGTCTTTCACTTGCCTGGATGAGCCAAGCCATCTAACAAACTTGGATATCTCCGCCTGTATTTTTCCTCTCTCTTCCGGCGGTAGATGTGACAAAAAGGCATTTACTGCTTCGGCAAGTGTCGGATTGTTATCCAACATGTTTCCCACGAACAGGCAAATAGTAGCCCAAAAACTGGGCGCTGTCAATTTGCTTCAGAACTCATACTGTGCTTTGTGTCTTCAGGCTCGCCGAGATATAATATGCACGTGATTTTCCAGAATAATTACGGAGGTGGCTGGAGTGTCCGCCGGAGATACTCAGGCAATCGAAAGGCTGAGAAGTGCTATTGCTGAAGGCAAGAATTGGTATGTGGCCTTGCTTGAAGCCATTCGTCTATGGAGTAGTCCTGAAGAGGACTATGACGGCCGACATTATCACTATCTTGTGGACAACGAAGCTTTCGATTGGCTGGTGTTGGCAGAGAGGTTATGCGAAGAGCTTGATGGACTTATTCCAGAACAGGAGCGCACCGAGCTTCTCTTCTTTGACATACCACCGATAGCATTGTCTAAAGGCGAGTTCAGAAATCTAATCGGCGCCTCCAAATACCAGACCTACCTGAACTATTTCTATGGCATTCTTGTGGAGAGGTTTCTCCTTCTGGCTGTAGTTGAAGAGATACGAAAGGAAAGGAGAGTTTCAGGCTCGAACAGCGATAACGGAACAGTTGACGAGGCTCACCAACGCATTTATGGTGCCAATCAGTCTGCCCTTCTGAAACAGTTCAGAAAGGAGAAACATTATCCTCACCTTAGATCCATAAGTTTGAGCCAGTTGAACGAATTTACCTATTGGCTATTCAAATATCGCATAAAAATGCGTGACAAATCCTGTGTTGCCAGCGATACCAAGAAAGCCCTGATAAAGTTACATGATATGCTGGCTCTCAAAGCCAGGCCAGTCCACCCTTCCACCCCTAAGGCTAAGAGCTATCAGCTGTCAGCTGATGGCGAGCGCAGTTGAGATAATTCTTGATACAGCCTTTCCAGTTTGTCTTTCAGCATGGCAAGCTTCTGTTTGTCTTTTTCAATAACCTGGTCTGGCGCTTTACGTAAGAAGTCACTATCTTTCAGCCTGGCATCAAGCTGAAGAATTCTTGCTTTGATTTCCCCACTTTCCTTAAGCAGCCGTTGTTCTTCAGCCAGCCGGTCTACCATGTCAGCCAAAGGCAAAACTACCTCGGCCTCTTTCAAGACCAGAACGAGAGCCCTATCATTGGTCGGTCCCCTTTCCTGGCGACGGAGTATCGTTAAGGGTCGAACTTTGGCCAGTGTTTCTATCATGTTCGCTTCGGTGCTAAGGCTCGACAGGAGCTCACCAGTATAAACTTGGGCTTCAATCCATTTGTCCGGCCTTACTTTGTATTGCGCACGAACGTTACGGATAGCGTGGACAATCTCTATCACAGAATCCATTACTTGCTCTGCTTCCGGAGCAAAGGTCCTATCGTCAGCGATGGGATGAGGAGCTATCACTATGGAAGTCGGCATCCCCACATCGTTAGCCACGAGCTGGGAGTGAACCACGGGCCTGCCACGCTGCGCTCCCAGCAGTCTTTGCCAGAGTTCCTCAGTGATAAAAGGCATGAACGGATGCAGAAGACGCAGTGATTTTTCCAATGTATTGACCAGGTAAGGCAAGGGTGACGGAGTTAATTGGCTGCGAAGGCGTATCTTGGCAATTTCAATATACCAGTCACAGAACTTCGACCACACAAAATCGTAAATCTGCTGCTCTGCTTCACCAAATTGGAAACCTTGCATCAGCTCGTTGACATTCTTGATAAGCCGGTTGAGCTGGCTATCAATCCATCGGTCTTCTATTCTCTGCGGTTGTGCCGATGGAATCGGGACTGCCTGAGGTTCCAGCCTTTCAGCATCCAGACTCTGAATGATAAACCTGGTGGCATTCCACAATTTGTTGACAAAGTTGCGACTGGACTCCAATTTGCCTTTGCCCAGACTTATATCATTCCCCGGTGTACTGCCGGTGGTCAGCGCAAAGCGGAGCGCATCGACACCGTATTTGCCTATGGCATCGGCGGGGTTTATAACATTCCCTCGCAATTTACTCATCTTCTCTCCGCTCTCATCCCTGATCAGGCCATGGAGATAAACAGTGTGGAAAGGGACCTCACCGGTATTTTCCAGCCCCATCATAATCATCCTGGCGACCCAGAAGAACAGGATGTCGTAGCCGGTTTCCATTACCGAGCCAGGATAGAAATAGCGAAGGTCATCGGTATCCTCCGGCCAGCCGAGCGTAGAATGTGTCCACAGTGCCGAACTAAACCAGGTGTCCAGGACATCAGGGTCTTGAATTAGCTGGTTCGAGTGACAGCGAGTACAAGCCGTCGGTTCATCTACCGAGGCGGTCACTTCGCCGCAATCCTGACAATACCATACCGGGATGCGATGTCCCCACCATAGTTGCCGGCTGATGCACCAGTCCCTGATGTTCTCCATCCAGTCAAAATATATCTTGGTGAAACGTTCTGGATTTATGGTGATTCTGCCATCCTTAACCGCCTCGATGGCAGCTTTGGCCAGGGGCTGTGTCCGGACGAACCACTGCAAGCTGACTTTGGGTTCAATCATCGTCTGGCAACGACCACAATGTCCTACGGAATGGAAGTAGGGCTCAATCTTCTCCAGTAATCCTTTGTCCTTCAGGTCGGCTAGTACCCTGTCCCGACAGGCAAACCTTTCCAGTCCTCGATACGGCCCGGCATTCTCATTCATAGTCGCATCGGGGTTCATGATATTTACCAGCGGCAAATTGTGTCTCTGGGCTACTTCGAGGTCCGTGGGGTCATGGGCTGGAGTTATCTTCAATGCTCCGGTGCCGAAAGAAGTATCAACAGCATCATCAGCGATTACAGGGATTTCCTTCTCGATAATGGGAAGGATGACGCTCTTACCCACGAAACTCCTGTAGCGTTCATCTTCGGGGTTTGTCGCCACAGCCGTATCGCCGAAGAAAGTTTCCGGTCGTGTAGTAGCGACGGTGACGAAGCCCTCGCCTTGAGCTAGAGGATAGCGAATATGATAAAGATGTCCCGCAATATCTTTATGCTCTACCTCCAGGTCGGAGAGGGCGGTTTGGCAGCGGGGACACCAGTTTATCATGCGTTCTCCGCGATAGATTAACCCGTCGTTGTACAAACGTACAAACGCAGTCCGGACTGCCTTGCTCGGTCCTTCATCCAGAGTGAATTTCTCCCTGCTCCAATCACATGAAGCCCCCAGCGCCTGATGTTGATGTCGTATACGATCCCGGCTCTTATCAGCCCATTTCCAGGTCAAGTTTGTGAAATTATCTCTGCCAATCTCTTCCTTGGTCTGCCCTTGCCTGGCCAGTTGTTGCTCCACAACCACTTGCGTAGCGATGCCAGCATGGTCGGTTCCCGGCAGCCACAAGGTAGGGTCCCCTTTCATCCTGTGCCACCGGGCCATAATATCCTCCAGTGTAGCGGTCAAAGCATGCCCCAGATGAAGTTCACCGGTAACATTTGGCGGTGGCATGATAATGACGAAAGGCTTCTTATTGGGGTCTATTCTGGGAGTGAAATAACCCTGTTCCAGCCAGAAATCATACCATTTCTTTTCTATCCGCCCTGGCTCGTAGGCTCCGGGCATTTCTTCATCATGCTGTGTCATTGCTAACATAAACTGCTACAAATAGGCCAAGAAACAAGAGCAACTACGGTTACTCCGTTAACCGTGTATCCAAAATGCGACTGCCTTCTTTGTTTCTGGCTTTCTACTTTGTGCTCCTATTAGCCAATAACTCTGTTATCCTGTCCAGAACCCTCTCCGCCACCTCTCGTTTAGGCACTAGAGGCAAGTCATCAATTCTGCCCTCGCGGTCAATTATGGTTACTCGATTGGTATCAGCACCAAATCCGCTATCGCTGGCCGTAATATCGTTAGCCACGATAAGGTCAAGTCCCTTTTGCTGAAGCTTCTGCCTGGCATTTTCCACCAGGTTGCTGCTCTCAGCGGCGAAGCCCACCTTGATGAAATCTCCTTTGACACTGCCTAAGATATCCGGCGTGCATTCCAGTTCTAAGGTTAGTCCCGCCTCTGTTTTCTTCATCTTTTCTTCGGCTATTCTTGTCGGGCGATAATCAGATACGGCCGCCGCCATAATCAGAGCGTCAGCCCTGGCAGTTATTTTTTCTACTGCTTGACTCATTTCCTGAGCCGTGCCGACTGCCATCACGTCAACGCCTGTACACCGGGGTAACGAAGTAGGTGCAGTAACCAACGTTACTTTGGCTCCCCGGTCACGCGCTGCCTCGGCCAGGGCATAACCCATCTTTCCTGAAGAGCGGTTGCTGATGTAGCGAACGGGGTCGATAGGCTCTTGCGTACCGCCTGCCGTGACCACGATATGTTTGCCAGCCAGGTCCGCACCCCTTTCAAGTACCTGGCAGACGCTGTCGACAATATCATTGACGTCAGCGAGTCGCCCCAGCCCTTCTCTGCCCGACGCTAACCAGCCTGTAGCCGGACCAATAATCACGAAGCCGCGAGCTTTGAGCTTAGACAGATTATCCTGGGTAACCGAATTGTTATACATATTGGTTTCCATAGCCGGCGCTATGATTACCGGCGCCCTGGTAGCCAGCACAGTGCAACATAGGATGTCGTCAGCAATACCGACAGCCAGCTTGGCAATGATATTGGCTGTAGCAGGAGCGATAACTACCATGTCAGCGGATTTCGCCAGGGAGACGTGCTCAATACTGAATTCCGAGGCCGGATCAAACATTTCAGTAGCCACAGGTCTGCCCGTAATGGCCCGGAAGGTGACCGGTGATATAAATTGGATGGCTTCTGGCGTCATAATCACATTCACATTCGCTCCTGCCCGGGTCAGCTGGCTGGCAATCTCGGCCGCCTTGTAGGCAGCAATGCTCCCCGTTATTCCTAGAACTATAGTCCTCTTGCTAAGCATTACTGCTCCTTGTTCATTTCATAGATGAGACGCAATCCAATCAAGGTTAAATCGGGATTTATGACGTCCACGGCTGCTATCTGTTCGGCGAAAGGATAAGCCTGGCCGCCGGTAGCCACCACCTTGACCTTGCTTCCCAGTTCCCGCTCTATTCGCCGAATCATGCCTTCAATAAGGTCAATGTAACCAAATATTATACCCGATTGCATAGCGGTGATAGTGTTTCTACCGATAACATGCTTCGGGCGGATTAGCTCTATCCGGGGCAGCATGGCTGTGCGGGTGAATAATGCTTCACTGGCTATGGCAATCCCCGGGGCAATAGCCCCACCCAGATAATCACCGTCTTTCGAAACAATGTCAAAGGTAGTAGCAGTGCCCAGGTCAATGATTATTAACGGTTTTCCATAGAGATTCTGAGCAGCCACAGCATTGACCACGCGGTCAGGGCCAACCTCACGAGGATTATCCAGGCGGATGCGCATGCCTGTCTTAACACCCGCTTCGATCACTAAAGGTTCAGTATGCAGATATTTCTGACAGAGTTCCGTGAACGTGTACAGCAACGGTGGCACGACACCGCATAATGCTACCCCGGTAACCTTTGAAGGCAAGCCTTTATCGCGCTCCATGAGATTGAGCAACATGCCGCCATACTCATCCGAGGTGCGATGGATGCCGGTAGCCAAATTCCAGGTAGCTTTCAGATTATCGTCATCAAATATGCCCAGCTTGATGCTGGTGTTCCCAATATCAATCGCTAGTAACATAGGTGCTCAGTTTTACCCCTATCCTCCCGGCTGTATGGGCTGAGTATACCACTACTAGCTAATCCGTGCTACCATCGCAGCTTCAGGCCGGAAAGACAGGCATTAGCTAGAAGTATGATTGTCGCCGCTCTCTCCTTGCAGGTCCTGCAACTTCTCGACCATTGCCCGCCAATGTGTCCCCTGCCAATAGACGCGATGGCAAGCAGGACATTCGGTATATTGAGTCTGCGTTTCAAAAACGTGAGGGGGAACCAGGCTTTGCACTTCTTCTTTACTCCGAGGCAGTAATGGTTCGTTACACTCCAGACAAAGCGAAAAGGGTCTGAAATGATAATCTAACTGCAAAGCTTTAGCCACGCCTCTTATTTGACTTCTAGGATCGTCCTGTTCAATCAGTAGAGCTTTGACTTTACCATTTGTGACCAGGCGTCTTTTCATGAATTCAGTATCCTTAGTCAAAATCACTCTATCTTCATTGAGAGCCACGTTGATCATGCTGCTGTCGTCTTTTTGTTTGAAGAGCAGAGTGTCGTAGCCAATCAGCCTTAACCATCGAGCAAGCTTGCCAACGTTGTTGTCTACAATGAATTTGGTCTCCATAGCTTGCCCAGAACGGATGAATCATTCGGCAGAAGCTAGTCTGAAAACTTCTCTTCCACCTTGGCTGGTGGAATGCCGTTTTCATCCCAGCCGCGCTTCTGATAGTACAGTGTAAGAAGTTTCTGGAAATCTTCCCGGTCGATCACCTTGCCCGCATTTGGACCCGTGAGAGCAGGATTAGCCCAGACCTTATAGGGAAGCTTGTCATCTTTACGGCTCATACCGAGGCGGACATTTATCAGTCTTGTCAGGTCGTATATGTCATTCGAGAGCTCTAGAAGCTCTTCGAGGGACGTTTCGTTTCCAGTGACATATTTGTAGAAGTTCGCATAGTGCTGCTCGCTCAGCCCGAGTTCAATCCAGGGCAAGCGACAAACACCGAGCATGTCAAACAAAGGGCGCAGCTTCTGGTGATATAAGACGGTGTCAACCTTCTCGTTGTTAGTCCAGTTCTGACCTTCTTCCATTTCCTTGGCAATCGTCCAGGCCCGTGTGTGATGCGCACCTATGTCCGAGGTAGCATAGGCCAGGCCCATGGAAATGCTGGCGCGGCTGTCGTAGGCCGATTGCTCAAGGCCCTTGACCTGGAGAATGACTTTGTCCATTTCGGGCCACTTCTCAATCATACGACGGGAGCCATCGGCAAGGATATCACCGACGCCCTGCCGGTAGGCGATTTTCTGTATCAGCTCCAAAATGGCATCCTCATCTCCCCAGGCAATCTCCCTGCCATCGAGGTCGCTGAGCGACAGAACCCCCTTCTCGTAGCCCTCTATTGTAGCTCCCACGATGTTGCCTGTGGAAATTGTATCTATACCCAGTTCATCGCACAGTCGGGTCACAGAAAGTATGGCAGCGAAGTTCTCAATCCCCAGGTTTGGTCCCAGCATAGCACAGGTTTCGTATTCTGGTCCCTCAACTACCGTGCCTGCATATTTCCCGCTCTTAACAAGGCAAATATTGCCGCAACACATGGGACAGGAAAAGCATGCGCTATCACCTATCTTATAGCGGTGTAACATTGTCGTGCCATTGACCTGGTCATGCCTGGCAAAAACGCTATCCTTAAAATTGTATGTCGGCAGAATGCCCTTCTCGTTGGCATAGTCGATGACGTTCATCAGGCCTTCCTGTTGCCACAGTTTGAAATACTTGTGTTCCTCCATATATTTGAAAGCCTGCTCAGCCTCTGCCGTCAGCCCGGCCAAATCATAGACGGGAAGGTCCGTGTGCCCCCGGACAACAATTGCCTTGAGGTTCTTGGCCCCCATGATTGCGCCCATCCCGGCCCGGCCGGCATTGCGGCTCCAGTCGGCATTGACAGCCGCGAACCTGACAAGGTTCTCACCCCCAATGCCTATCGTGGCAACATGGACCGCGTGGGTGCCCAGCCGCTCCTTTATCATCCCTTCGGCTTCCAGGCAACTTGTTCTTTTCAGTTCGGGCATGGAAAGGATTGTCGTTTCACCATTGTCGATAAAAAGAACAGATAGTTCCGGTGCCTTGCCATTAATGGAGAGCACATCAATGCCCGTCTGTCGGAGTTCGATACCGAAGCCGCCACCCATAGAAGAATCACCATAGAGGCCGGTAGCCGGTGAGATAGCAACAAAGGAGTTCTTTCCCGATGAGGGCAGATAAACCCCGGTCAGAGGTCCCGGCGCCACAACCAGAAGATTCTCGGGGCCAAGGGGGTCTATCTTGAAATCATGCTTCCTCAGGTTATCCCAGACCAATTTCGCACCAAAGCCACGTCCCCCGATATACTTTTCAATGAAAGCGTCCGCAACAGTCCGGCGTTCAGCAGTGCCTTTCGTAAGGTCTACGTGGAGGTGTTGCTTGAAATATCCGCTCTTTATGCTCATAGCTCTTCTTTTCCTACTTCGGCATAGCGGATGACCTTCTTTTCGCCCTTCTCGTAGAACTCAATTTCCTTCATCTGTGTGTAACTGAGGACGTTGTTGAGACGCCTGGATTCGCCCAGAGCAGCCTCCGGTATCAGCCTGAGTGCTCCCTTGGGACATTTCCTGACGCACTCGGGGTCTCCTCCACACATATCACACTTGATGGGCAGGTCATAATCTTCATGTATATATATTGCTCCAAAAGGACACGCTTCCACACATTTGTAACAGGAACTGCAATTCTCTTCATCCAGTCGCACAACGCCATCAAGCCATCGCAAGGTATCAGTAGGACATACTTGCGCACATGCCGGCACTTTGCACTGGCTGCACACAATCGGCATTCTCACGACGGGTTGAGGGTATGTGCTCAAGACTCTTATGGCCGCCTTCTTGGGATTGTTCACCCCGAAATGTTTGATGGCACATACAAGTTCACAGATTCTGCAACCGGAACACTGCTCAGGGATTACCGTCAGCTTCTTCGACATCAGATGGTCCTGGGAAGATTCGTGTAATTATCACCCCTGGATGGCGAGGTTGTCAATAAGGGTTAAGATGCATTCAAGCCACCGGGAATGCCCTGGTAAGCAATTTGGAGTGATACCATAGTATAATAAAGCTATGACAAAGGAGAGGGAACCGCTCTTGCTGCTTTTTGACGGCAACGCCCTGGTGCACCGCGCCTTTCACGCTCTGCCCCCGCTAACCCAACCCAAGACCGGGGAGATGATAAACGCCGTCTATGGCTTTGCCAGTACCTTGATCAAAGTGTTTGCTGATTTCAAGCCTACTCATTGGGCTGTCACCTTTGACCGTCCTACGCCGACCTTCAGGCATGAAATGTTCGAGGAATACAAAGCGCAGCGCCCGGCCGCGCCCGAGGAACTGAGAAGCCAGATTAAGAAGGTCCATCAGCTGGTGGAGGCGTTCTGTATTCCCGTCTTTGAAATAGACGGCTTCGAGGCCGATGATGTCCTGGGCACTCTGAGCAAGCAGGCTGATGAGCAGGGTATCGAGACCATCATCGTGACCGGGGACAATGACATGCTCCAGACTGTTTTGCCCCGAGTAAAGGCCCTGGCTCCCAGACGGACCTTCACAGATACCATCCTCTACGATGAGGAGGCAGTAGAGCAGAAATATGGCGTCAAACCTGAACAACTCGCTGACCTCAAGGCACTGGTCGGTGATGTCTCGGATAATATACCTGGTCTGCCCGGTGTGGGTCCGAAAACAGCCACCAAGCTGCTACAGCAGTATGACAGCCTCGAAGGAGTCTACGACCATCTTGATGATATAACGCCGAGTAAGTTGCAGGACACGCTGCGTGAATATCGCGCTCAGGCTTTCCGGAATAAGGAACTGTCCACCATAGTCAAGGATGTTCCTGTCAAGCTGGACCTGGAAGCCTGCCGGGTAAGCCACTATGACCGGAACCAGGTGGCTAAGCTTTTCCAGGAGCTTCAATTCAACAAATTGCTCTCGCGCCTGCCTCAAATACAGGGTGAGGGCACCAAGCCCTCTGCGGTCAATTGCCACATGGTAAACACGGAGACAGCTTTGGAAGAGCTCATAGCCGAAGTCAAAACGGCACAGCGACTGGCCATTGAGATTGAACCCACGGGCGAAAAGACTGGGATGGCCGATTTAGTAGGTATAGCGATATCCCCAGCCCAGGGAAAGGCTTTCTACATACCTGTGGGGCACCAGGGATTGAACCAACCGCAACAGTTGCCGATCACCCAGATCACAGCCCGACTCAAAGCAATCCTGGAAAATGCCAGAGTAGAAAAGACTGCCTATAACGGCAAGCATGTCATAGCAATGCTGGCTCGTTCTGGAATAGAAGTCAGGAACCTGAGTTTCGACCCCATGCTCGCTGCCTATCTCCTTGGCGAAAAGAGCCTCGAGCTTAAAGCACTGGCCTTTAACAAACTGGGCACCGAGATAGCGACCCCGGCTGAACTATGTGGCGTTGGGAGAAAACAAACCCTGCTATCCCTCCTGGACGTGAGCCAGACCGCCGACTACGCCTGTGCCAGCGTGAACATCGTCTGGAGCTTAAAGGAGAGCCTGCAAACTGAACTGCGTAAGCAGGGACTGTGGCGCCTGTTCACCGATGTGGAGATGGCTTTGATTCCGGTTTTGGTAGCAATGGAGAGCAACGGCATTCTTCTGGACACCGGGCTGCTCCGTGAGATGTCTCACGAACTGGGTCAGCAACTGCTGAAATTAGAGAAGGACATCTACAGCAGTGTCGGGCATCAATTCAATATCAATTCGCCGCAGCAGTTAGGCAAGGTCCTTTTTGGGGATCTCAATCTACCGCAGTCTCGCAGAACTAAGACCGGGTACTCCACTGAAGCCTCAGTCATGGAGGCATTGAGAGGCACTCATCCGGTAGTTGAACTGATATTGAGGTATCGTCAGCTCAGCAAGCTCAAGTCAACCTATGTTGATGCTCTACCACTGCTTGTTGACCCCGCGACCGGCAGGCTGCACACCAGTTTCAACCAGACGGGCACAGCCACTGGCCGACTCTCCTCCAGCGACCCCAACCTACAGAACATACCGATAAGGGGAGAGATTGGCAAAAAGATACGGAAAGCCATCATAGCTCCGGCCGGGACATACCTTCTCAGCGCCGATTACTCGCAGATTGACCTCAGAGCCCTGGCACACCTGTCGCAAGACCCGGGTCTGATCGAATCCTTCGCCCAGGACGAGGATATCCATGCCCTGACCGCCTCCAGTATCTTCGGCATCCCCACAGACGAGGTAACCCCTGAGATGCGCCGAAACGCCAAGACGGTTAATTTTGGAGTTGTTTATGGCATGAGCGATTACGGCCTGGAGCAAGCTACCAGCTTCAGCCGGGAGGAGGCCTCCCGGTTCATCGCCCTGTATTTTGAGAAATATCCCAAGGTAAAGGAATATCTTGAGGCAACCAAGGAGCAGGCCCGGAAGATGGGCTATGTGCAAACGGTATTGGGGAGGAGGCGATCTCTGCCCGAGATCAACTCCTCAAACCGAGTGGTCAGGGAGGCTGCTGAGCGCATGGCCATAAATGCCCCCGTACAGGGCAGCTCCGCCGATATCATTAAGATCGCCATGATAAACTTGCATCAGGAAATACAGAGGCGGAACCTTAAGAGCAAGATGCTGTTACAGGTACATGATGATTTGCTCTTCGAAGTACCCGAGAATGAACTGGAGGAAATGAAATCTCTGGTCCCTGAGCTTATGACTGGGGCGGTTGAACTCCGTGTCCCCTTAAAAGTGGATACCAAGCTGGGCAGAAACTGGGGGGAGATGGACTAAGACGTCAGGAGCTTGCTGTAGCCTTACGCAGCACCAGGGCACCAACAGGGCAGACGACAACACACTCGCTACAGTCCTCACAACCGGCTCTCCCCATTGGCTCGTCCCCAAAAGTGGTGACCATCCTCCGGAAGCCGCGGTAAGCAAACCCAATCTTTCCCTTGCCCAGTTTTTCCCGGCACACCCAAACGCATCTGCCGCAGAGTACACATTTGTTGGGGTCGTACACGAACAGAGGACTGCTTTCATCCACGGGCAGGTCGGGCAATATCTTGCTGAACCGTTTCGTCTTGAGCTTCACGCCGAGGTGCTTGGCCAGATTCTGAAGCTCGCAGGAACCATTTCTCGGACAATGGGTGCAATCCACAGGATGGCTGGCCAGGAGTAATTCCAGAGCGGTGCGAGCCAGTCTCAATGCCTTTGCCCCTCTGGTATCGACCACCATCCCTTCTGCCACAGGTGTGGTACAGGCTGTCACCGGAGCATCCTTACCTTCGACCTCCACAAAACAGAGACGACAGGAGGCAAAAGGCTCGCTCTTTTCCCGAATGGCACAAAGATTGGGGATGTAGACGCCATTATCCAGAGCTGCCCACAGGACCTTTTCTCCTGGGGCAGCTCTTATTTTCTTACCGTCAATCGTCAGAGAAACGCTCTTAAATTTTGCCAGTACCGTCACCTCTTTTCTCACCCTTGAGGAAGAGAAAAGCTCAGGGCCAGAGTATCTTCCTGAACTGGCCTATCGCCCTTTAGAAAAGCCCCTCTACCTTGCCGGTCTTCGTATCAACATCTACCCGCCTGAAGGCCGGGTCGGAGCTGGTGCCTGGCATCAGGCTGATCGTCCCGGCGCAGGGACAGAGGAATTTCGCCCCGGAATAAATCAACACGTCGCGGATGGGCAGGGTCCAGCCTTTGGGCACACCCTTAAGGGTCGGATCGTGCGATAGACTCAGATGGGTCTTCACCATCATGGTAGCGTAATCATCATACTTGGAATCGGCCTCCAGCATCTTGGCCTTAGCCTCAGCATCAGGAGTCCATGACACACTATCCGCTCCATAGACCACTTTGGCAATCTTGTCCACCCGCTCTCGCAGCTTCATTTCGGTGGGGTAAAGGAATTTGAAGTCGTTCTTCTCTTCACAGGCTTCCTTAACTGTATCGGCAAGCTCCAGAGCACCATCACCACCCTTGAGCCAGTGCTCACTGAGCGCACACCGTGCCCCGGCTGCCTCGGCTGCCTTGCGCACCATGGCAATCTCGTCCTTGGTATCGGTGTGGAAGGCGTTGATACAGACCACCGGGTTGATGCCTGCGGCCCTGATGGTGTTGATGTGGTGCAGCATGTTAGGAAGACCTTTCTCCAACAGCCCCAGGTCTTCCTTGGTATAGGAATCAGGCAGGGGTAGACCAGCCACTACCTTGGGGCCACCCCCATGCATCTTCAGTGCCCTGATGGTGGTGGTAAGTACCGATACATGCGGCTTGAGACCGCTGAGCCGGCATTTCACGTTCCAGAACTTCTCGAACCCTATGTCGGCAGCAAACCCGCTCTCGGTGACATTATAGTCAAACATCTTGAGCGCAATGCGGTCACCTATGATGGAAGACTGTCCTACGGCGATGTTGGCAAAGGGACCGGCGTGCACCAGGCAAGGCTGATACTCCGCGGTGCACATCAGGGTGGGGTTGATTGTGTTACGCATCCAGGCAGTCATTGCCCCACCCACTTCCAGATCGCCGGTGGTAACGGGATTACCATCCCTATCAAAGGCAATGGTAATTTCATCCATCCTCTTGCGCAGGTCTGCCAGGTCCGTGACAATAGATAGCATAGCCATGAGCTCGGAACTGACAGCGATGCCGAACCTGGACTGCATGGTATAGCCATCCATGCGGCCACCCAGGCCTATCACGATATTCCTCAGACTCTGGGCACAGAAATCTATTATCCAGCCCATCTCTACCCTGGTCGGGTCAACGTTCAATCGGCGCATCCTTGTGCGCTTGGCCAGCTCCTCATCATTGTAGTTGCGCTCGTGCTGCATCCTGGAAGTAAGCGCCACCAGGGCCAGATTGTGGGCATTCATGATGTCATTAATGTCACCCGTAAGCCCCAGGGAGAATTCGGTCATGGGAATCAATAGCGCATTGCCACCGCCGGCAGCGGTACCCTTGATATTCATACTCGGACCACCCGAGGGCTGACGTATTACACCGCCCACATTCCAACCTCGCTTGCCCATGCCTTCCAGGAGTCCCATGCTGGTCGTGGTTTTCCCTTCACCCAGTGGCGTGGGAGTTATGGCAGTTACCTCGATGTACTTGCCATCCGGCCTGTCCTTGAGGCGCTCGATAATCTTCAGGAAGTCGAGCCTGGATAGCCTCCCGTAAGGAATAACCTCATCCTTCTGTAAGTTCAGTTTTTCCCGCCACTCATCGGGGGTTGGCATGTTTTCCTCGGCAGCTTCCGAAATCTGCCAGTCTTTCAGTTTTGTCGCATCATAAGCCATGATAACCTCCTCTGTAATTTACCATTTTTCTATTATTTTCCCATACGCTCAGCCCTGCGTTCGGCCGCTACTACCGTGTTAACCATGAGCATGGTGATAGTCATTGGCCCTACCCCCCCGGGCACCGGAGTAATAGCGCTGGCTTTCTCTTTGACCGTCTCGAATTCTACATCCCCCCTGAGGTCGGCGACCTGCTTGTTGGGGTCCGCCTTGCTGGGTTTCCATCCCACACGGTTTACCCCGACATCAATAACGACTGCCCCTTCCTTCACCATGTCCGCTTTGATAACTTCCGCAGAGCCCATTGCGGCAACCAGTATATCCGCCTGTCTTGTGATTTCGGCCATGTTCTTAGTCCCCGTGTGGACGACGGTCACAGTGGCATTGGCGCGCTTGTTTTTCTGTACCAGCATGGCCATGAGAGGCTTGCCTACTATGTTGCTTCGGCCGCAAATGACCACATGCTTGCCTTCAGGCGAGTTGCCGCTGCGGACCATCAACTCCACTGCGCCATGCGGGGTACAGGGCATGAAATACGGGTCTCCGATGAGCATCTTGCCTACATTGATGGGGTGGAAGCCATCCACATCTTTAGCCGGGTCGATGAGATTCAACACTTTGTCCGCGTTGATGTGTTTTGGCAATGGCAGCTGAACCAGTATGCCGTCGACATGCTCTGCTTTATTCATCTCCCCCACTTTGGAGAGCAGTTCCTCTTCGGAAGCGCTCTCCGGCAGCACAATGGTTTCTGACCACACGCCTATCTCCTGTGCCGCCTTTTCCTTGCCCGAGACGTAGGAAACGGATGCGGGGTCCTCTCCCACGCGGATCATGACCAGGCCCGGCGTTACGCCCCGGCTCTTGAGCTTGGATACCCGCTCTGTCAACTCGGCCCGGATCTCCTTCGCTACCTCGGTTCCTGAGATTATCTTTGCCGTCATCTAAACACCTCCTTTCTTAAGTTTCTATGTTATCGGCTCACCAGCAATTCCCGATTTACCATCGCTAAGGCGCGCCGCAATATCCTTCATCTGGCTGATGACCACGGAACTTAATTTGCTGAGGGAAAGATTGCCCAGACCTGCTTCTATTATGCTCTGGTCATAGGGAATGAAGCCCAGAAATTCAAAGTCCGGCATCGCCGCCAGCAGAAACTCCCTGTCCTTTTCACTGCGAACCTTGTTGGCTACCACCTTAATGCTTTCTAAACCGATGTCTTTGGCCAGTTCTCTTATCCTGTAGGCTGTTTCCACACTACCCCTGCCCGGCTCTACCACCACTATCAGCTCATCTACCGCCTTTGCTGTGGCCCGCCCAAAATGCTCTACCCCGGCCTCCATGTCCATTATGACTACTTCATCCCTCTGCAGCAGCAAGTGAGAAACCAGCGCTTCCAGTAAGGCATTTTCCGGACAATAGCAGCCACTGCCACCCTTCTTCAACCTCCCCATCACCATCAACTTGATCCCGTTATGCTCCACCCAATAATTCTCCGGTATATCATCAACCTTGGGATTCAACTTGAAGTAAGGCGCGGCCTGACCGGGGCGTGCCCCCGTCCTTTCTTCAATCAGGTCTGCCATCTCAGATATCGGGGTTATCTTCTCCGGATTTGGAAAGCCCAGAGCAGTTGCCAGGGTGGCATTGGGGTCGGCATCTATGGCCAGGACGGTATAGCCGGACTCGCTAAATATAGTAGAAAGGAGGGAGACAAACATTGTCTTGCCCACGCCTCCTTTACCACTAACAGCGACTTTCATTCCCCAACCGCAAATTGTACCCTGTGTCAAAAACAGAAGTCAACCTGTACTCGGTGGATGTGTCAATAATAGATGTGTTGAATGAGTGAGATGTTATACAATAAAGGGAAAACGGAGCGGGGGTATCAACAGTTTGAATGAAGAGCAGAACTGTGCAGGGTAACCTTTTTCAGGGCATAGGTCACGTTGAGACACGGGTAATTTCCCGCCGGGGCGATTTCGAGTCCCTTTTTGACGGTTTCACCAAGATGCGTGCCATTGCCTATGTAGTCTCTTCTGATCTGCTACGCGAATTCTTCCAGAAGCGCGGCTACACGAAAATCGAGGTAGTTGTAGGTGAAGACCTGACAGAGCCAGCCCTACGACAAGAGCTACAGGACAAGCCGATGGATATCCTGGAGACATTGGCAGCGCAGGTAGAAAATGGCTCGTTGCGCATACTTGTTCCACGGCGCAGCATCCATACCAAGTTGTACATACTGGAAAGGCCTGGATCGGTGCGCATAATCCAGACCAGTGCCAATTTGACAGAGACGGCCCGTAAGGCCAGTCAGGTAAATTACGCCTGGTATGCCGACGTCCCTGCTGAGGATGGTTTTGTCGAGAGAGTGCTGCGGGACTATCGGTCTCACGCAAAAGGCTGCACGCTTTTCATGGGCGAGCTGGTGAACCTCTTTAAAGAGCGCGATAGCACGCCTAGACGCGAGCTAATTGAGGTGTGGGTGAAGGGAGAGACTATGCCTGCGCCCGAATCTGAGGCGGCAAAAGTGTTCCAGGAAATCTCCACCCAATCTCTCCTTGTTCCCGGCGAAAAAGAGGCAGACATTGTAACTGTGAAGCTGCCCGAAGCACCAGCTGCCAGAAAGGAAATCGAGCGCCTATTAAGGCCGCTAAAGCCAGCAATAACCACCAGTGCGGTCACCCTTAGCTTATCGGCATTCGTCAACCATGTGCATACGACGTATGGAATCCCCTTGATGAGGGTCGATATGGAGAGACAGGAAATCCGTCTGGGACTGAAGGGGACGGTACTCCGCCTGTCAGAGGCGTTGCCCGACGCTCCAACTGTCAACCAGGGTTTGGAACACCTGGAAGATTATGTGCGTACCATAGACCTGGGGAAAAGCCCGGACCCGACATTTGCCAAGGCCAGCATGTTCGAAGCACTACTGTATATGTTCTTCTCGCCATTCGCCAATGAGTATATGCGCAGAAAACGCCTGGCCTATGCTCAGGTGGACCCAAAGGGCCCCCGGTTCCTTTATATCTACGGCCCTACGCAGAACGGTAAAACAACTTTTCTCCGATTTTCCCTCAAGCTGATCACCGGACAGGACATGGAGGCTCTACCCAGGGGCGAATTCTCCAGCCGAAAGATACGAGGATCGGCCACTGTCGGCACCGTGTTCCCGCTGGCGTTCGACGACGTCGAGTTTTCTGGCAAACGCTGGGTTCAGGATGTTTTCAGGTCTTATTGGGAAACTTGGTGGAGAGGCACGCTGGACATCCCACAGCTTGTGTTGACTTCAAATGAGCCCAGACTGCAAGATTGGGCGAGGTCCCGTGTCAAGAGAATCGATTTTGATGTCCATTTTGCCTCGACCGAAAAGGGGAAGAGAAAGCTCAAGGAGTTGTTTGAGCGCGATAATCGCCTTTTCCGCTGGTTCTCCTACCTGTATCTCAAGCGACTGGCAGTGGCGGACGACGAGTTCAGCGACGACGAACTCTACACTGCCCGGGCAGTCATGCGAGACCTCTATGCACACGCCACCAGGAAACAGCCGGAATTCTTCCTTGACCAGCCTGTTGAAACAAAGTATGACTTGGGGAGAAAACGGTGGGCTGATGTTCTCTACGCCAGGCGGGATGCAAGAGTGGCGCGAGAGAAGGATAGATTGCTGGTGCGTTTTCCTGACCAGATGCAGTTCTGGGAGATTCGCCGCTACGAGGGATATCTTCCGCCCGAGATAAAGGCCCGCCAGGAGGGCCACACGATAATAGTTGAAACACCGGGGGAATTCGATGCCTGGTGTCCAGCGCCGCGCCGGCGACTATGGCCGTTCAGCCGCAAATAGAGACACTCATGATGAATCGGTCCCACAATAGCGTAAGACTGGCAGCCTGGCTTGCGCCTGTGTTATAGTCAAAACCGAATTTCCCAGCTGCAAAGGCTATGAGAGTCAAAGAAAGGAGACAACATGGGTAGAGAAGAGAGAAGAGCAGAACAAAAACCGAGGAAGAGAAGGCTCCACTGGCTGGAAAAGAGACGCAAGAAAAGCCAGCGACTCAACGAGGTCGTTAGCCAGCTGGAGGAGTACTTTGACGAAGAGGAGCTTGAGAATGCAAAAACCTTCTTTGTCGACTATTTCACATGGAGCGGGCCATTTTCTGAATTCGATGACACGATCGACTTTGAAAGTCTGGACCGCATCTGCAAAGACTATGGGATTGAGTTTTTCGATGCAAACTTCATCATGGACCTCGTAGACGAAGTATTCTCAGAAGAGCTCGATGAACTCGCCAACGGGCTCTGACCAGCCTTCTGTCCTGCGATGTGCCTCTTCCGTACGGATTGCACGATTGTCAGGAACGTGCAGTGATGATTCAGCACATCCAAGTCATTTTGGCGGCACGTATTCGAGCGGTACCACAATATATACCCTTCTCAACTCAAGACTTCACGACTGGTTTTCAATGGAGTGCGTACATCGCCACCGATTTGAGTGGGTATTCCGGAGACACAATACCTCATTTGTAACACGGCTAAATTGGTATGGTCTCCCTGGAACTGTCTTTTACAACTTCTGAAATATCTTTAACAATCAGTCTCTCTTCTATGCCCTCGTCCTTTATCGCTTCGCCAAGCATTACAGCACAAGTTGGGCAGGCCACCGCTAAGATGTCGGCCCCACTTTCATCGGCTTCTCTGACCCTGATTCTGGAGGGGCTATTTTCCCTGCCGCCAAAAAAATCGGTGTAGAAATTGCCGCTGCCCCCGCCGCAGCAGAAGGAATTCTGGCGATTCCTTTCCATCTCTACCATCTCGACGCCCGGGATTGCCCTCAGTATCTCACGGGGCGCTTCATACTCTCCGGCGTGTCTTCCCAGAAAACACGGGTCGTGGTAGGTCACTTTCACGTTCAGCTTTAAGGCTGGCTTCAGTCTTCCCCGTTTAATGAGGTCACGAAGTATCTGAGTATAGTGAAATACTTCAAATCCATCCCCGTATTCATTTCGGAAAACATTGAGGGAATGAGGGGACAGCGTTATAACCTTCTTGACGCCGGCCTGCTGGAAAATGGCGGTGTTCCTGTCTCTTAACGTCTCAAAAATACGGCTCTCGCCCAGCATGCGGATTTCATTGCCATCGCACTCTTCGGCCGGACCTAGTATGCCAAACGAAACACCCGCCTTGAGAAGCAATCCGCCCACTGCTTGAGCAGCCCTCTGCGCCTTCTCATCAAAAGAGCCAACACAGCCAACGTAGAAGAGAAACTCCTGGCCCTTATAAGGCTCTATCCCCATACCTTCAGCCCACAGGCCTCGCTTCTCTCTCAGTTCCCGGTAGGGATTGCCGTAGGCTTCAATATTGCGGAAAAAGCGCGCCACTTTGGGAGTAACCAGTCCGTTATTCACCATCTCTTCTCTGGCCGCTATTACCATATCGACAATATCTTCGTTAAAGGAGAACTTGCAGCTCTGGACGCAGTTATTGCAGGTGGTGCAGGAGCAGAGTATTTTGCCCAGCGACTCGGACCATTCTATTTCTTTTTCCTCCCAGGCCCGAATGAGCCAGAGCAGGCCACCCGGCGAGTAGCTCTTCAGGCGGAACCTGTTGTAGATGGGGCAGTTAAATGCCGAATAGTCTACGGTCAGCTGGCAATACCCGCAGCCAAAGCATCTATGGATTAGGTCTCTGTAATCTTCCAGGGAAATCTAGCTCACCTCCCAGTTTCCCGGATTCATGATGCCGTTCGGGTCCAGCACCTTCTTCATTCTGCCTATCAAGTGACGCGTGCCGGCGTCCATTCTCTCCAGGATGAGCTTCTGCGCCGGCAGTTCCGGTTTCCAGACCACCCCACCCAACTCCAGCGTCAGGCGGTTGGACTCATCAAGGGCGCCTCTGGCCCTCTCCGCCTCGTCCGCAACGGCCCGGTTGAAAGGGTAAGAGTAGGCGAGCATAACGCTGTGGCCGTTGGGCAACAGCTGTATTCCCAACTGGTAAAACAGGTCATACTTGTGGGCAATCTCAATCCCGCTCTGCCAGGCCCGGGGTATCGCCTCTACGGGCAGTATGGCTCCTGTGTATTCAAAGCCGCCGCCTTTCCTGAAATCGGCCGCGGTGGCGGCAAATGGAGGCACGCCCAGAAACCTCTCCCGCAGCGGCGTCAGCGCCGGCTCCTCGTCTACCGGCCACACCCTGTCCTGGTACCTCTGGAAAATCTCGTTATGCACTCCCTTCTTGACCTCAAACTCCGCCTGCGACTGCCCGGAGATGTCAATAATATAGTATATGCGCTGCGCCCACCTCGGCTTCTCCTGGGTGATAATGAAGCAGTTCTCCAGCAGGTTAACCTGGCTCAGCTCGGTGATAATCTCCGGAATCAGCTCAGTGCTATCGGAAACGAACAGCAAAAGGTCCCGGTAATCAGGTTTGGGGAAGAGCTGCATTGACAGCTTGGTGACGATACCGGTCGTCCCCAGCCAGCCCAGGAACAGACCCATAAGGTCGGGGAGGGGGTCCCGGCTAAACCATTTGGGACTTATTGAGCTTGAGCCCAGCTTGCATACCTCACCGGTGGGCAAAACCACCTCCATGCCGTTGACCATCTGTGAGTTAACACCGTACCTTGGCGTCAGGTGTCCGTGCCCCTGAATCAATATGTTGCCGACTATGGTAGCAGTGGGGGGTGCCTCCGGGGTTGAGTGCTGGAGGTGGGGATGATGCTTCTCAAGGTAGGCCCTGAGGGCCGCCTGGGTGACGCCGGCCTCGATTACGGCGTAACGGCTGGCTTCATTCACCTCTAATATGGTATCCATTCTCTTCATGTCCAGTACAATGCCACCTCTCAGAGGAACGGTCAGGGCCGACAGGGTCAGCCCCGCCCCCATCGGAGTGAGGGGGACCTTCTCCTGGTTTGCCAGCCTGACTATCTGCTGGACCTCGTCCACCGTTCGGGGCACCACCACATAGTCGGCCCGGCGCGGCTTCTGTGCTCCCGGGTCACGGGAATAGAGATACAGGTCTTCAGGACGGTTTGACACATAATCCTGGCCAACAATATCAATCAGCTGGCTCAGGAAGCCTTCTTGCATATCTGCCTACATCCTAGCATACCACGGACTATTATCGAAATTCATGGCAAGAGCAAAACGCCATATGTGACATCTGTAGCAGGCCTAACTGGCACGGTATTCCTGGAACTCCCACAAACGGCTTGCTGACGCTACTATAAGACTATCGGCGTAGCGTGTCTGATAAATCCATGATTTGACAATGCAATCCGGCCATGACTATCAGCCTATAGTTCTGGCTTAACCACGTGCCTGTTCACCAGGTCCACCGTATCGCCGACATTTAGCTTCTTGAAGAGCAGGGCAAAACGTTCCTCAAGTGCTTTACCTATCTTTCCCAGAACATCTTCAGGCAGATTCCAGAGCTCCTTTTTGAAATCGCCAAAGGCCTTCTTTCGGGTTTTGTAGATGAACTGCTCGTCGGTGTCCCCTTCACTTCTCTCGTTGCCATATTGCTCGTGTAGATGCCGGTTGATTTCATCTCTCAGTTCTCGGGGGAAATCAGGGCTGTCATAGATGATATTCTGAAAGCCGGTTGCCAGATGAATTTCAGCACAGTCCACCTTGGGGAACATGTCGAAAGCTTCTTCCGGGAGCGTGGAAGCGCCATGCTGGACCGCACCGGCCATGCCGTACTTTTCGCGCGCCATTGCAGACAGCTCTTGTAGCGCATTGAAGTCAATCTCCACCTGGGCAATGGAACCGTCGGGGAGTACGACTCCACCGTGAGTCGTCCCCGTCTGTACGCTGATTTTGGAAATTCCCTTGATGCCCGTACCCAGCCGCGAGAGGTAGCCGGACATGAAAGCCTGCAGCTCTTCAACCGTGCTGTTCTCTTTACCTACTTCGCCAATTTCACCACCAATCGATATCGTTACCCCCTCCGGTTCTATAGTCCGTATGAACTTCGTCATCTCGCCCGTCACCAGGCAGTTTTCCTCTTGCTGCTTCTCAAGGTCAGGCTTCTCTATATCGACAAGCGTCGAGGCATCGATATCAATATTGAAAAACATGGCGTCTATCGCTTCTCTTACCAGGCTCCTCACCGCTTCCATCTCCTCTCCCGGGTCTGACTGATACCGCCTGCGTCTGAATTGAAAATGGTCACCCTGTAGGAAGACCGGGCCATTGAACTCTTCCCTGAGTGCCGCGGCAAGCACGCAGGCTGCGTATTCGCCGGGCCTTTGCCCGGTATAACCTATCTCAGACCGGGCTATCTCAAAGATAAAAGCCCCAACAGAGTGCTGCATAGCCGCTCTAAATACGGCTCTAGCTACATCATAGGTAATACCGCGGATATTTATTGCCGGCACGGTGATGCCGGAATACAGGTATTTTCCCCTTGCTTCATACAAGCCCTGAATGCTGGCGGGGAAAATACCCTCTTTTGTCGCCGTCTCGGCAATCTGCCGCCATGCGCTTTCCCCGACACCATCTGCCCCAAAGACGGCATCCCTCACCAGATGGTCGATTTTCTCACGAGCCAGCTTACCTGAGCTCGTTCTTCTTGCCCCTGACTTCCGGTTTGCATTCATCAATCTCCCTCCTTTCAGGTCGAGCGCGACTCAGTGAGAATAGTCCGGCGCCCGTTGTACCTTTCAACGTCGTATAGTCTGCTGACATCGACTTGCTTTAGCCTGCCGATAACCTTGTCCAGCGGGCAGGCTGTGACCCGTCCCTCCCTATAGCAGACCATTTTGCCAAATTCTCCGGCATGGACCAGGTCAACCGCAGCAATCCCGAAGTACCTGCCCATTCGGCGGTCATAAGCGCAAGGCGCACCACCGCGCTGGAGGTGGCTCAGCACAACACAGCGTGTCTCCAGACCGGTGCCATCCTCTATGCCGTGCGCCAGAAAATCGCCGATGCCGCCCAGCACTTTGTGACCGAAGGCATCCAGACGCACTTCCCGGGTAAACTCGGTATAGCCTGCAGGTTTAGCGCCCTCAGAAACCAGAACAACATCGTACCTGGTCCCAGCCTGCCGACCTTCCAGGACGAGTTCGTTCACCTTATTAATAGAGAAGTCATGCTCGGGGATGAGAATGATGTAGGCTCCGCTGGACTCCCCGCCTTCCAGAGCAAGCCAGCCGGCATGTCTTCCCATTGTCTCCACCACGAATATCCTCTTATGAGATCCGGCAGTTGTCCTCAAGCGGTCGACTTCCTGGGTGATGACCTCTAACGCCGTTTCAAAGCCAAGAGTATACTCGGTTTCGCAGAGGTCCTTGTCAATCGTTTTGGGGATGCCGATAACGTTTATCCCTTCTTCAGCCAGCCTGTGCGCGACCCCCAGAGTATCGTCGCCACCTATAGCTATCAGGGCGTCAAGGCCCAGCTTGTCGATATTATTTATCACCAGTTTTGAACGGTCACTCTCTCGTTCATAAGGGTTTGTTCGCGATGTGCCAAGCATGGTGCCGCCATATCTGTCCCAGGTTCTCACCACCGCCGGGTCCAGTGACACCAGGTATTCCCGGGAAGGCTCAGGCTGCGCCAGTCCCTCCCAGCCATCCCTGATCCCCACGACTTCATAGCGGATACCTCTCTCTTTGTGTACCCGCTCATCCATCGCTGTTTTCACCACCCACTTGATGGCCGGATTTATGCCGGCACAATCGCCGCCGCCGCTGAGAATACCTATTCTGCTCTTTTGCACTAGCAGTTGACACCCCTCCTTAATATCCGCCTGACCTGCACCGGGTTACACTGGCTGCCATTTTGCCTCTCTCGCCTCAGTAGCGCTAGACGCCAGGCAAGCATGCTATGCAGCCGATTTCAATTTTATCCCTTTCTCCATTCTTTTATCAACAACTTCTTCTCCAAAGTGAACGTCTCTCTCCTGCTTGGCGGCTCACGCCCCGAACGACCGGTTTCCCTGCGCAACAGCCATCTGGTGCAACTCATTGGCAGCCCGGTAGCCTATCTGGTATCCATGGCCTACCACCACTCAATAATGGAGCCCCTTCTCTTCAGTGCGATCCCTTCCGCCGTCTCCAGTCCTCTTACCCAATCGCCTAACCCGCAGGCATGATGGATGATCAGCGGAATGCTACGCCTGGGAAGAATATCCCGATTCAGACCGTAAGCGAATATTATGCTAACTGTCTCGCGCTCGGTCTCCGCGGAATCCCAGGGGGTAGGGTATATGAAGCCATGACTTGCCCCGTCGCCGGTTGCATAGAACCAGTTGTCCGGGAACTCTTCTTTCAGCTGCCTCATCAGCCTGATGGCAGCCAGGTTTGTATCGACGGCATAGCCCTTATTCAGATTCCTCAAGATAGAGTCGGCGAAGGATTCAAAGCCTACCGCTGACATAAGGATATGTGCTTTCATAGCCCTGGCCAACTCCAGAACAACCCGAAGTTTCTCTTCGCCCATTATCAGCCAGTCAGCCCGGCTGACCAGGTCTATCCGAGCAATCCTGATCCCCTGCTGTCTAATAGCTGACAGCAAATCAGGCAGAGTGGCCAGTGATGCCTCATTTATCAACTCGAAGGGGATTTTTCTTCCCTCCGCATCGTCGGGCAAATTGATTATCTGGGCCAGCACATTATCAAGTGGCAGCTTACCGCCAAACCCCTTATCCCGGGCTACATCACAGAAGCTACAACCCCGCAGGCCGAGGGATATCCGGCCTCTCTTGTCGAAGGGCGCGTCTTTCAAGTTAGTTGGATAATCAACGCTGACCCTCACCATCCTGGCAGCATAAGGACACCCAATCTGTTGTACCACCTGAGCACTGGTTACAGACACCGGCTCCAGTCCCGATGGGCCCGGCCGGTACAGATTCCCCCAGTTTACCTTCCTCAGAAAATCCCCATTCCACCTGTCCCGCTCATTGATCCGGCATTCGCCATTCTGAGTGCAAAGCGCCCCCGCGATGTTCTCAGGCACCTCTTTACCCTGAGAATCGATAAAGGGGATTAGCTGCTCAGCAGGTCCCTGGAGAGCAAGACTGAAGCTATCCCTTACCCCGGGAAACCGGTGAGGATGTCGTGCCCAACCTGTTTCTCCTGCATAGTCGACGTCGGCCTGAGGGCCACCCAGAATCGTTATAGCCCCTTCCGCCTTCAGCTCCCCGGCCAGCTCCCAGAGCTCAGGACGGCCTCCCAGGCTGCTGAAGCCAATAATCGGTCTTTCGCTGCCAAAGAGCTCAATTACATTCTTCTTAACGGTGTCCTTATCAAAATCATGACCTACTGCTACCACCACACACTCATAGTCGGTATTGTCCTCGATAATGGTAGCTGCCATCTGCGGACCCAACAAGCCATAGCCTTCCTCAATATCAGCGCAGTTGGCCAGGATAACCATTATCTTCTTACTCATTGGCCCCTATTACATGATAAGCCGGACGTCCCATATAGTACCTGTCAGGCACCGGCTATATCAAGGAAAGGTCTCAGTAATTTGTCGCCCTCCCGCTCTATTGCTCTCTCGCTCCGGATGCCCGCTATGACAAAGGAATCGGGAAAAACCTGTTGAACAGGGAGATGAATGCCGGGATGGAGAATATGGACGCTATAAAACTGGCAAGGACAAACTGGCTGCCTATCTTCCGATTCCCTCCGCATCGCTCAACCAGGATAGGTATTGCTGTAATGGGGGGTACAGCAGCCTGAAGTATTACAATAAGGGCGATACCAAAATCAGGGCGGAGCCAGAGTAATAGGGCGAGAAAGACCAGGGGAAATACGATATTCTTCATCACGACGAACTTGACAACTTCCACGGTGTACCACCTCTTCTCATTGTCTGCTTTGTACATGAAATCGTTATAAATGTTCCCGCCAAGTATCAGCATAAAGAGCGGCGTGGCAATGGCTCCGACCATGGTCACAATAGTGACAAAGAAATCAGGTACGTAGTCCCTGGCAGAGACAAGGCCGATGACCAGGCCTGCGATGGTAGCCACCAGCACGGGATTCACGATTCTGCGCCAGCTTAGCTTTTCCTTCTGAATGCCTCCACTGAAGAACAAGCTATATGTGCTGAACACCATCGAAGGATAGAATATCATGAACAGAAAAAGCGGCACCAGATAGGCATTACCCTGACCGAAAATGCCCGCGAGAATCAATATGGGGAAGAAAAGCCCGTTCTGATACAAGAGGCTGATGGTGAATTCGCCGCGTATCTCCTTTCTCACCAGGAAGGATGCCGATAGCGAAAGTGCCAGTGCCACGATGGTAAAACCCAGCCACCACAGCGGCATATGCCACCAGTCCGGATACTCCTGCGGTGAGAAATTCGATATCAGATTGCCGAGCACAAGCAAAGGCAAGGATATATCAATGGCCAGTGACGACAGAAAAGCTAGCGTGTCGGACGGCACTCGTTTTCTACCGATAATCCAGAAGCCCAGTACACCTATGCCCAGGAGTGCGAATACCGCCTGTAAGGTAACCAGAAAGATGTCCATATCTTTCCCATTCTATATGTCACGCAGGGCGTTGACAAGCTCCAATGGCAGCCTTCGCCCTGCTTCATTTTTCCCATAATGCTTCGACATAGGCAGCGGTTACGGCGCCAAAGACACCGGGGATAACTTGTGTGATTGTCTGCAAAGTCGTACAATATTCACCGGGCCATCTAATGTAGTTGCCCGATTTACTGGGCGCGCTCACAACGGGCAAGTTTATGTACAGATTACCCCTCTTAAGATAAGAGGGGTCAGGGGCGTTATGAATAAGGAGATAACCCCCCTTATTCCCCCCTTATTTTAAGGGGGGGATGTTGGAGGTGAAAATCCCGACGTGTCGGGACAAAATAGCCAAAATGGAACGGGAAAATCAAAACCAAACAGCCTGAATAAGAAAAGGAGGTAATTGAGCAATGTCTGTCGCTTTTTCTGCCAGCGAACTAATCAACATAGCTATTGGCACTGAGAGAAGGGGGCTCGCCTTCTACGACGTCCTCACAAACTCGACCGATAGTGCTGAAGCTCGTAGCATCTTCCGGTATCTTGCCGATATGGAAAGAGAGCATATTCAGACCTTCCAGAACATGTTAACCGAAGCAGACAAATACGAAATCACAGAGGCCTGTACCGAGGAATACGCTGCCTATCTTCGGGCACTGATTGACAGTGCTGTCTTCAGCGATGACCTGGTCACCAGCGAAATGGCGACCGAGGCGGAGAGTGATATCAAGGCTCTGGAACTGGGCATAGGCGCCGAGAAGGATTCCATACTGTTCTACTACACCATGAAAGAGATAATGCCTCAGCGAGCACAGTCAACGGTGGACAATATCATAGCTGAGGAGAAATCGCACGTCAGGCAGCTCTCCGAGTTGAAGCGGAAACTGACTGTCTCCTGATGCTGCGGCGGCAACGAGGGCAGCACAAGCATATGGGTAATGCAGCTCAGCTAGCTCTCAACGGGAATCCGGAGAAGCCAGGCTGTTACGACAGGACTCTGACCCGATGTGCAGGGAGGGACCATGTCAATACTACGGGGAATCTTCACAAATATGTCGGTTAAAATGCCTCTCCGCAGAAAGCTCTATCTGGTTCTGCGCAACAATGCCATAAAGATAGCCAGGAGACAGCGCTGCTGCGGGCATCCCGGCGAACCCGGCTGCTGACAGGCGGCAAAGTGACCCTCTCGTGAAGAGGTCACACCTCCTCCCGGCATGTTTCCGGCAGTTACGACGCGAGCCTGAGGGACCATCGATTCTCGATTGTGAATCCAGCAATCCCATGCCTGGCAGTGCCAGGATACGTAACAAGCACCCGTCTTGTTACCCACCTGGCCGGTAAGCCGTTATGGTCGGTTCCTCGTTTTGTATCGACCTAGACAAGCGCCTGTACGGAACCTCGTGTTCTTACCCAACAGAACTGACGTGTGCAATCTACTTCAAGCCGTGGCCACTAGATTCTCGCGGGGAATTGTTACAACACCACTTTGCATTGCCAAGCGATACATCCTCCCCAACCAGAACTGGTGAAGGATTCAAGAGCTACGGGAAAGCTGGCCTGGTGAAGGAGTGAGTCATGGGCTCAGCTCTCTTTGTCAAACTGCGCACATTGTGGTACAGTTTAACTGGTTGGGAGGCGGTCCGGCAAGCAAGCCGAGTGGTGAATTCTCACCAACAAATCGACACAGCCATTCCTGGCAACAATTTCACCGGGTCTTCGTTAAAAAGGGAAAAGACAATGGTTAAAAGAGAAAACATAAATCTGGATAGCGATGAGGCATTGGCTGAAAGCCTGCTCAGCGATAGAGCCGAAGCTGATGACGCCGGCGCGCCGGCCGAGGAAGTTGAAGAGAAAGAAGGAGTCGAAGAACTCTTTCCCGAGGAAGCCGAGGAGCGTAAGCCTCCGGCACCGTCAGCGGAATACGGGGTGAGCGACAGCTCAACTCGTATGTATCTTCAGGAACTCGGCAGGGTGCCGCTGCTTACAGCTCACGAAGAGAAAGCACTATCCCGCAAGATAGAGCTGGGCAGGTACGTGGTAAGGTTTGAGGATAACCACTTCGAGAAACACAATAGGTCTCCTTCATCCGTGGACATGGTCCTGCATATAATTTCCCAATTATCCAGGGCGTATCCCGTTGTTCAGATTGTCGCAGAGCGTACCGGTATCGAGCCGCACGATGTGGCAGAGACGATCAAAAACCCTGCGTTTCGCTCCGCCATCGACGATGTTTTGGAACCGTCGCTACTGGCTGCAACCGCTAAAGGGATAGGCAAAGGGACCCCGGCGGCTGAAGAAGCGATAGTGAATCTTTCCGTAAACAGCCAACTCTTACCCCAGCGGGTGCTGGAGATACTGGCTAGAGAGAAGACTTCATGGCAAAAACTAAAGGCGCTGCGGACTAACGACAGGTTCCTGGCCGAACTCGATTCTCACAGCAGCGAGTTCAAAGCTTACTTTGCGAAGGTAAAGGCCGAAGCAGAGGCGGCAGAAACACACATCGTTGAAGCAAACCTGCGCCTGGTGGTCAGTATAGCCAAGAAGCATATCGGGCAAGGCATATCCCTGCTCGACCTTATCCAGGAGGGGAATAGTGGCCTCATCCGAGCAGTAGATAAGTTTCAGTACAGGAAAGGCTACAAGTTCAGTACCTACGCCACCTGGTGGATCAGACAGAGTATTGCCCGGTCCATAGCCGACCACTCCCGTGCTATCCGCATTCCGGTACACATGGTAGAAACCATCAACAAGTTGTTGCGTACAACGCGACAGTTGATTCAAGAACTCGGACGTGAACCAAGTTACGAAGAAATTGGCAACCGCCTCAATATGCCCCCGGAAAAGGTAGAGGGGGTTATGGCCTTGTTGTCCCATGAGCCAATATCGCTGGACACGCCCATTGGCGAAGATGCTGATAGCCGGTTAGGCGACTTTGTTCAAGACCACGCCAGCTTAGCACCAACTGAAGCTACTTCACAGCAGCTACTCAAAGAACAAATAGATAAAGTGCTCGATGAACTTACCGAGCGCGAAAAAAAAGTGCTGCAACTTAGATTCGGACTTAAAGACGGACATGCCCGCACCCTTGATGACGTGGGCAGAGAGTTCAATGTAACTCGAGAAAGAATACGACAGATTGAAGGCAAGGCTCTGCGCAAGTTACGTCATCCCGCCCGCAGTCGAAGGCTCAAAGACTATCTAGACTGACTTGCACATATGGCGTGTCAGGCATAGGTGCTCATCTTTTTGGGCACTTGCCTTTTTGTCCATAACATAATAAGAGACTACAAGCAGCAAGAATAACCGGCTCCCAAATACTGTATACGGTGCCCAACCACACCACTCTTGAAAGGTTATTGCTTGTCCAGGGATATCATTCTTGCTTTGCCTCTTCTCTTGTACACCAATTATAATGGCTATGATCTCCTTACTACCACAATCGATGATGAGGTGAGTTATTGTGAAGCTGCCCAGGCTAGACGTCAATTTCTATAAGGTTGTTACTGGCGTTGGGTTTTCATTGCTTTGGGCCAGGACAATGTACCTGATCTGGGCACAACCGTCCTACATAACCTTCGTCTGGTTCTATCTCTTGATAGGGAGCGTCATACTCAAGTGGGGAATCTTCAAGATAGTCGACCGGATCCACCTGAAGGTGAAGCTCAAGGCGGTGAAAGAAGAGCTCGACGAATCCAGGACGCGAGTTCAGGAAGCTACCAAGAGTGAACTCAAAGCAGATGGCCAACAGGTGGGCATCAACAACGTGGCCGATGCTGGCCTTGCCCAGAGGCTTGAACAGCTTGAACACGACGTATGGTCCTTCGGCAACATGGTGGAGACGGCCCTCAAGAGCTCTGTAGATAGCCTGCAGAGAAGAGATACCGACCTTGCTACTCGGATTATCAAGCATGACCAGGAGCTGGACCAGAAGGAATTTGCCATCCGGGAAGAATGTATGAGCCTTCTTGCCGCCGGTTACTCCCGGCGTAGCGACCTCCGGATGATAGTCGCTGTTCTGGGGATTATTACGGAACTGGAGCGCATGGGGGATTATGCTAAGGGCATAGCCAATATCACCTTGATGATAGGTAATCAGCCACCATTGAAGCCGCTTACAGACATTCCCCGAATGGCACAAAAGGGGACAGAGATGCTTCGAGGGAGCCTGGAGTCCCTGTCGGAGAGAGACGTGGAAAATGCCAAACGCATCTGTCAGATGGATGATGAGATAGACGCCCTCTATGACCGGGTATTCCGCGAGCTTCTCATGTTCATGGTCGCGAACCCGGATAACACTACCCGGGCTACCCGACTGATATGGGTAGCACACAATCTGGAGCGCTTTGCCGACAGGATAACCAATATCTGTGAGTATGTTGTCTTTAGTATTACCGGGGAAAAGGTCGATATAGGCGCATCACAGTATTGATATGGCCCAGCTGACCAATACAAAAAACGATGCCTCCAAGATAGTGTTCCCCTGGAGGTATCGTGGCATCTTATTTCTGGAAAACATGACCGCCGCTTAACAAAAGGCTTTATTGTTCATGAGCAGGTCCGGAAGAGTAGCGGCGAAGCAGGTGGCATAATGCTGACAAGGCCGCGCTATCCCTGTCGTTATAAGGAAGCAAAGCACTTCCAGTAAGGGGCGAGTGCCGACCTGACGGCTTCTACTATCTTTCTTGTTTCCAGAACTGCATAATCCTTTGTATGTCCCACGGGAATAGGGTACGGTTCTTCAAGGTCTGGCTCTATTCCCACCAGGCCGCAGATCGAGGCCAACCATCCCCTGGCAAATAGAGTTCCCGCCGGGTCGTATCCGGACCCGGCAAATGCTACCACCTTGCCCCGACATACCATATCGGCAGTGCGCCCCACCTTGTCCCCAATCATATGAATTCCCTGCAAGGTTAACCCCATTCGGGTTAGTCGGTCGATGAAGTGGGTATCGCTCCCGTCCACCATTATTATCACCTGTGGCTGAAATTCTGCTGCCAGCGGCACGAATACATTATCCAAAACGTATTCATAAGCCAGGTCGCCGGTACCCGGTAACAGGGGAATATTCACCGAGCAGCCTTGCCCTTCACCTTCTCCCATGGGGTTCCCATAGCCCGGCCCGGGATAGAGGGTGCGCGGGTCCTGGTGAATAGACATGAACAGCACCCGGGAATCACGGGCAAAGATGCCATAGATGCCGTCCCCGGCATGAGCATCTGTGTCAAGTATCAATATGCGCTGCACACCATGGTTTTGCAGCAGGTTCTCGGCGCATATTCCGACATCGCTGAAGATACCAAATCCCTTTTCATAAGACTTGCCCGCGTGTTGCACACCTCCGCCGATGACTACTGCTTTACCGAAAGCCCCCGACTGGACCAGCTCACCCGCGAGCTTGCCGGCCCCGGCCAGCAATCTTGCCGCCCTGACCACGCCGGGAGAGAGCGGCGTGTCATGCGGATCCCGGGACTCGCACCTTTCCACGCGCCGGATATATTCATCGGTGTGTACCAGCCTGAGGTCGGCTTCGGTGGCATATCCGGGCTCGATGATTTCAAAATCGGGATTGTTGCCGGCTTTCTCCCTGAACAGGCGCATGAAGGTTTCATACCTCTCACCTGTGAGCACGTGTCCCAGGTCGTACTCCTGCATTTTCTGGCTATAAAGTATTGCCGTCCGCATCACATAATCGCCGGGAGGTGATGCCGGCTCTCCACTCCAGAGTATCCGAAGGTTACGTCGATGGTCACAGCTTAGCACGCGTGGTTGCCTTGTGTCACTCAGAATGTTATAATGTCACCCAGGCCGGTAATCATCGGTTCTCTCTTTTTTCACAAGAATCTCCCAATAAAAAATTCAGTTCATAGGGCAGGCTAACTCTGTCCGGAAAAGCAACATGGAGGTGAACAGATGGGCAAGAAAGACGAGAAGAAAAGACAGAAGGAGGCTTACCAGAGGACATTCAAGACTGGTGGCAAGTCAACGAAAACCAAGCCCAAATCACCGGGCCGCAAGGTCAAGTGAGGGTCCCGACCAGACACAAAGCACATGAGTCCGATAAGCGGAAACGACGATCGCGGGTGCTGGTCCCGGTACCTGCCAGGAAGTGGGCAGAAGCAGACGAACGATAAGCTAACGGGAGGTGACTATGATAGAGATGACCATTCAAACAATGGCGATTAGCCCGGAGAACTACCGGGGACTGGTAATCCTGAAGGAGGAAACAGGCGAGTGCTATCTGCCGATCTGGGTCGGTTCCGCCGAAGCCGGTGCTATAGCCGCAAAGCTTCAGGGCGCGGATATGCCCCGTCCTTTAAGCCATGACCTGTTATGTTCAGTCATTGGTAACCTGAAGGCCAGTGTCGATTCCGTTGTCATCAATGAACTCAGAGATGATACTTTCTACGCTAGAATTCTACTGAATACATCGGAAGGACAGACGGATGTGGATTCTCGGCCCAGCGATGCCTTAGCCGTGGCAGTAAGAGCCGGGGTACCCATCTTGGTTGAGGAAACGGTCCTGGACGAAGGCGGGGTCTTAATCGACAGCGAGACCGGACAGGTTGTCCCCCACCAGACGTCCGAAGAGAAGAGCGTAACCGAAGACGAGCTAGAGAGGCTATCTGCCTTTAGCGACTTCATCAACACACTTGACACAAATAAGCTAGGCGAGGAGAAAAAGGGAGATGAGGACAGCGACCAGTAGACAGCAACCGGGGAGTAGATTTGATGGGGAAAAAAGCTGGCAAAGAGACGGATAAAAAGAAGTATAAAAAGAGTGCCGACTATCTTAAGCAAGGCCCCAAGAGAAAGAAAGGGCGTTGAGGTTGGTCGATTTATAGAAGAAATGCCGATAGCTATACTATAATAGCGAACACGCGGCTTGCAGTAAGCCGGCTCAGATTGGTGAATGTGCAACGTCGGCGAATCAAGTCCGTTATTGGAGCGAAGAGGTGTATGATAAATGAGTGCCATTGACGATTTTGCCAGGCTGATCGAAGCTACCGATGTTGCAAAGCACATCCTGAGCAGTTTGAAAGAGGAACCTGCACGCCGCCTTGGCAGGATATGTCGGGAATATGACAGGACTGGCGAACCAGTGCCGGACCACAACGTAGAATTGTACGGATTCATGGGGGAAGCTGCTGTTGCCGCACTCGTGTCTGCCGGACTGATCAGAAGACAGCCTGGCGGACGGACGTCGCTATATTGCTATGAGCCCACTGCTGAAGGGATGAATCAATATGAGAAACTGAAAGCAGACGCCTTCTTGCCGAAATAGGGCTGGTGCTTTCGTCATGCAACCCTATCTCTTATTTAATGCTGGCAGTAAACATGCTATAGATGAAGATTGGGTGCCTACGGATTGTCGGCCATTAGCTCCCATAAAACCGGGTGAAGCAGTAATCACCGGCGGGCATAATCTTCCAAACCGTTATGTGATTCACTGCCTGGGGCCAGTCTATGGTATGGGTAAGCCGGAAGATGAGCTTTTGGCAAGATGCTACCGGAACGCGTTGCAGCTTGCAGACGACTACAACATAGATTCGGTTACCTTTCCGGCTATTTCCACCGGTGCATTTGGCTACCCTGCGGAAGAAGCAGCCGGTGTCGCATTCAGCGCCGTTTTGGAGATGATACCGAAGCTAAAACACGTGGAAAAAATCCGGTTCGTACTTCATAGTGCCAGAGACCTTGAAATTCACGAAAGAGTACTGTCTACGTTATAGGGTCCCACTGCACACTTCTCAGAAATGTAAAATCCGAAATGCCCAGCTAAACTTAGACTACTGCAGAAAAGACGGAGTATATAGGGAGGCCTGTCTTCGTGTCTGCATCTAATCTTGTCCCCTGAGCTTCCAATGACTTATAATTTAGAAGAGCGGGAATAAAACCTGATAAGGGGAATGTAAGAATGGAGTAATATGAGAAATGGCGAATTCAGTTGGGAACCTGAAGTCGTGGCTGGCATGACCACGCAGGCGATTACCGACAAGCTCAAGGAGCTTGTTCCTGCTTTTGACCTTGACTCTTTCGTTGCAAAAACAGGGGAATACATTTCTTGTGAAGACCTTACCGAAGAAGAATACTATCCTCACGCTACCTTTTCCGACGAAGACGAAGACTTCATCTGGATGGCTTGTGAGGAGCTGTGGAAGCGGCTTGTGCCGGATAAGCTGGCGGTGGAGCTTGTAGTCGATCAGGTCGACAACCTGGTTATAGAAATCATAAAGGCTGGACGGCAACAAAGATGGCAAGAAGCCTTCCGCCGGAGCCGGGAAGCTGTCGACCTGATTTGCCAGCATACAATTGAAGAAACCCCTTCTGGACGTAGGATAAGACGTGACTTCTACGATAAGCTCCGCGAGACAACGTTTTACGATTTTGATAGGCTTTTTGATGACTTGATTAAGAGCCTGGTGGGGCATGAGGAATACGAGAGAGTAATTGCTATTGCCGATGTCTTCGGTGACGCTACAGGGGATGATAGTTTACTTGACTACAAGGCGGAAAGCCTGTTTGCACTTGGTAAGACAGGCGAGGCAGAGCAGCTATATAGAGATATAATAAGCCGCAACCCCGACAACCCGTGGTGCCTCTTGCACATAGGAGACTGCTATGCCACCTATGGCAGGAAGGACTTCTCAAAAGCAAAAGATTACTACCTTAAGGCGCTAAGTATCGCCAAGAAACACGGAAAAGACCCTGACGCCAAGGTTGAGATGTCTGCTGTGTATCAGCGGCTAATTGACCTGGCCTATGATACAGGGAACCGTGCCGAGGCTGAACGTTATGTGCGTCTCCTGGAGTCATTAGAGACAAAGAAGGTGGGACGCAACGCCCCCTGTCCCTGTGGGAGTGGCAAGAAGTACAAGAACTGCTGCGGACAGGATGTGACCGGGACACCATCAGTCTCCTTTGACCGGCGCACAATGGAGAAAAACCTTCGGGCACTTAAGCAAACTATTGAAGGCAAGGACTTTGGCTCTGTTGATGAGATCAACAGGTACTGGGAACAGTTCAATAGAACGGGCGAGGTTCCTCAATGGGTGCCCGAGACACCCGTCGAGCAAGCTCAGAGCTTGATATATAAGGCTCTAGAGACAACGGGAAACAAAAGGCTGAAGCTTATCGAGCAGGCACTCAAGGTATCGCCGGACTGTGCCGATGCCTATGTTCTACTGGCAGAGGAAAAGGCAAAGAGCGCTGAAGAAGCCCTCAGCCTGTATGAGGCCGGGGTCAGGGCCGGGGAGCGTGCTCTGGGGAAGAAAGTTTTTGAGAAAGAGGGCGGTCACTTCTGGGGTATGGTGGAGACAAGGCCATATATGCGGGCGAGGTTGGGACTGGCTCAGTGCCTGTGGACATTGGGAAAGCAGGAGGAGGCAATCGGTCATTTCTACGAGCTTCTCAGGCTAAACCCGAGCGATAATCAGGGAGTCCGCTATATCCTGGCGGCGAGCCTTGTGGAGGTGGGAGATATTGATGCCGTGCAGCAGCTTCTCGGTCAGTATGATGAACCGAGTGCAGAATGGCTGTACACTAAAACCTTGGTGGCCTTTGTTAAACAGGGGGACAGCACTGAGGCACGCCGGCTATTTATGGAGGCGCGTAAACACAATCATCAAGTGGTATCATACCTTTTGGGTGAGAAAAAGCTGCCCAAGCAACTGCCCGAGAGGGTAGGATTCGGGGACAAAAGCGAAGCTGTCACATATGCTGCTGAGTTTGGGCCCGGATGGCATCAGACTGAAGGCGCAATTGACTGGCTGGCATCAGTGTCTGGCAAAGCTAGAGGGACGTGGCAGCCAGCTGAAAAGCCCGTTGGTATTCCCGAGGTGTTTCTGCAAGCATTCGAATCGGAAGATGGAAAAGGACGCCCCAAAAAGCGGGACGGAAAACAGCAAGAGGAATAGCCAATCGCTGCACACTAACTCAAATTGTTCAGTCTCGACGGGACAAGCCGTGCTTCTTTTTTTGACAACCGGCTGGTGTGTAATATAACATCGTTCTTGCGAGACTATGTCCATGTCACAGTGGAATGAACAAGGCAATAACCCGAAGATTGATAGACTTATCGTTGTTTCAAACCGCCTACCTATCGTCCTGACAAAGGAGTCAGAGGGAAAGTGGCACGTTCAGCTTGGCTCGGGCGGATTGGTTACCGCCCTGACTCCCATCCTGCGTGACAGGGGAGGCCTGTGGATTGGCTGGCCCGGAACGTTGGAGGAGGTTGACCCTGATGAGCTGGAAGCCATGGCAGGCAAGAGCACAGGCTACGCTCTCAAGCCAGTCAGGCTAACCGCGGAAGAGATTAATGGATACTACTTCGGATTCTCGAATGAAATTCTGTGGCCGCTCTTTCATAGTCTTCAATCGCGCTGCAACTTCGATCCAGCCTATTGGGTCGCCTACCAGACAGTCAATCGCAAATTCGCCCAGGTAATCGCAGAGAGCGCCAGGGCAACTGACTACATATGGGTCCATGATTACCATCTCATGCTCGTGGCCAAAGAACTGCGTGCCATGGGTGTGAAATGCAAAGTAGGTTTCTTTCTTCACACCCCTTTTCCCCCGCGTGACATCTTTACCATATTACCATGGCGGTCGCAGATCCTAGAAGCGCTATCGGAGTATGACCTCGTTGGATTTCAAACCATGCGTGACAGGAACAATTTCATCCATTACGTTGAAGGCTTGATCAAGGGTTTACATGTTGATGCCAGGAGACAGGTGTGCACGATCGCTACGCCACAGCGACAAACCAGGGGCGGCGCTTTTCCAATTGGCATAGACTTCAAGGAATTTGCCCGGCAAGCGGCTAACAAGGGCGTATCAGAAAGAGCTAAGCAATTGCACGATACCATAACCGATGGCCAGGTCATTCTGGGCGTAGATCGTCTGGACTATTCCAAGGGAATTCCACAGAGGTTACGAGCGTTCAGAAACGCCTTGGAGCGCTTCGACGAACTGCGCGGCAAAGTAGCTCTGGTTCAAATTGTGGTGCCGAGCCGCGAGGATGTCCCTGAATATCAGATGCTTAAAGCCGAAATCGAGGGATTGGTGGGTGAGATTAGCGGCAAATTCAGCCAGGCAGACTGGACTCCGATTCGTTATATGTTCCGGAGTTTGGAACGCGATGAGCTTCTTGCATATTACCGCGCTGCCGATATAGCGCTGGTCACGCCTTTGAGAGACGGGATGAACTTGGTAGCCAAGGAGTACTGTGCCGCGAATGCAGACAATAACGGAGTGCTAATACTGAGCGAATTCGCGGGTGCAGCAACTCAGTTACGTACAGGTGCGCTGGTGGTCAACCCGCACGATATTGAAGGCGTAGCCAACGCCATCTACCAGGCATACAGCATGAGCCCGAGTGAACGGCAATCGAGAATGCGGAGACTCAGACAATCCGTTGCGAAACGTGATATTTTCTGGTGGGTGAACTTCTTCCTCTGGGCGGCCACCACTCACAGCTTAGATGATTCGTGGCCACCGAGGCAGTCGCGGCCTTCCCGGTAAGCGGCAACCAGCCGCATATAGAATCATACCAGGACTTCAGTTATCCGCGAGAAACTCACTGGATATGCGGCCGGGACAACAATTAGCGAAATGTTACACTTCCAAGCCTAGAACTACCGAGGCCTCAACCTGACGCTGAGGAATATCCCAATACTTTGCCAAAAGCTCGTCCTTGTCGGGCATGAGCTCAAACCCGTGCTCCTGGTAGAATTCAATTGCCCAGCTAGCGTCTGCCCAGGTACCTACAAGCAAACGCTTGGTCTTTGTCATTTGCTTGACATGATTAAGGAGTATCGTGCCGATACCCCTCCTCTGGTACGCAGACAACACATAAGCATGCCTGATAAGGGTAACATCTTTGACCGGCTGGAAACCTATAACCCCAACCAATTCGCCTTCTTCTTGCCAACCAAAGAAAGTCATGCTTGTCATCTCACGCCGCAGTTCTTCCCTCGGCATGTACGGCTCATGATAACAGTTGCCGGGAATAACGCCTTTGTAAGCACGAGCCGCCTCGTTTATAACCTGCCAGATGGCATTTGTATCTTTGGACGATAGCCTTATAATCATCGTCAGGGCGTTTGGAGATGCTGTGAGGATGATACCATCGCAAAGGCGGGAGACTCAATTAACCCGGCGCTCGATGTTGTCACCGGGGGCAAGTTTCAGCATGCGTATCAGGTAACAGAAGCCTGGATTGTTGCACGATAACTTGTGTTGTTACTCCGCTGGACAGAACGCCGAATTGTTCGCCTAACCTCGCCGGACCCCGTGGGCGGACAGGCCATTGCCGGGCCATTTCAGCAATGCCTTGAATCTCAGGCCTCCGCCGGCGTCTTCAGAGACAAACGACCACAGGCGGCACCGGACCCGGTAGAAAATGCCAGACCAGATGAACCCGGCGGCAAGGGACGGTGCAGCTCCGGTCAAGCCCCTGAATTCGACATAAACCACCGCTTTGACATATAATCTTCATACCGTCACCAACGGTGGACCTGATATGGAACGGATGTCCTCGGAACAAGAGATAGCTTCTGACATCGCCTCGCTCGAGGCTATGTTAAAGCCTCGCTCCATAGCTGTCATCGGAGCCTCACGCAGAAATCTCACTATCGGCAACAGGCTGTTCCGTAATTTGTTGCAGCATGAGTTTACGGGGGTCGTCTACCCGGTGAATCCCAACGCCAAAGTAGTCGCCGCAGTGCAGGCATATCCGTCTGTCCTGGATATACCGGGGGAAGTGGACCTTGCCGTTATCATCACTCCGGCGGATAGTGCCCCACGGCTGATGGAAGAGTGCGGGCAAAAAGGGGTGCGCGGCGTGGTTGTGATATCAGCGGGCTTTGCAGAGAGCGGCCCTGAGGGAAAGGCGAAGCAGGATGAGATACTTGAAATTGCCCGGCGCTACGGGATGCGCATAGTGGGACCGAACTGCATGGGCATCGTCAACACCGACCCGGAAGTCAATATGAACGCTACTTTCTCCCCCGTGTTCCCGCCCACCGGCGGCATCGCCATGGGTACCCAGAGCGGTGCGCTGGGTCAGACCATCCTGGAGTATGCCAGGAACCTGAACGTCGGACTATCCAGTTTCGTCAGCATCGGAAACAGGGCCGATGTCTCCAGCAACGACCTGCTCCAGTACTGGGGAAACGACCCGTCCACCAGGGTCATACTCCTTTACCTTGAATCTTTCGGTAATCCCAAGAATTTCGCCCGCATAGCCCGCAACATCACACTCACCAAACCGGTAGTAGCGGTGAAAAGCGGGCGCACCCCGGCCGGCTCCCGGGCTGCCGCCTCACACACCGGGGCGCTGGCTACCACCGAGGTGGCGTCTGAAGCATTGTTTACCCAGTCCGGGGTGGTCCGTGTGGACACACTGGAAGAGCTTTTTGATGTGGCTAACCTGCTATGTAACCAGCCCATCCCCAGGGGGGGAAGAGTGGCTATTCTCACCAATGGAGGAGGCCCCGGCATCATGACCGCCGATGCCTGTGCCGACAGAGGACTGGAATTGCCCGCTCTTTCAGATGAGAGCGTTTCCGAGCTGAAGAGCTTTCTCCCGTCTCGAGCCAGCGTTACCAATCCCATCGATATGACGGCCGAGGCTTCTCCCGAGGAGTACAGCCGGGCGCTGGAAATTCTGGCGCGTGATGACGGCATAGATATGGTGATAGTCATCTTCATCCCGCCCATACTCATCCAGGCTGAACCGGTAGCCAATGCCATAAAGGAGCTGGCACCGGAGTTTCGCAGGCGGGGCAAGACACTGGTGGCTTCATTCATGGGTTCGCAAGGTGCCGTCATTGAGTGCGACCCCAAGGATGAGGGATGCATACCCAATTTCACTTTCCCGGAGCATACCGCAGTTGCCCTCGCTGGAGCGTATGAGTACAGTCAGTGGCTACAAAGACCACGGGGGGTGGTTCCCAAACTGACAGGAATCAACAAGGAAAAGGCCCGTGAGGCAGTGGCATCAGCCTTGGAGCGGAGCTCCACCCGACCCCTGTGGCTGGAAGCTTCCTCCATCTCCGACCTCCTCAACTCCTATGGAATCAAGGTCGCAGTGTCGAAGTCGGCAAATACGGCTGAGGACGCAGCCAGGACGGCTGAAGAAATTGGCTTCCCGGTCGCCGTCAAGCTCGTCTCAGACAAGATAGTCCACAAGACCGATGTCGGAGGAGTGATACTGTCAGTGCGCTCATCAGATGAGGTGAAACAGGCCTTTAACCAGATTAGAGAACGCCTCGAGGGTCTGGGGAAAGCCGATGAGATGCAGGGCGTCACCATTCAACAAATGATACCTGAGGGGATTGAGGTGATCGTCGGCCTGACCCAGGACCCTTCCTTCGGTTCTCTCATCCTGTTCGGTATGGGCGGCATTTACGCCGAGTTCTTCAAGGATATCACATTCCGTATTCACCCGTTGACCGACATCGATGTCCAGGACATGATGCGCTCGGTAAAGGCCCATCAACTCTTTGCCGGCTGGCGAGGCTCCAAACCGACTGACGTCGAGGCTCTTGAAGACCTCCTGCTGAGAGTGTCTGCCATGGTGGAAGACTTACCCCAGATAGCCGAGATGGACCTCAATCCGGTGAAAGCTCAAGAGCAGAGGAAAGGGTATGTCGTGGTCGACGCCCGAATTCTGCTCTCCTGACCATTCGCCATTTTGTTACCCTGTTGCAGTATTTGTTGCATTGTGGCATTTCTTATGATATACTCAAAACAAGTTTCAGTTTAGGTTATAGCAATTTTCTCGGAAGGTACTTACACAGAGTCCTCTGAAGTGTTGGATGACCCGAACGCTAACTAATTGTAAAGAGAGGAGGTTATCCAATGAGCTTTCAAGACAAGTCTCTCGAATGTTCGGATTGCGGCGCTACGTTTGTCTTTAGCACTGAGGACCAGGAATTCTTCCAGTCCAAAGGCTACACCAACGAGCCCAAACGTTGCCCGGAATGCCGAAGGACAAGGAAGGCGGAACGCTATGGCAATAACACCTACGGAGCTCCGCGCGAGATGTTCCCTGTGACCTGCGCCGAATGCGGCAAAAGCACCGAAGTCCCGTTTGAACCTCGCGGTGATAGGCCCGTTTACTGTAGCGATTGCTACCGCAAAGTCCGACCCGCCCGATAGGTGAAGTCAGGTCATGAGCCACATCCAGGTCGGGCGACCGGCCTGGATGTGACTCGGGCAAATTTCAGCTTTGTCCTTACAACTATCAATACGTGAATGCGATTCACAATAATTACTGCTGCCGTGCTTTGCGGAGAAACGGCGGCAGGGCTTATCCAGCGAAACAGCGAACAAAATAACAGAATAAATGATAAAGGAGCGAAAACTATGAAGATTTATGTGGGCAATCTAGCCTTTGAAGTTACCGAGGATACACTGGCAGCAGAATTCGGTGTTTACGGCAAGGTGGAATCCGTGGCTATTCCTGGCGACAGGCTAAGCGGGCGACCGAGAGGTTTCGCCTTCGTTGATATGCCATCGAAGTCTGAGGCCGAAACTGCCATTGCGGGGCTGAACGGCCAGACGCTTATGGACAGAACGCTGGTCGTTAATGAGTCTCGCCCCCGTGTGGACAGCAGGAGTGGCGGTTCTTACGGCAACAGGAGGGGTGGCAGTTATGGCGGTGGGTATGGTGGCGGCAGGGGCAGGGGCCGCTCAGGTGGTGGCAGGCAACGAAGATACTAGGCAACCTGGCCACTCACAGAAGCCACCCTCACCAAGGAGTTTAATGAATTTCGAAACCTTTGATTTGCATCCGAGCATCATGGCCGGTGTACGTGCGCTCGGTTATTCCGTACCCACACCGGTTCAATCACGGGCTATCCCGCTGATAATGCAGGGGCGTGACGTCATCGGACTGGCGCAGACCGGCACAGGCAAGACGGCCGCTTTTGTGCTGCCGATTCTGGAACGTCTACGGTCGGGGCCTGAAGGACGCGTCCGGGCCCTGATAATCTCACCGACACGCGAGCTGGCCGAGCAGACCTGCGAGGTTATCAGCAACCTGGGGAGCAGGACAGGGCTGCGGGGCATTGCGGTCTACGGCGGGGTGAGCATGGAACAGCAGAGCTGGGGACTGCGCAACGGCGCTGAGATTGTCACGGCCTGCCCGGGCCGTTTGCTCGACCATCTCTGGAAAGGGACGATCAATTTAGCAGGGCTGGAAGTCCTGGTCATTGACGAGGCGGATCGTATGTTCGATATGGGCTTTCTACCCGATGTACGCAGCATTCTGAGATGCATCCTGCACAAACACCAGACACTGCTTTTCTCGGCTACCATGCCCGCCGATATCCGGCGACTGGCGCGCGAAATCCTGCACGACCCGGTCACAGTGCAAGTAGACCCCCAGCTGCCGGCAAAAACTGTGTCACACGCTCTGTACCCGGTGCAACAGCACCTGAAGACGAATTTGCTGAAGCAAATTCTGAATAGAACCAAGATGGAGTCGGTGCTTGTCTTCACCCGTACCAAACACAGAGCCGAACGCGTGGCACAGCAACTGGCCAGAGACGGCTATCGGGTGACTTCTTTGCAGGGCGACCTGCCCCAGAACCGACGTCAAGCCGCACTGGACGGTTTCCGTGACGGCTCGATCAAGATCCTGGTGGCAACCGATATCGCCGCCCGCGGTATCGATGTATTGAGCATTTCACACGTCATCAACTACGATATGCCAGAGAATACCGATGCCTATATCCACCGCATCGGCCGCACCGGAAGGGTTGAGAAAAACGGCAGTGCGATTACCTTTGTCACCAGCGCCGACGCTGACAAGATAAGCGCCCTTGAGCGGCTTCTCGACGCTCCGCTGGAGCGGCTGATCCTTCAGGGCTTTGATTACAGCAGGCCGGCACCGGACAGACAACCAGGCCTTTCGAGACAGCCACGACGGCATCCGGCAGGAAGCAGGCGATCGGCACAACGTAGTCGATGACACTCATCGAGCATCCCGTCTTTCGATGCCGGGCGCCACACCTGTCACATCCTGTGCCACTGTTTGAACTCTGCGGGCGCCGGGCCGAACGGATACCCGGATAACCGGCACGAAATAATGGTATAATCTGTCCGGCCGAGAAGTTGTGGACCCGACTTCCGTCCGGCAATTGACAGATGATTCCGATTGAACAAGAAATAGATTTACACCGCCTTACTGTGGATGAGGCCCTTCCCAGGCTCGATGATTTCCTGTATGCAGCATTTCGGGCCGGGTTATATCGCGTTCTGGTCGTTCACGGCAAGGGATCAGGCGTACTGCGCCTGGAAGTCGGCCGTTACCTGTCAAAGCATCCTCTGGTCAAGGCTCATAGACCGGCCGACCGCTATCACGGGGGCATGGGCGCCACGCAGGTAGAACTCAGTGAACTCTGAACAGCGCTGGCCAGAGTTCTCAGTTCACCCTGCAAACCCTGTATTGAGGGCCGTGTCCTGGCGGGAGCGCCGGAATATGACAATCTGATTTCATGGAGATTACCGATGGCAAAAATGATTTACAGAACAGTTGAGATAATGCCCTTTGGGACAAACTGCTACCTCGTTGCGTCGGAGCAGACGCGGGACGGTATGGTCATTGACCCGGCGGGGGATGCTACCACAATCCTGAGCCATATACGTGAACTGGGTCTCAAGGTAGGCCTGGTTGTGCTTACTCACACCCATCCGGACCACATAGGAGCCGTTCGAGACATCGTTGAACATACCGGAGCAAGCTTTGCCGTCCATATAGCCGAGGCTGAGATGATAGAGCGTTATGACTTCCGTCAATTCAGTGCCTTTGATCCGACTTATAAGCAGCCACCGCCGCCAAACAGACTGCTCAAGGATGGCGATTTCATCGTCGTTGGCGACCTGAAATTTCAGGTGTTGCATACTCCGGGCCACAGCGCTGGCGGTATATGCCTTGTGGGACATGGGGTTGCCTTTACCGGGGACGCATTGTTCAGTATGAGCATCGGCCGGACCGATGGCCCCGGTGGTGACTATAATCTCCTGACCTCCGCGATACGTGACAAGTTACTGGTCCTGCCGGACCAAACGGTTGTCCTGCCCGGGCACGGACCCAAGACCAGCATCGGCCGAGAGCGGCGAGACAATCCTTTTCTCAGGTAAATCGATGACGCTCTTGCACCGTGCATAATAACCGCTAGGACACTGTAATCAAGGGAGGCAGCAATATTGGATGACACGAGTTACCTAACAGATAGCGGGAAGTGTCAGGGAGGCGAGATGAGGGAGTTAAGCGCATACTCCTTCGAAATTGGTGCTATCAGACCGCCTAGCGAAGGCGGAAGTTGCTCTCTGCTGCTCCGCGTAACCCGGAATTGTCCCTGGAGTCGGTGCAAGTTTTGTTACGGTACGCCCTACAACCGTGAGAAGTTTCAGTTGAGAACGGTGGAGGAAATCAAGCAGGATATCCAGGCGGTCAAAGCGATCAGTGATGAACTCACACGGGTATCACGGCAGCTCGGGTACGCCGGCCGGACAAACAGTGCTGTCGGGGCAAAGATACTCGAGAGAGAACCGGAACTGCGCCGGAGCTACAGTTTTCTTACGGTATTCGAGTGGCTGAGCGCCGGTGGCGGTACTGTATTTCTTCAAGATGCCGACTCGCTTATTATGCGCACCCCTGACTTAATCGAAGTGATCAGGTACTTGAAGGAGACTTTCCCGAGTGTGCAGAGGATTACTTCCTACGCCAGGACCAAGACCATTTGCCATAAGAGCCTGGAGGAACTGAAGGACATCAGGGCCGCCGGCTTGAACAGATTGCACGTTGGCCTGGAGTCCGGTGACGATGAACTGCTGAGACATTACGATAAAGGTGTGACTGCCGAAGAACACATCGTGGCAGGAAGGAAGGCCAAGGAGGCTGGTTTTGAGTTCTCGGCCTACGTAATGCCCGGTCTGGGAGGTCGCAGCAAAGCCGAACAGCACGCGAAGAATACGGCACGGGTGCTTAACGAAATCGACCCGCACTACATCAGGCTGCGCCCCTTCGTACCCAGACCCAATACGCCTGCATTCGACGAATACCAGAGGGGCGACTACCAGCTATCATCACCCCACGAGCTCCTGAGAGAGCTCAGAACTATGATTGCAGCTTTGACGGTTACATCTCGTCTATGTTTTGACCACATGAGGAATGCCTGGTATAAGAAATCCGGCCGACTTCTGTTCACGCAAGACTACGAAGGATACAAACTCCCGGAAGAAAAAGAAAGAGTTTTGCAGCTAATCGAGGAAGGCCTGCAAGTTAGAGAATGGATGCACGTGCATGCTAGGGACATGGTGGCAATGCCACAATTGTAACCTCTTGATGTCTGTTATCGTTGCACAGCGTCATTGTTGGTTGCTACAATTAGGCTCTGCGGCTGTTTTCGTCTGTATTGGGAACCGGCGCGGGCCGGGTGCGGGCGGATACACCGGTTGGCGGTAGCAGCTTGATGAAGGAGAGATTAACTATGGTCATCGTGGGTGAGAAGATAAACACGAGCCGAAAGACCGTCGAAGAAGCGGTCAGAAATCGGGATGCCGCCTTTATCGCCACCATGGCGCGCGAGCAAGCTGAGGCCGGAGCTCACTACATTGACATAAACGCCGGGACTCTTCTCGACCAGGAAGTTGACTGCCTGTGCTGGCTGACCGAGACAGTACAGGAAGAAGTTGCTCTGCCCTTGAGCCTGGATAGTCCCAATCCCAAAGCCCTGTCCGAAGCAATGAAGCTACACAAGGGCGAGCCGATGGTCAATTCCATCTCCCTGGAAGAAGAGCGATTGCACTCACTTCTGCCGGTGATTACCCGTCAGCCTTGCTCTGTGGTTGCACTTTGCATGGCCAAAACAGCAATGCCCATCACCACGGCAGAAAGAGTCGAGGTTGGCTCGGAACTTGTCAACAAGCTTACCGCCGCAGGGTTTCCCCGTGAGAAGATTTATGTAGACCCGCTGATACAGCCTGTTGCTGTCAACACCGACATGGGAATTGCCGCCTTGGGAGCCATCAGGAAGATAATGGACGACTTCCCGGGCGTGAACACCATTTGTGGCCTTTCCAATATTTCCTTCGGTCTGCCACAACGCCATCTAATCAACCGCAACTTTCTGGCTCTTTGTATTGCCTATGGTCTGTCTGCGGTTATCCTGGACCCGACCGATAAGCAACTCATGGCCACCTTGCTTATGGTGGAGATGCTCCTGGGACGGGATGAATACTGTGGAAATTTCATCGACGCCTATCAAAGCGGCCGTATGGTTGGATGATAGTCCGGCAATCAGGACTTGATCGAAAATCAGCGTAAGGAGGTTGAAAATGAGCGACTTCAGGGTATTGTCCGAAGCTATTAGCAAGGGAGACATCAACAAAGCGGTGGCCGAAACGCAGAGCGCCCTGGATGCAGGCATAAGTGCTCAAGAGATTCTTGATAAGGGGCTCATTGCCACCATGAATGAAGTAGGCGATAGATTTTCCAAGGGACTGATATTCGTCCCCCAGATGTTGCGCTCTGCCAAGACAATGCAAGAATGCACCAAGCTGCTCAAGCCACATTTTCAAGAGGGTGACGTTACTTCCAAGGGAACGGTGTTGATGGGCACCGTCAAGGGTGATCTGCACGATATCGGTAAGAACCTCGTTTCCATGATGATGGAAGGCGCCGGATTCACAATCGTGGACCTGGGTGTAGACGTGCCTCCCCAAAATTTCGTCGAGAAAACGAAAGAGGTGGCACCAGACATCGTGGGTATGTCGGCGCTACTTTCCACTACCATGCCAGCTATGGCCGATACTATCGACGCGCTACAGGAAGCCGGAGTCAGGAAGAAGGTCAAGATAATGATTGGGGGAGCACCGGTTACCGAGAAGTATGCCCAGAAAATCGGCGCCGACTCTTATGCATCCGATGCCGGCTCTGCTGTGAGTAAGGCCAAGGAGTTACTGGGCATTTCCTGAGAGAAATGCAAGGAGTTTGCTATGAGACCATTGGAAGCAGCTACTTTCCAACCCCACCTGAAAGTCATGAACCGCGAGCAGGCATGGGCAATCCACGCAGCCGCATTAGAGGTTCTGGAGAAGACCGGCTTCAAGATGGAGCATCCCGGTGCGCTGAGAATGCTCGTCGACGCGGGAGCCAGGGTTACCCGCGGTGACTGGCTCTATCTCCCTGCCGCGGCAGTCGAAAAAGCCATGAAATCAGCCCCCCGGCAATTCAACCTCTACGACCAGAATGGCCATGAAGCGATGTGTCTTGCAGATGGCAATTCATTCTACGGCACCGGTTCCGACGCCACATTTACCGCGGACCTGGAGACCGGACAGCGCCGTCGGACGGTCCTGAAAGATGTCGCTAATTTCGCCCATCTGGTGGACGGGCTGGAGAACATGGCGTTTGCCATGTCTATGGCTAACCCGGAAGACGTGCCGGTCCAAGAAATATACGTGCACGTTTTTGCCGAGATGGTCAAGAACACCAGTAAACCGATTGTATTCATTGCCGACAGCGGCAAAGACATTGCCAGGATACATGAGATTGCCTGCCAGGTAGCGTCGGGCGAAGAGAACCTCCAGCAGAAGCCGTTTCTACTCAACTACTCGGAGGCCATCAGCCCGTTGCGTTTCCCGCAAAACGTGATGGAGAAACTCATTTTCTGTGCCGAACACAGAATACCCATTTGCCTTCCTTCCGGTTCCAATGCCGGTGGCGGAGCGCCGGTTACACTGGCCGGGGCCATGGCCATGGGCATTGCCGAAAACCTGGTCGGACTCACTGTGCACCAGTTAGCCAGCAAAGGCGCCCCATTCTTGTTTGGCCCCAACGTCAGTGTTCTCGATATGAAATCCACCGTTGTCTCATACGGCGGCCCCGAATGGAGTCTCACCCAGGCAGCACTCGCCGACATGCGTGATGAAATCTACGGCCTGCCCATATGGGCATTTGCCGGGGCCTCCGACGCCAAGGTTATGGACGCCCAGGCCGGAGCGGAGGCCATGTTTTCCATCATCACTGCCATGCTGTCCGGAGCCAACCTGATTCACGATGTGGGTTTCCTGGAATACGGGAATACTTCTTCGCTCGAGATGGTGACGATGGCCGACGAACTGGTGGCAATGAGCCGCTTCTTCGCCCGGGGGATTCCGGTCAACAAGGAAACACTGGCACTTGAAGCAATAGAACGGGTGGCGACCGGTGGCCCCGGTTCTATTTTCCTCATGGATGACCATACCTTCGAGCATTTCATGGAGGCCCAGTTTCTGCCCAGGCTTCTGGACCGCTCGCGCTACGATTCATGGCAAGGGGCAGGGGCTACGGAACTCTACCAGCGCTGCAACGCAGAGGCAAAGAGGATACTTCTGGAGCACCAGGTGGCAGCCAAGCCAGACAAAGTCCTCCAAAACATTGAGCGAATCCTTCGAGCGAAGTGACCGGGGTTTCGACTATGGGAGCAGATCCGACGCATTACAGACCACCGACACATGCGAACATAGAACAAATCGACCAGACCGGACGCCGGATACTGGAGCACATCGGCGTCAGGATCAATGACAGCGCCTTTTTGGACATATTCAGAAAAGCAGGAGCCCGGGTTGATTATGAAGAACAAAGGGTACGATTCGGCGAAGAGTGGCTTGACGAGGTCCTGGGTCGTGCTCCGTCCCGTGTCACCCTGTATTCCCGAGATGGCAAGAATGACCTGGATTTAGGAAAGGGCAGGGTTCACTTCGCCAACGGGGGGCGGGTCTTCCGTATCCTCGATATGAGAACCGGCGGTTACCGCCTGACCATGCTCAGGGATGTGGCGAACACCGCTACCCTGGTGCAACACCTGGACTGTATTCGTTTCTACGTCATCGCCTGCCAGGTTCACGATTTGGCACCTCAAAACTACCACCTGAACGACTTCTATCATGCCTTCAACCACACCACCAAGCACGTGATGGGAGGCTGCGACAACCTGGAAGGCGTCCGGCAAATGTGGCAACTGGCCAGCTTAATTGCCGGAGGAGAGGATAGACTCAGGGAGAAGCCCTTCGTTTCTGTAATTACCAACCCGATAAGCCCCCTCACTATTGAACTGAACACGTTGAACGTTCTCGAGTTTTGCACTACACATGGGATTCCGGTCACCTGCGCGCCGGCACCTATCGCCGGAGCCACCGCACCAGCCAGTTTAGCCGGTACGCTTGCCCAGATGCATGCCGAAGCGCTGGCCGGGGTGGCCATAACCCAGGTACTGAGTCCGGGAGCCAGAGTAATCTACAGTGCGGTGCCCATGACCATGGACTTGCGGAGAATGGAATTAGCCGTAGGCTCAGTAGAAATGGCAATGATGAATGCTGCCGCAGTCCAGCTGGCAAGACGCTACAACCTGCCTGTTTACGTCTCGGGGGGACTTACGGAGGCGAAGAGACCCGATATACAGGCGGGTATTGAAAAAAGCATATCTAATTTGATGGTGGCTATGGCTGGCGCAGACTGCGTTCGCCTGGCAGCGGGAATACTGGACTCGGGAAACTCCATTTCCTATGAACAGTATGTCATCGATAACGAAATCATCGCCATAATCCACAGGCTACTGGCAGGCATCAAGGTTACCGAAAAGACCCTGGGCTTCGATGTAATCGAGAAGGTCGGTCCCGGCGGGAACTACGTCATGGAGGACCATACTGTCGAGCATATGATGGACGAGTTCTTCTATCCCGAGCTGAGCGTGCGCTATAACTTCGATGTGTGGGAAGAAAGGGGCCGCCCCGATATGTTGAGCCGTGCCACTGATGTGGTGCGGAGTATCCTGAGGGAGCACAGAGACGGTATTCTGGACTCAGGCTTGATTGCTGAGATAGTGAAAACCTCTCCCGGCATACAGAGTTTCTGAGATGACAACGTCCAATAGAACCGCAACAATCACACGTATCATCGCTTGTGACGTCTTCAAACCGGCCTTCGATGCTCTTGAACTGGAGGCCAGATATCCTGACCTGCGTTTTACATATTTGCCATCGCATCTCCACTTGAAACCGCAGGAGTTGAAAACCCGTCTCAAGAAAGCGATTACATCGGCAAAGAAAAACGACGAACGAATCATTTGTGTTTACGGAGAGTGCTTTCCTGAAATCGAGGATTTTTGCCAGCAAAACGCAGTGTTCAAGGTGCCGGGACATTACTGTTATGAGATGCTGCTCGGCAAGGAGCGATTCCAGCAGCTTATTAACGAGACGGCGGGAACCTATTTTGTTGAGAAGAATCTCCTGCTAAACTTCGAGGAATATTGCGTGAGACCCCTGGAACTCAGAGACGAGGAAATGAGGATGTCCTGCTTTGGGCAATATCAAAGACTGCTTTATATACGACAACCGGCAGACCCGGACCTTATGCCGCAGGCTGACGAAGTGGCTGAATTCCTGGGGATATCTCTGCGTGTTGGAGACGCAGATTATTCGTACCTGGAAAAGATACTGGCCGCTCTACTCTAGTGCAGAACATGTGCAGTTCAGAGCTGAAGCCAGTAGAGATTTCACAGATTTGCAGTTTAGTGTATATTGAATTATGTTGCGTACCGCCAAGCCGGACAATGGCCCGAGCTCTGGAGTGAACATGAATTCTCCGGTGAAGGAAAGATTGAACAAGAGAAAACGCAGGATAAGATATGTCTGGCTGCACGTCTTACCAGATGATAAATGGTTTCGTATTCCCCGCGGACAGACTATCTGGGAGGCCTTGCAGTCGACGGAGGTGGAGTTGGCAGGGGAGTGTGGTGGCCTGGGAAAGTGTGCCAAATGCCGGGTAAAAATCCTCTCCGAAATAGAAGAGCCGTCGGTTGAAGAAAGGGCGTTACTTGATGAAGAGGAACTAGAAGAAGGAATGCGCCTTGCCTGCCGCACAAGGGTAAATCGAGACCTGGCAATCTCTACCGGGGAAGCGGAGGACACCACAGAGTATTTCAACATCCTTACCACCAGCCATATCCCCGCTGACAGATATATACCGCCAGCGCAGCTTGAACCCCTGATAGACAAGCGCCTCGTTACCGTGCCCTTCAGCATTCAGAATGAAGGACTATCGGACCTGGACTTGATCAAATTAGGTCTGGGTCCCGAGTACCAGGATCTGAGAGCATCGCTCCATTGCCTGCGCATGCTGCGCCAGAGCCTGGATGAAAGCCAGTTTCACGGCGTGGCGGTCCTCCATGAACACTGTCTACTGGACTGGCAGGAAGATGAGCGTATAGACAGCAAGTATGGGCTGGTTTTCGACCTCGGTACCAGCACACTGGTAGGCAAGCTCCTCAGTCTGGTAGACGGAAGCGAGGTCGCTGTCGGTTCCTGCCTCAACAGTCAGAAGCGATATGGGCCCGACTTGATCAGCCGTCTGCGGTATTGCCAAGAACACCCGAGGGGGGTGAAAACCCTGCAATCTCTCATTCTCAAGGACTTGAATCAGATTACGGCAAACATGCTAACCACAGCTGGCATCCAGCCAGAGGATATCTTCGTTGCCGTTGCCGCCGGTAACACAACCATGCAGCATCTTCTTCTCGGATTATCGCCCGCTGGCATCGCGCAAGCGCCCTTCTCTCCCGTTTTGACCGACGGCCTGATTGTTCATGCCGCAGACGTCGGCCTCCAGTTACATCCGGCGGCTCTACTCTACACCCTGCCCATGCAATCCGGCTACATCGGCGGGGACCTGCTCAGTTTCATCATCGCTTCCGGGGTTGCCGAACAGCAGGACGAAGTCATACTGGGGGTGGACCTCGGCACCAACGGAGAAGTTTTCCTCGGCAATGGCGAGAGACTGCTGACGTGCTCAGCAGCGGCTGGTCCTGCTCTGGAGGGAGCGAAAATTACACATGGCATGATAGCCAGGGCAGGAGCTATTGAGGGTGTCAGCCTCGAAGATGGGCACCTGTCTTATCGGGTTGTCGGCAATATCAAGCCGGAAGGAATGTGCGGCAGCGGGCTGGTCGACCTGGTCGCTGTACTCTTGCACTGCGGCATAATCGATAAGAATGGACTCATTCGTCCTTCCCGGCGCAAGACAGCCCGTGACCTGAATGCACGGATAGTTACCCGTTCGGGGGTTAATAGCTTTCTCGTCGCTTCTGCTGAGGAAAGCAATCACCAGAGGCCAATCTATCTCACCCAGAAAGATGTTCGCGAATTCCAGCTTGCCAAGGGAGCCATTGCCGCTGGCATTAAGACCCTGATGGATGAGCTTGGCCTCGGGGTATCGGATATTCACCATGTATATCTCGCTGGGGCGCTGGGGAACTATGTTAACCACTACAGTGCCCTGCGCACGGGGCTCATCCCCGAAGTTGACCCCGAAATCGTCAGGTCATTGGGTAACGCCGCCAGCACGGGGGCCTCCATGGTCCTTCTGGTCAAACGTTACTGGCAGAAGGCTGCCGAGCTTCCCCAATTCATTGAACACATCGAGCTTTCGTGGCGTTCCGACTTCAATCAGTATTTCATCGAGCATATGGATTTCTCTGAGAGGAATCTCTGGTAAAGGTACCAATGAAATTCGACAACTATCAAACCGAGTCACACTACGATGAATATTTCGAGGCTGATGGCGTTCCCCGTCCTTCGATACTGCCATTTATCCGCAGAATAAACCGGTTATCGAACAAGAAAATGCTGCGCTGGAAAAGAGCCGCAGAATCTGCTCTGCTCCATGCCGGGATAACGTTTGCTTTGTATGGAGAACAGCAGGAGCAGATTGACCGTATCTTCCCATTTGATATCATCCCGCGGATTATTGACCCGCAAGATTGGGATATCATCGAACGTGGTTTAAAACAGAGAATCTATGTCCTCAACCAGTTCATCGACGACGTCTACAACGACCAGAAAATAGTCAAGGACAAGGTTGTCCCGGAAGAAATCATTATGTCTGCAAAATCTTACCGCCCGCAATGTGCCGGGTTTCACCCACCGAAAAGCATCTGGTGCCATGTCACCGGTACAGATATCGTCCGCAGTTCTGACGGTCGGCTCTATGTCCTTGAAGACAACCTCCGATGCCCTTCAGGAGTGTCCTACGCGCTGGAAAACCGCGAGGTGCTTAAGCGTACCTTTCCCGGAATATTCGAGACGATGAGAGTCCACCCAATCGACGATTATCCCAACAAGCTATACGAAATGCTGAGCTACCTGGCACCGACAAATTTAGATTCGCCAACCATTGCTGTACTGACTCCGGGCATCTTTAACTCAGCCTATTTCGAGCACTCTTTTCTGGCGCGTCAGATGGGAGTAGAACTCGTCGAGGGACGAGACCTTATCGTGGTCGAAGGATTTGTCTGTATGAAGACGATATATGGCTTCAAGCAGGTGGATATCATCTACCGTCGCATTGATGACGATTTTATCGACCCGCTTAGTTTCCAGGAGGATTCAGTCCTCGGTATTCCCGGAATCCTCGATGTGTATCGCAACGGCCACGTTGCGATTGCCAATAGTCTCGGTACCGGGGTCGCCGATGACAAGGCAATCTATGCCTATGTGCCGGAGATGATAAAATACTATCTCGGTGAAGATATGATATTACCCAATGTGCCCACCTACCTATGCTGGGATGACAAGGAGCGAAAACATGTTACCCGTAACATCAAAGAGCTGGTTATCAAAGCCGTCAACGAGTCTGGCGGCTACGGCATGCTCATTGGTCCGCATTCCACCAAGGAACAGCAGGCCGAGTTCGTCGATAAGATAAACGCTAATCCGCGGAATTATATCGCCCAGCCGACATTGGACCTGTCCTGTGTCCCGACGATAATCGATAATCACTATGAACCTCGACACGTAGATTTTCGCCCTTACATTCTCTACGGTGACGACATCTGGGTGATGCCCGGCGGATTGACGCGGGTAGCCCTTCCCAGGGAATCGCTCGTCGTGAACTCTTCACAGGGGGGTGGCAGTAAAGATACCTGGGTACTCCAGGCCGGTGACGGTAAACCCGCGGCGCCATCAAACCCGTCCAACCAAATGGATAGGCGGTGACATAAATGCTGAGTAGAGTCGCTGAATCTATTTTCTGGATGTCACGTTATATCGAGAGAGCAGAAAACTCCGCTCGGTTTATCGATGTCAATCTCAGGTTGATTCTTGATATCCCGATGGATATTAGTCTCCAGTGGGAGCCGCTTATCCGCATCACTGCGGATGATGAACTGTTTACCACACAGTACAGCAGCGCAAACCAGAAAAACGTGGTCAACTTCCTTGTCTTCAACCTGAACAACCCGAACTCAATTATCTCCTGCGTTAGCAAGGCACGGGAGAACGCCCGTACGATACGTGAAACAATTACCATGGAAATGTGGCTATGTATTAACGAATTCTACCTGTTCCTGCTGAAGCCCGGATCCCGCACCGAAGCGTTTTCCAGCCCGACCAGCTTCTTCACGAAGGTCAAAAATTACAGTCAACTGCTGGTCGGACTGGCGGAGAGCACTATGGCCCATAACGAAGCCTGGCATTTCATCCGAATGGGCCATCTTCTGGAAAGAGCGGACAAGACTTCCAGGCTTCTGGATGTAAAATACTTTATGCTCCTGCCTGAAATTGGGTACGTGGGGACAGCCTACGATACGTTGCAGTGGGCTGCTCTCTTGAAATCCGCCAGCGCTCTTGACATGTACCGTAAACAATATCACCAGATAACCCCGTCAAGCATCGTCCAGTTCCTCTTTTTTCAACCTGATTTTCCACGGTCGATTAAATATTGTCTCAGAGAATGTGACGCGTCTTTGCACATAGTTACCATGACTCCACTGGGAGGTTATTCGACCCTGGCAGAACGGCAGTTGGGTATGCTGAGGGCGGAGATTGAATACGCAGATGTGAACGAGATTGTTCAGGCCGGCCTCCACGAATACATAGATGCACTCCAGCTGAAACTCAATAAGGTAGGTGATGCCATTACCATCTCGTTTTTCATGGCCCAGGCACCTGAAACCATGACCACCGGAAGGAGAACAAGATGACATTTTGCATTGGCGTAAAGGTGGAAAAGGGATTGGTTGGCCTTTCCGACACTCGCGTGACCAGCGGCACACAATATTCAAGCGCGCCCAAGACCACAATCATACAGAGAGAAAATCACTCTATGTTCATCATGACCAGCGGTCTCCGCTCTGCCAGGGATAAAGCCTTGACCTATTTCAATGAGTTGCTGGAGGAACAAGACGAGTCTTTCAGCCGATTGTATATCGCCGTCAACAAGTTCGCCGAGCAGGTACGCCGTGTCAAGGGAGAAGACCAGGAGGCGCTGAGAGATGGCGGTTACAGTTTTAACCTGACATGCATCATCGGCGGGCAGCTGGAAGAGGACAAAGAGCACAAGCTGTACATGCTGTATCCGGAAGGGAATTGGGTTGAGGCCGCCGAGGATAGTCCCTACTATGTTATCGGGGAATCTGCCTTCGGTAGGCCCATACTCCGGCGAGTTCTCACATACCAGTCGAGTCTGGGAAACGCGTTGAAACTGGTGTTTCTGGCCTTCGACTCGACCCGCATTGCGGCGAGCGATGTCGATTACCCGATCGATGTCGTTTACTACCAGAAAGACTCTTACTCACTTATTGCGAGACGCTTCGAAGCCGAGGAACTTTACCCCATCAGCAACTGGTGGCAGAACGTGCTTAAGCGTGGCATTTCCCGGATGCCCTCCAGCTGGATTCGCTCTATTACGGACTGAAGCTATGCGCTGGAAGATAGACCATTCTCTTTCTTACTACTACTCGCAACCGATAGTGCTGGGGACACAAAATATTCGCTTGAGAGCGCGCGCTGATACCAGACAGCAGGTCCTGCGGTTTGAACTGAACATCAAGCCGTCTCCATCTCTCTTAACGAACCATACCGACAGCGAAAACAATGCAATGACTACCGCGTGGTTCCAGGGAGAACACCAAAGCCTGGAGATTGCATCACATCTCAGAGTGGAGACCTCCGACAGCAACCCCTTTGATTTCATTCTCACAGAACCAGCAATGACCCACTTGCCTCTTACTTACCAGGAACCGGACAGGTCATTGCTCGGCATGTACCACGTCCTTCACCAAGAGGGCTCACCAGAACTCGATGACTTCCTGAAACCAGTTCTCATTCAGGCTGAATACGAAACGGTTCCGTTTCTGAGTCGTCTATCGACTCACATATGTAATAGCTTGAGGCGGGAAAACAGAAAACGTGGAGATCCCTGGGCACCTGAAAAAACGCTTCAGAAAGGAAAGGGGACCTGTCGCGACTATGCCTGGCTCTATATCGTGGCCTGTCGCTCTCTCGGTTTAGCCGCACGCTTTGTCAGCGGATACCACGTTCCGTTAAGCTCGCGGGAAAGACCGGAGTTGCATTCCTGGGCCGAGGTGTTTATGCCGGGCGCTGGCTGGATCGGGTTTGACCCCAGCCTGGGACTCGTTGTTTCCAATCGCCATATCGCCTTAGCTGCCTCCTACGATCCTGCTCGCACAGCTCCATCCCACGGTATGTTCTGGGGAAAGGACATTAAATCCCGACTGGAAACCGCCATCACCATCAACTCGCTGGAATAATCTAAGAAAGCAGTGATACAATACCACGTCAAGGCTGCACCAGCCAGTGTACTCAACTCATCTGGATACCGATGTGTGCTTTTTAAGGGAGGGCGATATGCCGTACGAATACGAGATAAATGAACTGGCCAAGGAAGAGTCCTGGCGAATGTTTCGCATAATCGGCGAGTTTGTAGAGGGCTTTGATAATCTCTCCGGTATTGAGCCGGCCGTGACCGTATACGGTTCGGCCAGGCTGGAAGTGGACCACCGACTATATGCACAGACGGAAGAAATAGCCTATCGGCTTGGACAGCTGGGCTTCTCCATCATAACCGGCGGTGGGCCGGGCGTAATGGAGGCAGCCAACAAGGGTGCACAAAAAGCCGGCGTCACGTCGGTGGGGCTGAATATCTTGCTTCCCGAAGAACAGGCCTGCAACGCCTACGCCACGAAATCGATAACGTTCAATCACTTCTTTACTCGCAAGGTCATGCTGGTCAAATATGCTGTTGCCTTTCTCATAATGCCGGGTGGCTTGGGCACGCTTGATGAGCTGACCGAGGTGCTAACCCTGATGCAGACCCACAAGATAAGACCCTTCCCCGTAATACTGTTCAACAGCGAATTCTGGACGGGATTTCTGGACTGGCTGCGGAACTCGGTCTTATTCAGGAAGTATATCTCTGAGCATGATTTCGACCTCTTGAGAGTCCTTGATAGCCCTGAAGAGGTAGCGGAGGCCATCCGCAGGTGGTATGACAGGCACGAGGTCGTCGGCAGGAAGGCCCTGGTCAAGTAAGCACAGGTCTACTCTTTTGACCAAATAGTGCGTTGAAAGTGGCCAGGGTTTTGAGCGTGGCCGGCGAGAGGGCTGGTGTTAAGTGATTCCTCAAGACATGATAAAATCGTGCTGGCAACTTCACAAATGGAAAGCCCAACTTATACCTATATCAGTACGCATAAACGGTTCTGGGAGATAGATTTATTACGCACCGTCGTCGTAGTAATGATGGTAACCTTCCATGCGCTCTATCTGCTTAACTACCTCAATATCCAAAACACCGGGGTGCCCGGCCCGTATCATGGATTCTGGTGGTGGATTGCCAGAGCGATCGTCGCAAGTTTCACTTTCCTTGCCGGAGTGTCGCTCACAATCAGCCATTCCCGATCAAAGAAAAGGTCGGGGTTTGTGCTCAGAGGCCTGAAAATATTCGCATGGGCCATGGTGATTACTTTACTTACGTGGCTGATCGCTCCAAATGAATATGTCCGCTTCGGCATACTCCACTTCTTCGGGATTGCGTTCATGCTCGGTCCCCTTTTCTTAAGATTCCGCTTCATCAACCTGGTACTGGGTGCTGCTCTGCTGGCAGCAGGCATTTACCTGCAGGAACAAAGGGTTCTTGTTGACTTTCCCTGGCTGCTCTGGCTGGGGCTGATGCCACATGGCTTCAGGACGCTGGATTACTCGCCACTGCTGCCATGGTTCGGCCTTTTTCTTGTGGGGATGTTTTGTGGCAAAATGCTATACCCCGGGGGAAAGAGGATATTCAGTATTCGTGACTTCAACGACTCTGTCACCTCCACGCTGACTTTTCCGGGAAGACATCCGCTGGTGATGTATATCGCCCAGTGGCCGGCAATTATCGGGGTCCTCCTCGTCCTGTACCCTGACAAGGTTCTCCCCCACTTCCCATTCTGAGCGTAAAGCAGAACAGCACATAGAATTTGGCCATTGATAGAAAAAGTCCATCTATAGGTTGGTATTGAGAGGCGGGAGTTAGCCCCCTATCCCCCCGTTTACTGACTTTCTACCAATGCCACGAGTTTTCTCAGACACCCATGCCCGGGGCAATCTATGAGACCGTCGAAAGCGCTCCCATTCCATGGGAGTTATCACAGGGTCGGGAAATAAGGTATCATAATAGATAAAGTACAGGAGAGGGCGGGCAAAAGGCATCATGAAAAACAGCGAAGTGGCTAACCCATCTTTACCATTGACCACCCAAAACCGAAGCTAAAACAGGTAAACCAGGCGTTTTATGGACACTACATCTTTTTGATTCGTTTGGTCTTGAGTGGATTAGGAGGCAACCCCAGAGCGCGATAGACCTCGAGATGGAAGGGCTCGGGGTCTCCGGTTTGCCTGATATGTATCCGCTCTCCCTTCTC